>NZ_LQXG01000018.1:0-303578 GCF_001924955.1 Maricaulis sp. W15 | reverse complement strand
AGGCCGTGACGACCACATCGGCAAGGACAAGATCCTTGAGCTGATGGCGGCTGTCGACGACTACATCCCGACGCCTGAGCGTCCGATCGACCAGCCTTTCCTGATGCCGATCGAGGACGTGTTCTCGATCTCGGGCCGCGGCACGGTTGTGACCGGCCGTATCGAGCGCGGTGTCGTCAAGGTTGGTGAAGAGATCGAAATCGTCGGTGTTCGTGACACCTCGAAGACGACCTGTACCGGCGTTGAAATGTTCCGCAAGCTGCTCGATCAGGGCCAGGCCGGCGACAATGTCGGTGTGCTGCTGCGCGGCGTCGATCGTGAAGGTGTCGAGCGTGGCCAGGTTCTGGCCAAGCCGGGCTCCATCACGCCGCACCACAAATTCGTGGCAGAAGCCTATATCCTGACCAAGGAAGAGGGTGGCCGTCACACGCCGTTCTTCACCAATTACCGTCCGCAATTCTACTTCCGCACGACCGACGTCACCGGCGTCGTGACGCTGAACGAAGGCACGGAAATGGTGATGCCGGGCGACAATGTCGAAATGAATGTCGAGCTGATCGTGCCGATCGCCATGGAAGAGAAGCTCCGCTTCGCCATCCGTGAAGGTGGCCGCACCGTTGGCGCCGGCGTCGTCTCGAAAATCATCGAGTAGACTACTTATCCGACCGGGGCGGTGCCGCAGGTATCCGCCCCGGTTTGCTCTTTTTGAAAGTTAAGAAACGGGATCGGTTTGATGGAACGTCAAAACATCCGCATTCGCCTGAAGGCGTTCGATCACCGGGTTCTGGATAATTCCACCCGGGAGATCGTTTCGACAGCCAAGCGCACGGGCGCCAACGTCCGTGGTCCGATTCCGCTGCCGACGCGCATCGAGAAATTCACGGTGTTGCGCTCGCCGCACATCGACAAGAAGTCGCGCGAGCAGTTCGAGATCCGGACGCACAAGCGCCTTCTCGACATCGTCGACCCCACTCCGCAAACCGTGGACGCGCTGATGAAGCTCGACCTGTCGGCCGGTGTGGACGTCGAGATCAAGCTGGGAGCGTAAGATTATGCGCCAGGAAGATCGCAGAACAGGCGTGATTGCCCGCAAGCTGGGCATGACGCGCATTTTCGCCGAAGATGGCTCGCACGTGCCTTGCACGGTGCTGCACATGGACAATGTCCAGGTCGTGTCTCACAAGACCGCCGACCGGGATGGCTATGTCGCGCTCCAGCTGGGTGCCGGTGAAGCCAAGGCCAAGCGCACGCCGAAGGCGATGCGCGGTCACTTCGCCAAGGCCAAGGTTGCGCCCAAGCGCAAGCTGGTCGAATTCCGCGTCGCTGAAGACGCGCTGATTGAAGTCGGCTCCGAGCTGACCGCGGACCATTTCGTTCCGGGCCAGAAAGTGGACGTCGCCGGCATTTCGATCGGTAAGGGTTTTGCAGGTGCCATGAAGCGCCACGGTTTTGGCGGCCTTCGTGCCACGCACGGTGTGTCAATCTCGCACCGTTCGCATGGTTCGACCGGTCAGTGTCAGGATCCGGGCAAGGTCTTCAAGGGCAAGAAAATGGCTGGTCACATGGGCGCTGTCCGCGTGACCACGCAGAATATCGAAGTCGTCCGTGTTGACGTCGATCGCGGCATTGTCCTGGTCAAGGGCGCTGTTCCGGGTTCGGCAGGCGGCTGGGTCGAGCTGCGTGATGCAGTCAAGGGTCACGGCGATGCCGAGCTCCCGGTTCCGGGCAAGTTCCGCACGCTGGACGAACTGAATGCACCGGCTCCGACCGAAGTGGTTGAGAACGAGGCTGCTCCGGCTGATGCCGACAACGCGGCCCCGGAAGCTGCGGCTGACGGTGAAGAAGGAACGCAAGCATGAAGATCGAGGTCAAAACCCTCGCGGCGAAAGACGCCGGTGCGATCGATCTCGACGATGCCGTCTTCGGCATTGAAGAGGTGCGCTCCGACCTTCTGCAGCGCGTTGTGAAGTGGCAGCTGGCCTCCCGCCAGCAGGGCACGCACAAAACGCTCGGCCGCTCTGAAATCAACCGCACCAAGAAGCGTTTCGGTCGCCAAAAAGGCGGCGGTACGGCGCGTCACGGTGCCCGGTCTGCCCCGCAATTCGTCGGTGGCGGCAAGGCTCACGGTCCGCGCGTCCGCAGCCACGCTCACGAGCTTCCCAAGAAGGTCCGTGCGCTGGGTCTGCGTCATGCGCTGTCCGCCAAGCTCGGTGCCAAGTCGCTGATCATCATTGATGATGCCGCGCTCGACGCACCGCAGACGAAGGCGCTTCGGACGTCGTTTGAAGGTCTGGGCATTTCCAACGCCCTGGTCATCTCCGGGACGGAAGTGAACGAGAATTTCGCCAAGGCGGCTCGCAACCTGCCGTGCATCGATGTTCTGCCCGCCCAGGGCCTGAATGTTTATGACGTGCTGCGTCGCGACACCCTGGTGCTGACGAAGGCTGCCGTGGAACAGATCCACGCCCGCCTCAGCGCGAAGGAGGCTTAAGATGTCGGCTGCTGCGCGCCATTACGACACGATCCTGAGCCCGGTGATCACCGAGAAATCCACCCTGCTTTCGGAAGAAAGCAAGGTTGTCTTTTTCGTGCCGCTCTCTGCCAACAAGAAGGAGATCGCGGAAGCGGTCGAAGAGCTCTTCAAGGTGAAGGTGACGGCTGTGAACACCATCAAGGTTCACGGGAAGACAAAGCGGTTTCGGGGTATCGCCGGACGCCGCAATGACCAGAAGAAAGCGGTCGTGACTCTCGCAGAGGGTCACTCGATCGACGTGACGACGGGTCTGTAAGATGGCTTTGAAAACATTCAAACCGACTTCTCCGGGCCGCCGTGCCCTGGTGCTGGTGGATCGCTCCGCTCTGCACAAGGGACGCCCCGAGAAAACACTGGTTGAAGGCCTCACCAAAAAGGGTGGCCGCAACAATATGGGTCGCATCACGGCCCGCCGGCGGGGTGGTGGCGCGAAGCGTCTCTACCGTCTGGTCGATTTCAAGCGCCGCAAGTGGGACATTCCCGCGACGGTCGAGCGTCTGGAATACGATCCGAACCGGACAGCCTTCATCGCCCTCATCCAGTATGAGGACGGGGAAAAGGCTTATATCCTGGCTCCGCAGCGTCTTTCCGAAGGCGATACGGTGATCGCGTCTGCCAAGGCCGACGTGAAGCCGGGCAATGCCATGCCGCTGAAGGCGGTGCCGGTTGGCACCATCCTTCACAATGTCGAGATGAAGCCGGAGAAGGGTGGTCAGATCGCCCGTTCCGCCGGTGCCTATGTTCAGCTGGTCGGCCGCGATGCCGGCTACGCCCAGATCCGTCTGGCTTCGGGTGAACTGCGCATGGTCTCGGACAAGTGCATGGCGACGGTCGGTGCGGTTTCCAACCCGGACCACCTCAACATCAACCTCGGCAAAGCCGGTCGCAATCGCCATCTCGGCAAGCGTCCGTCTGTTCGCGGCGTTGTCATGAACCCGGTCGACCACCCGCATGGTGGTGGTGAAGGCCGCACCTCTGGTGGTCGCCATCCGGTGACCCCGTGGGGCAAGCCGACCAAGGGTGCCAAGACACGCAAGAACAAGTCGACCGACAAGTTCATCATCCGCTCGCGCCACGAGCGCAAGAAGCGATAGGGAGCAGACGATGCCTCGCTCTGTCTGGAAAGGTCCGTTCGTCGACGGCTATCTGCTGAAAAAAGCGGAAAAGTCGCACGAGGGCGGACGCAAGCACGCGATCAAGACCTGGTCGCGCCGTTCCACCATCATGCCGCAATTCGTGGGCCTGACATTCCAGGTTCACAACGGCAACAAGTTCGTGCCTGTGCTGGTGACCGAAGACATGGTCGGCCACAAGCTCGGCGAATTCTCTCCGTCGCGGACCTATTACGGTCACGCTGCGGACAAAAAAGCCAAGCGGAGATAAGCGATGGGACAGTCTTCCAATCCCCGTCGCGTCGCTGACAATGAAGCGCGCGCCAAGCTGCGGATGATCCGCATCAGCCCGCAAAAGCTGAACCTCGTTGCTGCGCTCATCCGCGGCAAGAAGGTGGAGCGCGCCTTGGCCGACCTGGAATTTTCGCGCAAGCGCATTTCCAAGGACGTCAAGAAAGCCCTCGAGTCTGCGATCGCCAATGCCGAGAACAATCACGGCCTGGATATCGACAGCCTCGTGGTGTCGGAAGCCTTCGTCGGCAAGAACCTGGTCATGAAACGGTTTCGGGCCCGTGCACGCGGACGCGGCGCAAAGATCCTGAAGCCGTTTTCCGAGCTCACCATCGTGGTGCGCGAAGTCGAGGAGGCCGCCTGATGGGTCAGAAAGTCAATCCGATCGGTCTGCGCCTTGGCGTCAACCGTACTTGGGAATCCCGCTGGTATGCCGGCGCTGGCGAATACGCCAAGCTGCTGCATGAAGACATCAAGATCCGGAAGATGCTCAAAGAGCGTCTGAAGAATGCCAGCGTGTCCAAAATCGTCATCGAACGCCCGCACAAGAAGTGCCGCGTCACGGTCCACACGGCGCGTCCGGGTGTTGTGATCGGCAAGAAGGGCTCGGACATCGAGACGCTCCGCAAGGAGTTGTCGAAAATGGTCGACGGCGAGGTTTTCCTGAACCTCGTGGAAGTGCGCAAGCCGGAGATCGACGCGACCCTGGTGGCCGAGTCCATCGCCCAGCAGCTCGAGCGCCGCGTGGCTTTCCGCCGTGCGATGAAGCGTTCGATGCAGTCGGCGATGCGCATGGGCGCCAAGGGCTGCAAGATCGTCTGCGGCGGTCGTCTTGGTGGTGCGGAAATCGCACGTACCGAGCAGTATAATGAGGGCTCTGTCCCGCTTCATACGCTGCGCGCCGACATCGATTATGGCACCTGCGAAGCCAAGACCGCGATGGGTATCATCGGTATCAAGGTCTGGATCTACAAGGGTGAGATCATGGAACACGATCCGAACGCCCAGGAGCGCCGTCTCCAGGAGTCCGGTGAACAGCGCGCCCGTTCGGGCCGCCAAGCCGCGTAAGGAATTCAGCCATGCTGCAACCGAAACGCACGAAATTCCGCAAGGCGCACAAAGGCCGTATCAAGGGCGCAGCGAAGGGTGGCTTCACGCTGAACTTCGGCTCCTACGGTCTCAAGGCGCTGCAGCCGGAACGCGTTACCGCGCGCCAGATCGAAGCCACGCGTCGGGCGATCACTCGCCACATGAAGCGTGCTGGTCGCGTGTGGATCCGTATCTTCCCGGATGTGCCGGTTTCCAAGAAACCGACCGAAGTCCGGATGGGTAAAGGTAAGGGCTCGCCCGAGTTTTGGGCGTGCAAGGTCAAGCCCGGCCGCATCATGTTCGAGATCGACGGTGTTCCCGAAAATGTTGCGCGCGAAGCCCTGGAACTGGGCGCCGCGAAACTGCCGGTCAAGACGAAAATCGTCGCCCGACTGGGCGAATAGGGAGAACACAACGATGAAATCCGTTGACGTTCGCGCCATGACCGAAGACCAGCTTAAGGACGCGCTCCTCAAGCTGAAGCAAGAGCAATTCAATCTGCGGTTCCAGCAGGCCTCAGGCCAGATGGAAAATACCGCTCGCTACGCCCAGATCCGCCGCGATGTCGCGCGTATCCGGACCGTTCAAGGCGAGCGCAAGTCGCAGCAAGAGCAAGGGAGCTAGCGATGCCGAAGCGTATCCTGCAAGGCGTCGTGGTTAGTGACAAAGGTGCCAAGACCATCGTGGTGCGTGTGGAACGGACTTTCCTCCACCCGCTGCTGCGCAAGACGGTCCGTCGCACCAAGCGCTACCATGCGCATGACGAAGCCAATGCGTTCAAGGTGGGTGACCAGGTCCAGATTCAGGAATGTGCACCCAAGTCGAAATTGAAGCGGTGGGAGGTGGTCACCGTCGAGGCGTAAGCCCCGCGGAAGGACCCCACCTGTCCTAAGGAGGATCTTCAATGATCCAGATGCAATCCAATCTGGACGTGGCAGACAATTCTGGCGCCCGTCGTGTTCAGTGCATCAAGGTGCTTGGCGGAGCCAAGCGTCGCTATGCCCACGTCGGCGACATCATTGTGGTGTCCGTCAAGGAAGCCATTCCGCGTGGTCGCGTGAAGAAGGGTGACGTCCGCAAGGCCGTCGTCGTTCGCGTGGCCAAGGACATCAAGCGCAAGGACGGTTCCGTCATTCGCTTTGATGGCAACGCGGCTGTGATCATCAACAATAACAACGAGCCGCTCGGCACGCGTATTTTCGGACCGGTTCCACGCGAACTTCGCGCCAAGAACCACATGAAGATCGTGTCGCTGGCGCCGGAGGTGCTGTAATGGCTGCCAAGATCAAGAAGGGCGACAAAGTCGTCATTCTCGCCGGCCGTGACAAGGGCAAGACCGGCGAAGTCACCAAGGTTCTGCCGACCGAGGACCGTGTCATCGTGGCCGGCGTGAATGTGGTCAAGCGCCACACGCGTGCGACCCAGACCGACCAGGGCGGCATCAAGGAAAAGGAAGCCTCGATCCACGTCTCGAACGTGGCGCTGGCTGATCCGAAAACCGGCGAAGCGACCCGTGTCGGCTTCAAGATTGAAGACGGCAAGAAAGTCCGCATCGCCAAGAGCTCGGGCGAGGTTATCGATGTCTGATACCGCCACATACACACCGCGTCTCCGCACGAAGTACAATGAAACCATTCGTGCGGCGATGAAGGAAAAATTTGGCTATGCCAACGACCTGATGATCCCGCGTCTCGACAAGATCGTGATCAATATGGGCGTCGGTGAGGCCTCCCAGGACTCCAAGAAGATCAAGGGTGCCCTGGAAGATCTCGAAGCCATTTCCGGCCAGAAGCCGGTCAAGACGGTTGCCAAGAAATCCATCGCGGGCTTCAAGCTCCGCGAGGAGCAGGTGATCGGCGCGAAAGTGACCCTGCGCCAGGATCGTATGTACGAATTCCTGGACCGCCTGATCACGATCGCCCTGCCGCGCGTGCGTGACTTTCGTGGGCTCAATGGTAAGAGCTTCGACGGTCGCGGCAATTACGCGATGGGTCTGAAAGAACATATCGTGTTCCCGGAAATCGACTACGACAAGGTCGAGAAAATCCGGGGTATGGATATCGTTGTCTGCACCACCGCAGCCAATGATGAGGAAGCGAAGGCCCTGCTGGCCGAGTTCGATTTCCCCTTTACGAACTAACGCAGCAGGAGAGCAAAGCCGTTCGGGCTTTGCGCGCAGGAGGACTTAAATGGCGAAAACTTCCGCAATCGAGCGCAACTTGAAGCGTGCGCGTCTGGCCAAGCGTTATGCGGCCAAGCGTGAACAGCTCAAGGCGATCGCTCGCAATCAGGAATTGCCGGTTGAGGAGCGTTTTGCTGCTCAGCTGAAACTGGCTGAATTGCCGCGCAATTCGGCGGTTACCCGCATCCGGAACCGGTGTGAGATCACCGGTCGGCCGCGTGCATTCTATCGCAAGCTCCGCATGTCGCGTATCGCGATGCGTGACTATGCCAGCCAGGGTCTGATCCCCGGCATGGTCAAGTCGAGCTGGTAAGAGAGGAGACGAAGAGATGTCTGTGAACGATCCTCTCGGCGATATGCTGACCCGTATCCGCAATGCGCTGATGCGCAACAAGCGGACCGTCAACACGCCGGCCTCGGCCCTGCGCCGCCGCGTGCTCGACGTTCTCAAGTCGGAAGGCTACATCCGCGATTACGCGGAAGTGGAACACGCTTCCGGCATGAAAGAGTTCGAGATCGAACTGAAGTATTTCGAAGGTGACTCGGTCATTTCGGAGATCAAACGTATCTCCAAGCCGGGCCGCCGCGTCTATTCCGGCGTCAAAGACCTTCCGCTCGTCCAGAACGGCCTCGGCATTGCAATCCTGTCCACGCCCAAGGGCGTGATGTCGGATTCGACTGCTCGCGAGTCCAATGTGGGCGGCGAGATTCTCTGTCACGTCAGCTAAGGGAGCGAACCAATGTCACGTATCGGTAAACTCCCGGTAGCCATTCCCGGCGGCGTCACGGCGACGCTTTCGGAGACGGCGCTGACCGTCAAGGGTCCCAAGGGCGAATTGTCCATGACCTTTGTGGATGAAGTGAATGTCGAGCAGGGCGAAGATGGCATTGTCATCAAGCCGCGCGACGAGACCAAGAAAGCCCGTGCGATGTGGGGCATGCAACGTGCCCTGGTCGCCAACCTGGTTCAGGGGGTCACGGCAGGCTACGAGAAAAATCTCGAGCTGGTCGGCGTTGGTTACCGCGCCCAGATGCAGGGTTCGTCCCTGAAGCTGTCGCTCGGCCTGTCCCATGACGTTGTCTATGACGCGCCGGACGGCATCACCATCGCTGTCGGCAAGCCGACCGAGGTGAAGATCACGGGCGCTGACAAGCAGCGTGTTGGCCAGGTGGCCGCCGAGATCCGCCGCTTCCGTCCGCCGGAGCCTTACAAGGGCAAGGGCATCAAATATGTCGGCGAGTACATCCGCCGCAAAGAAGGCAAGAAGAAGTAGGGCGAGCGATGAAAACTCAACGCGAAAAATCGGTCCGTCGCGCCCAGCGCACCCGGATCCGTCTGCGCAAGTTCGCCAACGGCCGTCCGCGGCTGTCGGTCCACCGGTCTTCGAAGAACATCTATGCCCAGATCATCGACGATGTGTCGGGCAAGACGGTTGCTTCTGCCTCCTCTCTCGAGGACGCCGCTCAAAAAGAGCATGGCAAGGGCTGCGACACGAAGGCTGCCGAGATCGTCGGCAAGCTGATCGCCGAGCGCGCTGTCAAGGAAGGCGTCAAGGACGTCGTCTTCGACCGTGGCGGTTACATCTTTCACGGGCGTGTCAAAGCGCTCGCAGAGGCGGCCCGCGAGGGCGGCCTGAACTTCTAAGGGAGCGGACGTATGGCTCATCAGAACGAGCAACAGCGCGGGAATGACCGCGGCGACCGCGGCGACCGCGGCCGCGGCCGCGGCCGTGGCCGGGACCGCGACCAGGAACGTGATGACGAACTTGTCGACAAGCTCGTCCACATCAACCGCGTCGCCAAGACGGTGAAGGGTGGCCGGAACTTCCAGTTCGCAGCCCTCGTCGTCGTCGGTGACACCAAGGGCCGCGTCGGCTTCGGACAGGGTAAGGCACGCGAAGTGCCGGAAGCCATCCGCAAGGCGACCGACGAAGCCAAGAAGAACATGGTTCGCGTTCCGCTGCGCGAAGGCCGCACCCTGCACCATGACGGCAAAGGCCGTCACGGCGCCGGCAAGGTCGTGCTGCGGGCGGCGCCTCCGGGTACCGGCGTCATCGCCGGCGGTCCGATGCGCGCCGTGCTGGAAACCCTCGGGGTCCAGGACGTGGTTGCCAAGTCGGTTGGCACGTCCAACCCGTACAACATGATCCGCGCCACCATGGACGCGCTGAAGTCGCAGTCGAGCCCGCGCTCGGTTGCTGCAAAGCGTGGTCTCAAGGTCGGTGATCTGGTGAACCGCCGTGATGACGGCGCGTCCTCACCGGAAGCGATCGAAGCGTAAGGACCGGATACAATGGCCAAAAAGACCATCCGCGTGCGCCAGACGGGTAGCGCCATCCGCCGCCCGAAAGATCAGCGCGCCACGCTTGTCGGCCTCGGTCTCAACAAGATCGGTCGCGAGCGCGAGCTTGAGGATACACCGTCTGTCCGCGGCATGATTGCCAAGGTCAGCCACATGGTGGAAATCGTCGAGGAGTAGGTCCCGCAAGGGAAACCGCTCCATCGAATGGAGAACGACATGCGTCTCAATGAATTGCGCGACAATGACGGTGCGACCAAGATCCGTACCCGCGTCGGCCGTGGTATCGGTTCCGGCAAGGGCAAGACCGGTGGTCGTGGTGTCAAAGGCCAGAAATCCCGTTCGGGTGTGGCCATCAAGGGCTTTGAAGGCGGTCAGATGCCGCTTCACATGCGTCTGCCGAAGCGGGGCTTCAACAAGCCGAACCGCAAGGCATGGGCAGAAGTGAATCTCGGCCGTATCGAGAAGGCAATTGCCGAAGGCAAGATCGACGCGAAAAAGCCGATCGATGCCGACGTCCTGATCGCAGCGGGCCTCGTCCGCCGCGCCCTGGATGGCATTCGCCTCCTTGCGAAGGGCGAGCTCAAGTCCAAAGTAGAGATCACCATTGCCGGTGCCTCCAAGACCGCGATTGCCGCTGTCGAGAAGGCCGGTGGCAAGGTGACCCTCACCGCCGTGGCCGACGACGCCGCGGAATAAGCGACTTCACGCCGACCTTTTAAGGACGTCTTCATGGCTTCAGCTGCCGAACAGCTTGCTGCGAACATGAACTTCAGCTCCTTCGCGAAAGCGAAGGAGCTGCAGCAACGCATCTTGTTCACGATCGGGATCCTGATCGTCTACCGTATTGGTACTTTCGTGCCGATTCCGGGGATTGATCCGGACCAGTACGCACGCGTGTTCGATTCCCTGGGCGGCCAAGGCCAGGGAATTCTGGGCATGTTCAACATGCTCGGCGGCGGTGCCGTCGAACGCATGGCGATCTTCGTGCTCAATGTGATGCCGTACATCTCGGCCTCGATCATCATGCAGCTGATGGCCGCCACCATTCCCAGCCTTGAAAAGCTGAAGAAGGAAGGGGGCGAGCAGGGCCGTCAGCAGATCAACCAGTACACCCGCTATCTCACGGTTTTCCTGGCGACCGGCCAGGCCTTTGCGATCGCCATCGGCATGAATACGCCGAACAGTGACGGTATTGCGCTGGCGCTCAATCCGGGGCCCTTCTTCATTGCCTCGACCGTGATCACGCTGGTGGGCGCCACCATGCTGCTTTTGTGGCTGGGTGAGCAGATCACTGCACGCGGGGTCGGCAACGGGGTCTCGCTGATCATCTTCGCCGGCATCATCTCGGCGGTGCCGGGCGTGATTGGCGGCGCGTTGTCGCAGGCCTCTTCGACCGGTGACGGTACCGTCCTGGTGGTCGGCACCGTGCTGATCCTGGCCGGCCTGCTGCTGGTGGTGTTCATGGAACGCTCCCAGCGCCGTCTCCTGGTCCAGTATCCCAAGCGCCAGCAAGGCAACCGGATGGTGGGTGGCGACACCTCCTTCCTGCCGCTCAAGCTGAATACGGCCGGCGTCATTCCGCCGATCTTCGCCTCTTCGCTGCTGTTGCTGCCGGCGACCGCAGCCAGCTTCCAGGCCCAGTCCGGTGCCGGATGGCTGCAGACCGTCGTGGCCTATCTCGGGCCGGGCGCACCGCTCTTCATGGTGCTCTATGCCGCCATGATCATCTTTTTCTGCTTCTTCTACACCTCGGTTGTCTTCAACCCGGAAGATACCGCCGAGAATCTGCGGAAGTATGGTGGTTTCCTGCCAGGCATTCGTCCCGGCAAGCGGACCGCGGAATATATCGACTACGTCCTGTCCCGCCTGACCCTGATCGGGGCCCTTTACCTGGTCCTGGTCTGCATGGTGCCGATGCTGATGAATCCGCAGACGGCGCTGGGTGGCACATCCCTGCTCATCGTCGTTTCGGTGACGCTGGACACGGTTTCCCAGATTCAATCCCACCTGCTGGCACACCAGTATGAGGGGCTGATCAAGAAGTCGAAGCTGCGGGGACGTAAACGATGAACATAATCCTGTTCGGCCCGCCGGGCTGCGGCAAGGGCACCCAATCCAAGCGGCTGGTGACAGAGCGCGGCTGGGTGCAGCTCTCTACCGGAGACATGTTGCGCGAAGCGAAGGCAGCCGGAACAGAACTGGGTCAGCGGGTGGCCGCGATTATGGATGCCGGCAATCTGGTGTCCGACGAGATCGTGATCGAGCTGATCGAGGAAAGACTGCCGGAAGCGGAAGCCGCCGGCGGTGCGATCTTCGATGGTTTCCCCCGCACGGTGGCCCAGGCAGAGGCTCTCGATGCCGCGTTGGCAAAGCGTGGCGCCAAGGTTGATGCGGTTGTCCGCCTGCTGGTGGACGACACTGAATTGGTCGCACGCATGGAAAAGCGTGCGGCGGAAGAAGGGCGTGCCGATGACAATATCGATGCGTTCAAAGTACGACTGAAAGCCTACCAGGATCAGACCGCGCCGCTGATCCCGTTTTACGCCCAAGCGGGCAAGATTCGGGAAGTTCCCGGCATGGGATCCATGGACGAGGTTGCAGCAGGAATTGCTGCGGCTCTCGAAGAGAAGTGACACACACCTGTTGCAACCCCATTGACGGGGTGGCAACGCTGACTGTAGATAGCGCCCTTCGCGAAACGGGCGAGCTGAAGCGGCGACCGAAAGGTTGCCCCTTGGGCCGTCCGTGAATGGCGTTCAGAATTTGGGAGATGGAAAGTGGCCCGTATTGCCGGCGTCAATATTCCGACGAATAAGCGCGTAGAGATCGCGCTTCGCTACATCCACGGCATTGGCCCGGCCAAGGCGAAGGAGATCTGCGAGCAGGTTTCCATCACGCCCGAGCGCCGCGTCAGTGAACTGACGGATGCAGAAGTCCTGCAAATCCGCGAAGTGATCGATCGTGATCACCAAGTGGAAGGGGATCTGCGCCGTGAGGTGGCTGTGAACATCAAGCGTCTCATGGACCTGGGTAACTACCGTGGCTTGCGCCACCGTCGTGGCCTGCCGGTTCGTGGCCAACGCACTCACACCAATGCGCGTACGCGCAAAGGTCCCGCCAAGCCGATTGCCGGCAAGAAAAAGTAGGGCCCTGACCGATGGCTAAAGATACTGGCCGCGTTAAGCGGCGCGAACGGAAGAACATCACGTCGGGCGTCGCTCACGTGAGTGCCAGCTTCAACAACACCATGGTGACCATCACGGACGCCCAGGGAAATGCGATTTCCTGGTCTTCCGCCGGTCACATGGGCTTCAAGGGTTCGCGCAAATCGACCCCTTATGCCGCCCAGATGGCTGCTGAAGATGCCGGCAAGAAGGCGATTGAGCACGGAATGAAGACCATCGAAGTGAAGGTCTCCGGTCCGGGTTCGGGGCGCGAAAGCGCGCTGCGTGCGTTGCAGTCGGTGGGTTTCACCATCACCACCATCCAGGACGTCACGCCGATTCCGCACAACGGTTGCCGTCCGCCGAAGCGCCGTCGCGTCTAGTACGCGGCTCGCATTTCGCCTGTTGAACGCGCCGGCGGTCCAACCCGTGCGGCTGATGAAGGGGCAGTAAGAACGTGATCGAGAAGAACTGGCAAGAACTCATCCGCCCGATGAAGCCGGAAATCGAGCCGGGACATGATCCCGCGCGCCAAGCCAAGATTGTCGCCGAGCCGCTGGAGCGTGGCTTCGGCATGACGCTCGGCAATGCGCTGCGTCGTGTCCTGCTGTCCTCGCTTCAGGGCGCAGCAGTGACGAATGTCCACATTGACGGCGTCGTCCACGAGTTTTCGTCGATCGACGGCGTTCGTGAAGACGTCACCGACATCGTGCTGAACATCAAGCAGATCGCCCTGCGCATGCATGGCGAAGGTCCCAAGCGTGTCGTTCTCAAGAAGTCCGGCCCCGGTATCGTCACCGCTGGTGATATCGAGGAAACGGCCGATGTCGAGATCGTCAACAAGGACCTGGCTCTGTGTACGCTGGACGAAGGTGCGGAAATCCGCATGGAGTTCACCATCAACACCGGCAAGGGCTATGTCCCGTCCGAGCGTAACCGCCCGGAAGATGCCCCGATCGGCCTGATCGGCGTTGATGCGCTCTACAGCCCGGTCAAGCGCGTGTCCTACAAGGTCGAGAACACCCGTGAGGGCCAGGTTCTGGACTATGACAAGCTGACGCTTGAAGTCGAGACGGACGGAACCGTCACCCCGGAAGATTCCGTGGCCTTCGCCGCGCGCATCCTCCAGGACCAGTTCCAGATCTTCATCAACTTCGAAGAAGCTGTCGAGGCGCGTCCGGCCGAGGATGACAAGCCCGAGCTCGACTTCAACCCGGCGCTTCTGCGCAAGGTCGACGAGCTGGAACTGTCGGTGCGTTCGGCGAACTGCCTGAAGAACGACAACATCGTCTACATCGGTGACCTGATCCAGAAGTCCGAGGCGGAAATGCTCCGCACGCCGAACTTCGGACGCAAGTCGCTTAATGAGATCAAGGAAGTTCTCGCCCAGATGGGTCTGCATCTTGGCATGGAAGCGCCGAACTGGCCGCCGGAGAACATCGAAGATCTTGCCAAACGTTTTGAGGATCACGTCTAGGCAGCCGCCGAGAGGCGCCTGAACCGGACCTGAGGAGATAAAGCCATGCGTCACGGCATCGCACACCGCAAGCTTAACCGCACCCATTCGCACCGCAAGGCGATGCTGGCCAACATGGCTGCCTCGCTGATCGAGCACGAGCAAATCGTCACCACCTTGCCGAAAGCCAAGGAACTGGCGCCTTTCGTGGACAAGCTGATCACGCTGGCCAAGCGCGGCGACGTGCACGGCCGTCGTCAGGCCATGTCCAAGGTCCGCAATGAGGACCAGGTCAAGAAACTGTTCGACACGCTCGGCGGTCGCTATTCCGAGCGCGATGGTGGTTACACCCGCGTTCTGAAAGCCGGCTTCCGTCACGGTGACAATGCCCCGATGGCGGTCATCGAGCTGGTCGACCGCGACCCGTCTGCCAAGGGTGCCGCCGACCGCGCGCGCCTCGAGGAAGAAGGCGGCATGACTGAGGAGTAAGCTCCCGGTCAGCACAAGTTCAGGAAAAGGCGGCTTTGCTTCAGCAGGGCCGCCTTTTTCGTGCCCGCAATCCAGCCTATATGGGTGCCATGATCAGACACGTTATTCTTGCCTGCCTCCTCGCGACTGCGCCCGCGGCCGCCCAGGAGATCGACCTTGCCGGTGCCGCTGACGACCGGGTTGTCCCGGAGAGCCGGATGGACATGCAGATGTCCTTCGCGCCATTGGTGCGTGAAGCCACCCCGGCCGTCGTCAACGTCTTCTCGCGCCGCGTGGTTGCCAATCAGCACCCCTTTGCCAATGACCCCTTCTTTTCGCGCATGTTCCGCAGTCAGCCGCGCGAACAGAATTCGCTGGGTTCCGGCGTCATCGTCGATGCGTCCGGTGTGATCGTGACCAATAACCACGTCGTGGCCGGTGCGACCGAATTGCGCGTGGTCCTGGCCGACCGGCGGGAGTTCGAGGCTCGGATCCTGCTCACCGACGAAGCGACTGACTTGGCCGTGCTGCGTGTTGAAACCAGTGAACCCTTGCCGGTCCTGCCTTTCGACCGGTCCGGTGATATCGAGGTCGGCGATCTGGTGCTGGCGATCGGCAATCCGTTCGGCGTTGGCCAGACGGTCACCTCCGGCATCGTTTCGGCGCTGGCACGGACCGATGTCGGCCAGACCGATTTTGCTTCTTTCATCCAGACCGATGCTGCCATCAATCCGGGCAATTCCGGCGGGGCGCTGGTCGACATGGATGGTGAGCTGGTCGGTGTGAACACGATGATCTTCTCGCGCTCGGGTGGTTCCAACGGGATCGGCTTTGCCATTCCGGTTGAAATGGTGGCCCGCGTCGTCGACACGGCGATGAGTGAGGGCGAGCTGATCCGGCCCTGGCTTGGCGCGCGACTGCAGCCGGTGGATAGCGATATCGCCGATGCGTTCGGTCTCAGCCGTCCGCGGGGAGCACTGGTCAATGAGGTCTACCCGCAGGCAGCGGCCGACGAGGCTGGCTTGATGCAGGGCGATATCGTTCTCGCGATCGATGGCCAGGCAGTGAACAATGAGGCGGGCGCGCGGTTCCGCCTCGCCACCCGGGCCGCCGGTGATGATGCGGTCTTCACCGTCCTGCGCGATGGTCAGGAAATGACCTTCGATGTCGCCGTCCAGCCGGCCCCCGGAATTGCCGAACCGGATCCGTTCGAAGTGGCCGGTCGCAATCCCTTGTCGGGCGCTGCCATGGTCACCCTGTCACCGGCTTTCAATGAGCGTGTCGGCCTGGATCCTTTCCGCAGCGGCGTGGTCGTCAGCGCGGTCGGACGGCGCTCGGTGGCCGGTCGTTTCGGCTTCCGACCCGGCGATCACCTGGTCGAACTGATGGGCACGCCGATCCGCTCGCTCGACGACGTCGCCGAGGTGCTGGCCCGTCATGACGGTGAACAGGTCTGGCCACTCGTGGTCGAACGTCGCGGGCAACGTTTCGAGACGTCGGTGCGGCTCTACTAGCTGGCGGACGGATCGTGGGGCTTGAGCGCCACGAAGCTCCAGACATGACCGAACGGGTCACGGATCTTGCCGTGCCGACCGAAGAATTCGTCTTTGCACGGGCGGACCACTGACGCGCCTTCCGCAATTGCCTTGTCGAACCAGGCATCGGCATCGGTGACATACAGGTTCAGCGTGAACGTGGTCCGGTTGTCCAGCGTTGCCGGGGCGACATTGCCGATATGGGCCTCGTGCTCGGGGAATTCGTCAGCGAGCATGACGATCCCGTCATTGATCTGCAGCGTGGCGTGACCGAGCTTGCCCTCGAAGTCATAGCGTTCCAGTAACTCCGCACCAAAGGCCCGGGTATAAAACTCGATTGCGGCGGCGCCATTGCGCACGCTCAGATAGGGGGCAACGCCCGAGGTCGGCGGCTCATGGGTCTCATTCATGCCGTGTCTCCGTTGTCGATTTTCTTTGAGGTCGCCGTCGCCGCGAGTGACCAGACATAGCCCCACGGATCCTTGATCTGACCATAGCGGTCGCCCCAGAACATGTCGGCCAGCGGCATCGCGATTTCGGCGCCGGCCCTGGTCGCTCGGGTCCACCAGGCATCAACATCATCGACCTGCATGTGAAGCGCGATACTGGCGGGTGCCGGTGCCGGCGTGCCGCCGCGATATTCCGGAAAATCATCATGCAGGAAGACCGAGCCGCCATTGATCACCAGATGCGCGTGCAGGACCCGTTTCTCATCTTCGGCCATTTGGCAGAAAACCAGCTCGGCGCCAAAGGCGGCCTTGTAGAATTTGACCGCGGCGAGGGCGTCCTTGGTTGTCAGGTGCGGCGTCACCCCGCTGGCGGTGGCTGTGCCCTGATGATCATTGGCCGGTCGCTGCCGGGTCTCCGGATCGCTCATCTCTGCCTCCCGTTTTCTGCCTGCAACTCTATCACGCCCGCACTTCTGTGAAACCGCGAACACGCCTAGGCTTTGTCGCAATGACCAGCTTGTTTGAAGCCGCCGGCCTTGACGCCGATGCCCCGCGCCCGCTTGCCGACCGGCTGCGCCCGCAAACGCTTGCCGATGTGGTCGGGCAGGATCACCTGCTCGCCGGCAAGGGACCGATAGCCCGCATGCGCGCCCAGGGCCGTCTGGCCTCATTGATCCTGTGGGGGCCGCCGGGCGTCGGCAAGACCACGATTGCGCGCTTGCTGGCCGAGGATAGCGGTCTGGAATTCGAACCGCTCTCGGCGGTCTTCTCCGGTGTTGCCGATCTCAAGAAGGCGTTCGAGCGCGCCCGGGCGCGGCGCCAGCAAGGGCGCGGTACATTGCTGTTCGTGGACGAGATCCACCGCTTCAACCGGGCCCAGCAGGACGGTTTTTTGCCGGTCGTGGAGGAGGGCACCGTCACCCTGGTCGGCGCCACGACCGAAAACCCGTCCTTTGAACTCAATGCGGCCCTGTTGTCGCGTTGCCAGGTCCTGGTGCTCAAACGCCTGGATGATGCCGGGCTGGACCTGCTCATGCAGCGCGCCGAAGCCGAGATGGGCCGTTCGCTGCCGCTTGATGCCGCCGCCTGCGCCGCCCTGCGCTCGATGGCGGATGGTGACGGCCGCTACATGCTCAACCTGGTCGAGGAGGTTTTCACCTTCGATCCGGAGACCGAAGTGAGCGCCGATGACCTGGCCGAGCTGCTCAACAAGCGCGCTACTGCCTACGACAAGGATCGCGAGGAGCACTACAACCTCATCTCGGCCCTGCACAAATCGATCCGCGGTTCCGACCCGGACGCGGCGCTCTACTGGTTCGCCCGCATGCTGGAAGGCGGCGAGGATCCGCTCTTCCTGGCCCGGCGTCTGGTTCGCATGGCGTCGGAAGATATCGGCTTGGCCGACCCGACCGGCCTGATGATCGCCAATGAGGCGGCGCGCACCTATGAACGGCTCGGTTCGCCGGAAGGCGAGCTGGCGCTGGCGCATGCCGTCGTCCATCTGGCGACCGCTGCCAAGTCGAATGCCGTTTACGTCGCCTTCAAGCGGGCCCAGAGAGCCGCCAAGGCGACAGGCTCCCTGATGCCACCCGCCCACATCCTCAACGCGCCCACCGCCCTGATGAAGGACCAGGGCTATGGCAAGGGCTATGAGTATGATCATGATGCCGTCGGCGGTGTCTCCGGTCAGGACTACTTCCCCGACGACATGCCGGACCGTCCGGTCTTTTACGAACCGAAGGACAGCGGCCGCGAAGCGGCGATTGGCGAACGTCTGGCTCGATGGCGCAAGCTACGTGGGGAGCGGCGAGGCGGACGCTCATAACGCGGGACTTGCCAAGTTCGCGGTTCGCGCGAATCCTTCCGGCATCATTTCTCTGGGGGGAGTTCACATGAAACCGGAACGCATTCACCTGACGATCGGCCTGCTCTGGCTCATTCTCGGCATGTTGCTGGGCGAGCATATGGGCCGCTCCGGCGATCACACGCAGATGCCGACCCACGCCCACATGATGTTGCTGGGCGGTGTTTTACCCATTCTCTGGGCGATCCTGTACCGCGTTTTCAAGCTGGCTAACGGCCTTCTGGCCTGGGCCCAGGTCGGACTGCATCATGTTGCGGTGCTCGTCATGATCCCGTCGCTCTACCTGATGTTCGGGCAGATGGTCGACGAGGCCGCGGTGGGACCCTTGCTGGGCATCAGCGCGATCATGGCGATCGTCTCGGTCGCGTTGGTGCTGGTCTTGAGCCTGCGCGCCAAGGACTGAGGCTCACTCGCTGCAGCTGGACCCGTAAAACCGGTTGGAGCGTTCCTGGTAAGCCGCGAGTGGTTCGAGGCCCAGCGATGCCCGCCGCTCATCGACCGTGTCCGGGTCTTCGATCGGCGGGTAGACCTGTTCGCCATTCTCGCAAATGAAACGTGAGCCATAGCGTTGTGGCCGGTCGTTAGCCACGGCAATGCGGTCGTAGAGCAGTGCGTAGCGCATGCCGTTGAAGTCACCGGCAAGGGCGAAGGGTTCGACCAGTTCGAGCAGGCGACGCTGGGCCGCCAGGTCGCCTTGCTGGATCAGGGCGGCAATGTCAGCGGCGAGGGCAGGCTGTTCACTGATCAGGGCGGCAAAGTCGTGCTCATCGAGCAGGCCGACAGCCCATTCTGTGTTGGCTTGATCGACCGCGTTGAACGTGTCCGCGGTGGCCTCGATGATCTCCGGGCGGGCGCCCGGGTCAAGGTCGGACCGTGAGATGCGCGATAGCAGCAAGTCGCGAATATAGCGGTCGCGGGCCTTGCGGGCGGCCATTTCGGAGATGAGGTCACCCCATTGCGCATAGGCGGCGTCAAACTCGGCGATCAGGGTCGCGGCGTCAGTGGGAAGTGGCGCCGGCGTGTTGTCGGTCGCCTCGGCATCGGCGACAGCGGGCGGGGCTTCCTGCGGCGCGGGCGGGGCCTCGGCGTCCTGCAGGATCAGCATGGTGGCCAGAATGAATACGGACATGATGCGACTCCCCAAGTTTCAGCCAGTCTAACGCCGCGTGTGGCGTATCCAAGGCATCAGGCAAAACAAAAGCGGCAGTCCTTGGGGAGAGACTGCCGCTTTCGCTTGGGGTCGGGGGCGATCAGGACGGGGGACTGTGAGGCGCGTCGCCGGTCCGGATCGGATGTCGTTCGGTTGAGCCCTAGGGGGCGGCCCAACCTAGGCGAATGCGCCGCCGAGGGCGATCGTCATGGCGCCAAACACACCGGCCACGAAAAGTACATTGACGAGTGTCGAGAGGGAGTTCGAAACACGGTCCATCATGGGTTCAGTCCTTGTCTTCTTGGCGCGCCGGGCCTTCCCGGTTCGCACGTTGGTAAATAAGGACTTAGCGGCGTCACACAATCGTCATTACACCAAAGCAGCATTGCGTAATTGCATGGCTTATCGATTGTGACATGAAATTTAGGATTGGTTGGTGTCGCGTTAATGTGCCGGCGGCCAATGCCGGCGCGCTTGCCAATCCGGCTGCGGGACCCTATCGAGCCGGGATGATCAATTATCTTCTCGTCGGTGCCGGCGGTGCGCTGGGTGCTTTGTCGCGCTATCAGGTCGGCCGGTTGACCTTTCGCTGGTTCGGCCCGGAACAGGTGTGGGGCACATTCGCCGTCAATCTGGTCGGCGGCCTTCTCATGGGCCTGCTGATTGGTTGGCTGGCCGCGACCGACCGCGCCGACCAGCAATATATTCGCCTGTTTGGTGCCGTGGGCTTCCTCGGCGGCTTCACGACATTCTCGGCATTCTCGCTGGAGATCGCCAACATGTTGGAACGCAAGGCCATCCTGCCAGCCTTTGGCTATGCGGCCGGTTCGGTCGTATTGGCCCTGGCCGCAGTCTTCCTCGGCCTGTGGATCATGCGGAGGGCCTTCGCATGAGCGGCGTCCAGACGATCAAGGTTGAAGCCAGCGAAGATGATTCCCGGGTCGACCGCTGGTTCAAGCGCCGCTTCCCGCACGTCTCGGCAATCATGGTCCAGAAATTGTGCCGCAAGGGGCAGATCCGGGTCGATGGTGGTCGGGTGAAGGGGGACAGCCGCGTCCATGAGGGCCAGGAGATCCGCATCCCGCCGCTGCCGGAACCCGGCGAGCGGCCGCCGGCCAATCGTTTGTCCGACGAAGACATTGCCTATGTGAAGTCGCTGGTCATCTATCAGGACAACGAGCTGATCGCCTTCAACAAGCCGGCCGGCCTTGCGGTTCAGGGGGGCTCCAAGACAACGCGACATCTCGACGGTCTGCTGGATGCTTTCGGCACAGGTCTTGACCGGCCTCGCCTGGTGCACCGGCTCGACAAGGACACGTCCGGCATTCTCATCGTCGGCAAGGGACCCAAGGCCACCGCGCGCCTCGCGAAGGCCTTCCAGTCGCACAAGACCCGCAAGACCTACTGGGCTATCGCCATTGGTGTGCCCAAGCCCAAGAAGGGCGAGATCAAGGGCTTCATGCGCAAGGCCGCCTCGGTCGGGGTCGACAGTGAGCGCGAGACCATGGTCGCGGCCGGGCATGGTGATGACGGTGCCCAGCACGCCCTGACCCGCTATGTGGTGATCGGCGAGGCCGGGCAGAAAGCCTCCTGGGTGGCGCTGCGTCCGGTCACGGGCCGGACCCACCAGCTGCGCGTCCATCTGGCGGCCATGGGCACCGCCATTCTCGGCGACAAGAAATACACCTGCCACCGTCCGGCCCCGGAAGACCTGGGGCGACGGTTATGCCTGCACGCCCGCCGCCTGGAAGTCCCGCGACCGGGCGGCAAGCCGTTGGTGCTGACCGCGGACCTGCCGCCGGCGCTGAAGAAGATTTATGATACGCTCGGCTTCTCGGTGAAGGAAATCAGTGAGGCCGACATCGAAGATGATCTGGCCTAGCCGTTGTCTTTTGCCGCCTGCTTGGCCTCGAAGGCCGCGACTTTCTCCGGGCTGGTCTCGCCCTGATACTTCGCTTTCCACTCGGCGGGCGGCATGCCGTAGACGCGTTCGCGGGCCTGGTTTTTTGTCACTTCGATGCCGCGCTCCGACGCCGCTTCGCGCCACCAGTCACCCAGGCAGTTGCGGCAGAAATCGGCGAGCAGCATGAGGTCGATATTCTGGACTTCCTTGTGGGCGTCCAGATGCGCGACGAGGCGGCGGAAGGCGGCGGCATCCAGCGCCGTGCGCTCGGTTTCGGTGATGTTTTCGGGCAGGGTCATGACGGCGGCGCTCCGGCTTGCGTGTGATGCATGGGTAGCATGAGGCGGGGCCTGCTTGCCAAGCCCGGCGCAGCCGCCTATGTCGCGGCCAAGCAGAAGGAGCCTCGCGGCGTGAGCACCCCACTCAAACTCGCGATCTGGGATGTCGACGGCACCATCGTCGACAGTCGCCAGGTGATCCAGAAAGCCATGGACCGCGCCTTTCGTCGCGCCGGGCTTGGCGGGATCGATTATGACCGTACCCGCACCATTGTCGGGCTCGAACTGACCGAAGCGGTCACCCGCCTGGCGCCGCCGGATTATTCCGCCGTGCAAGCCGTTCAGCTCGCCACCTTCTACAAGGAAGCCTTTGTCGAGCAGCGCGCCGAGGCCGGCTTTTCCGAACCGCTCTATGACGGCGTGCGCGACACGATCGAGCGACTGGTCGATGCCGGCTGGTTGATGGGCGTGGCGACCGGCAAGGCCCGTCGCGGCCTCGACATCGTGTTCGAGCATCACGGCCTGCATCGCTATTTCGACACGCTGCAGACCGTCGATGGCGGCGCTGGCAAGCCGCATCCGCGCATGGTGCTGGACGCGATGCGTGAGACCGGCGCTGATGCCGTCCAGACGGTGATGATCGGCGATACGCGGTTTGACATGGAGATGGGTCGCAATGCCGGCGTGCATACGCTCGGTGTCGGCTGGGGTTTCCACACCGCTGACGAGATTGCCGAAGGTGGCGCCCACAGCATCCATCATGATTTCGCAAGCCTTGATGCCGCGCTGGACCGGTTCGCCGCCGCGATTGACAGTGCCGCCGGGCAGGAGACAGGCACATGAGCCAGACCTATGAAACCAAGCCGGGCGTGAAAATCCCAAGCCGCGAGAGTGCACTGCCCAAGCGTTTCTACACCGATGTGACCGTGGTCGCGGACGGCGAGGTCTTTGCCGTGCATCTCGACGGGCGCCCGGTCAAATCACCGGCCAAGCAGGCGCTGGCGCTGCCGACGCGGGCGCTGGCCGAGCTGGTTGCCGCTGAATGGGCGGCCCAGGGCGAGCGCATTGATGCGCCGTCCATGCCGGCAACGCGGCTGTGCTTCGTGGCGCTGGATCTGATCCCCGATGCGCGTGCGGAGACCGTGGCCGAGGTGACGAAATATGCCTCGACTGATCTCGTCTGTTTCCGTGCGCCGGAACCGCCCGCACTGGCCGCATCGCAAGCCGCCGCCTGGGACCCGATCATCGCATGGGCTGAAAGTGCCCTCGGCGCGCATTTCGTGCCGGCCACCGGGCTGATGCCGCTCGACCAGGATCCGGTCGCCCTGCAGCGTGTCATGCAGCGGGCCGGCGAGCTCGATGACTGGCGTTTGACGACACTGGCCCATGTTACCGCTGTCTGCGGTTCGGCCCTGATTGCGCTGGCCTTGCTTGGCGGTGAGATTGACGGCGAGAAAGCCTTCGTCCTCTCTACCCTGGATGAGCATTTCCAGATCAGCCAGTGGGGCGAAGACCATGAAGCCGCCGACCGTCTGGCCCGCTTGCGCACCGAATTGGTGGTGATGGGCGAAGTCCTGCGTGCATTGGACGCGGCGTCTGCGGCTTGATGCCAGGCGCCAGACGATTAACCTGCATCCCTTGATGTTGCGGAGACTGGACCATGGCTGACACCGCCCCTGTGCAAGCTGGCAAGACCGGCCCCGGCGGGCTGCTGGACTTTGACGTCCTGCGCAAGGCCAGCGTGCGGACCGAGCCATACAATTATTTCGTCGCCGAAGCCGCGCTCAGCGAGCGCGAGGCGGCGGACGTGCGCCGTGATTATCCCGCCATCGACAAGCCGGGCTATCTGCCGCTCTCCAAGCTGGAAGCCACCGGCGAGTTCAAGCGCCTGATGGACGATCTCAACTCCGCCGAGCTGGCGCAGGTCCTGAGCGACAAGTTTGGCGTCGATTTCACCGACAAGCCGCGCATGATCACCGTGCGCAAGGTCTCCCAGCTGTCGGACGGGCCGATCCATAACGACTCGAAGTCGAAAATCCTGACCATGCTGACCTATCTCAATGCCGAGTGGGACGGCACGGGTGCCGGCTGTATCCGCGTGCTCAACGGGCCGAAAGATTTCGAGGATTTCACCGAGGAAGTCCCGCCGCTGGCCGGCTATGTCTTCGCCTTCCTGCGTGCCGACAATTCCTGGCACGGCCATCTGCCCTTCGAGGGCGAGCGCTATGTCGTGCAGACGACTTTCCTGACCTCGCAGGAAGAGCTCGACCGCAAGGAAAACCGCGGCGGGTTGCAGTATTTCCTCAAGAAGCTGAACCCGTTTCAGTAGCGACGCGATTGGGCTGGCCTGGATTGGGCAGGCCTAGATTGCCGCGAGTGTTCGCAAGGCTGACGGCGTGAAGGTCAGGCGGCCCTGGTCGAGGCGGTTCCAGATCAAGAACCCGGTGGTGACAACCGCGAGTTCCGCCAGTTCCTGGAAGATGTGGTGACACATCAGAACGCCGCTGAGGATCAACAAGGCGCGCAAGGGCAGCAGGACATTATCGCCGTGGCGCGCGGATACCAGCGAGCCCAAGCGGGCTCCCAACACGATCAACGTAATGCCAAGCGCGTAGTAGACCGCCTCCATGGTCGACGGCGTGATGTAATTGTGGAGATTGAATTCTTCCTGGAGATTGCTCTGCGCGATCGCGTCCGGTGGCGTAAAACCCAGCCAGTGCTGCCCCCAACTGATTTCCTCACCAAAGGCGAAAACCAGGACCAGGATTGTCACGGCGAGACTGACCGGGCCGAAAGCGGTGTCCCGATTGCGTTGACGGGCGCGGTCTATCACCAGCGCGACCGGGAACAACATCAGCAGGATGGTGAGGTTCTCGATCAGCCCGCCATCGCCGACGTCCGGGCGGAACACGCCAGCCAGTGGACGCATGGTGTGGTCGAACAGGTTGAGGGCGGCCAACTGGACCAGCGCGACGAGCGCGAGGATGTCGAGGCTGGCGAATTGCCGGGCCATGCCGGCGACACCCAGGCGATGTGTGCCGCGGATCATGATCTTGCCGGCCACCGCCAAGCTCAAAAGGCCGGCCAGCAACAGGCCGAGCGCCTGCAGCGGGGCATCAATACTGCCGTCGGGCGAAAACAGGGCTGGCATGTTGCCGATCCTCCTAAAGCGCGTGCACGGCGGCCCAACGGTCGAGCCGGCGGAAGGCCTTGCCGGGCCAGTTCGACACGCGGCCCAGCGGCAGGGCTTGGGCCATGCCGTCGATCAGCTGGCCGGTCCGCACCAGCGCGTGGGCGAGGGACGGGCGTTGCAGCCGCCCGCCCACCACACCGAAGCCGGCATTCGAGAGACGCCGCTTGAAGTCATAATCGCCTGGTCCGAGATGGATTTCGCGCACGCCCTGGTCCGCGAGGTGGCGGGCGATTTCGAGATAAAGCGTCAGGCCCGGGCCGAGCTTGGAAAATTCCGGCCAGTAGACCGGGAACCAATAGTGCAGCACCGTGTCCGAGCGCATGCCGAAATGGGCGGCGGCGAGCTGGCCGTCGATCTCGACGGTCGACAGCATGCCGGCAAATTCCGGCGTGTCGGTGTCGAACAGGTCCTCGATCAGGTGGCGGGCCCAGCTGGCGACAAAGACATCAAGGGCGTTGGTGCGGCGATATTGCTCGCGCTTGGTTTCGATCACGGCGCGCAGGGCGTCGGGGCGCCGGTCGTCAAGACGGAAGACAACCCGGTCGCCCAGCTCCGCCAGCTTGCGCTGACGGGCGCGGATATTGCGCATCGCCTTGGCGTCTTCGCGGGCGCAATCGTCGAGAAAACTGTCATATCCGGACGACAGGTCGGAAACCCAGGAAATCTCGGCCGGCGCCGTGCTGCCGCGGGCGAAGCTGGCTTGGTCGGCGAGGGCGCCGTGATAATTGAGGATACCGAATCCACTGCCGGCAAGCGCGGCTTCGACATCGAGATCGGGCGTTGTGGTGATCAGGCCATGATGATCGCCCAACGGGCCGCCGATCGGCCGGGCCACGCCCGAACGGGACAGGTGCAGCGGCAGAAAACCGGCAATTGTGCCGTTCTGGTGCAAAATCGCGATTCGGGTGTCCAAGCGGCGGCGGGCGACGGATTTCGTGAATTCCAGCGAGAAATAGGGCGAGGCCAGGGCCCGGTTTTGCGCGCGAAAGCCGTTCCAGGCCTGGCGCTCGGCGGCGCCAATCCCGCCCACGCTAACAATGTCTGTCCGCAGTCCCTGGCCGCCCATGCGCCAATCCCCAATCCGGTTTCGCGGTTTACCCTGCAAGGGATGCGCCCGCAGCGCCCCCCGTCGTCGGGGAGCTGGCGCACCGGCTTGATTGCACAAGCATTCGCGGGTCTGCTATCTGGCGCATAACAAGAATCCCGTGGGGAAGGACCTGTCATGAAAGACGTGCTCGAGCAGCTGGAAGCCAAACGCGCAGCCGCCCGGATGGGCGGCGGAGAAGCGCGCATCGCCGCGCAGCATGGCAAGGGCAAGCTGTCGGCGCGCGAACGCATCGAACTCCTGCTCGATGATGGCTCGTTTGAAGAGTGGGACATGTTTGTCGAGCATCGCTGCGTCGATTTCGGCATGGCCGACAAGAAAATCCCCGGCGACGGCGTGGTCACCGGCCATGGCACGATCAATGGCCGCCTGGTCTATCTCTTCTCCAAGGACTTCACCGTCTTCGGCGGCTCACTGTCCGAGACCCACGCCCAGAAGATCGTCAAGATCCAGAAGGCCGCCATCCAGAACGGCGCGCCGATCATCGGGATTTTTGACGCCGGTGGTGCCCGTATCCAGGAAGGCGTGGCGTCCCTGGGCGGTTATGCCGACATTTTCCTGCAGAACACATTGGCGTCCGGAGTCGTGCCGCAAATCTCCATGATCATGGGGCCGTGCGCTGGCGGTGATGTCTACTCGCCGGCCATCACCGACTTCATCTTCATGGTGAAGGACACGTCCTACATGTATGTGACCGGCCCCGACGTGGTGAAGACCGTCACCAATGAGACCGTCACCCATGAAGAGCTCGGCGGCGCCTCGATCCATGCCAAGAAGTCCGGCGTTGCCGATGGCGCCTTCGAGAATGATATCGAGGCGCTGGTGCAATTGCGCCGCCTGATCGACTTCCTGCCGCTCTCCAATCGCGAAACCCCGCCCAAACGTCCGACCCATGACAATGCCGAGCGCATCGAACCCAGCCTCGATACGCTGGTCCCGTCCAATCCGAACAAGCCCTATGACATCAAGGAGCTGATCGAGAAGGTGGCGGATGAGGGCGATTTCTTCGAGATCGCGCCGGACTATGCCGCCAATATCGTCACCGGTTTCGGCCGCCTCGACGGTCAACCGGTCGGCTTTGTTGCCAATCAGCCGATGTCACTGGCCGGCGTGCTCGACAGCGATGCCAGCCGCAAGGCCGGCCGTTTCGTGCGCTTTTGCGACGCTTTCAACATCCCGATCGTCACCTTCGTCGACGTGCCCGGTTTCCTGCCCGGCACCAAGCAGGAATATGGCGGCCTGATCAAGCACGGCGCCAAACTCCTCTTCGCCTATGCCGAGGCCACCGTGCCCAAGCTCACCGTCATCACCCGCAAGGCCTATGGCGGCGCCTATGACGTGATGAGCTCGAAACATCTGCGCGGCGACGTCAATTACGCCTGGCCGACCGCCGAGATCGCCGTGATGGGCGCCAAGGGCGCTGCCGAGATCATCCACCGCAAGGATGCCGCCGACCCCGACAAGATGGCCGCCCACGCGAAAGAATACGAAGACCGCTTCGCCAACCCCTTCGTCGCCGCCGGCCGCGGCTATATCGACGACGTCATCATGCCCCACGGCACCCGCAAACGCCTGATCTCGGCGCTAAGAACGCTGAAGAACAAGAAGGCGGAGAACCCGTGGAAGAAGCACGATAATATTCCGCTTTAGGGGGTGGGGATGGATGAGCCAGACCGTAAATTTGGCCTTCAACCGTTCGGGGAGGCGGTTGAACTGAATTTGGAAGAGCATGAGTATCGACGAATTGGCTCTGCCAAGCGGTATATCCTCGATGCGCTACAATTTGAGGAAAATTACCTCCTAGTCCTAAAAGCGTATTTCGAGCTCGAACGAAACTCGAATGACGAGACGCTAAAAAGCCTGTTGTTTCGCAACTATAGTTACGACGATAGACAAGATTCGATACTTCAAAAAGATCTGAAATCGTTGGCATTTCTAGCCGCGTTTCGATCGTACAGGGACCGTTTTCCAAAATTCAACGGTCAAACAAGACCAGGCAGTGCTTATGCAAAATTGATGTCGACCTGGGACCAATCTCTTCTAGATTGCCCGGAGTTTTGGGCATGCGAACATCTCAGACATTTTGCGATCCATCATGGCTCATCAATCCAATTGATGGCGTCTGGCGGGAGCTGGGACGAAGCTAGAGAGCGTCATGAAGCATATACGCATTTCAAGTTTTCGGTGGATGAACTGGAACGATTTCTCTTAGAAGAAAAGCGAAAAATTGAGGGTTGTAAAAATCTTCGTGAAAAATATGGTGAAAAGATAAACCTTTTTATTGTAGTTCGGAAAGGGTTTAGTGAGTTAGGTAGAATTCACAACAAAATCAGAAAATTTATACGCGAAGAATATAAAGCCAGCGACCAAAATTATAGGTCCGCGATAGAAAAAATGGAAATGTTGCTGCCGGGGTGTCGAACTGGATATGCGGTGTGTTTAGAGTCGGGTGAAGTTTCTGAAAAAGTATCTCTGTTTTGTGATCTACCAGACCGGACGGAGCGACTCGTAAAGCGGGTTGTTCTAGAAAACATCGAGAAGCACTACGTCACCTCTCAACTCGATTGATGACGCTGATGGGGTGGCAGTAGTCCATAATCGCTCCTCAATGCCCTCGTCGACACTGAACCACCTCCACCCGCTGCCCATCCCCGACCCCTACAACCCGATAGACCAGCCTGTGCTTGCTATCGATGCGGCGCGACCACCAGTCTGAGAGTTCGCCCTTGAGGGGTTCCGGTTTGCCCGGGCCGTCGAACGGGTCGCGGCGGATGTCTTCGATGAGCTGGAGGGTGCGTTTGGCGAGGCGGGTTTCGTGGTGGACCAGCCAGGCGAGGTCGTCGAGCGCCTGGGGCGTCAGCTCGGCATTCATGATGCCGGGTCAGGACCGGTTTCGTCCCCGGCCCAGCCGATGAAGGCTGCCGGGTCTTCGGCGAGGCGGCGCAGCGTGTCCGGCGTCAGCGAGCGGGTCTCGCCGGCCTCGGCGGCGGCGATACTGTCGCGCAGGCGGCGGGCATTGGCCGGGCTTTCCAGCAGGTAATTGGTCTCCTGCAAGGCTTCCCACTCCGACAACGCCACCATCACCACCGGCTCGCCGCCCTGACGGGTGATGATCGCCGGCGCCTTGTCAGCGGTGACACGCTCGACCAAATCCTTCAACGCCGCGCGCGCTTCGGAAATGGAGAGGATGCGGGGGAGTTTGCTCATGGACTGATTGTACAAATTTTCGTACGTTTATCAAGTCGGCGCCGCGCGCCCAATCATCCATAAACCGCTTGCCGAGACGTCGCCGTATCCGATTCTTTCGGTCAAAGGGCATGCCCGCTTCGCGGCCCTTCGGGCCCTTGACCGAAAGAATCGGATACGGCCTGCTGGCTGACAAGCGATGTATGGGTCGGTCTGCCTACGATGGCCGAAATGCAACAAAGGACACGCTTTTCCGCTTTCCGCGAATTGACGCTTTTCTTGTGGCGGCGTGCGGCAGATTCTAAGCTTGTGAAGCCGCCGAGGCGCGATCGCCCGCCATCAGCATGATTTCAATTGGGAGGCTAGCCGGTGAACGAGGTTTCGAACACAGACCTGCCTTTGGAAGAGGCCCGGCTGCGCGTGATCTGGGAGCAGATCAGTGGCCAGATTCAGAAGGAAGCCGGCTTGATCTATAGCTGGTTGACCATACTGGTGATTGTCAATGCGGCGCTTTTCGCCGCGATGGTGAATTTGGATTTTGACCAGCTCGTGAACGCCGCAAATGACGGAAACGTCTTCAACCCGGAGGCTGTGGTCCTCTTGTTGATCAGTTTCGCGGGGATACTCTCGACGAGCTATTTCTTTTTCGCCATCGAAGCGGCTTCTGAACAGTTTCAAGTCCTGCGTACGGCTTATCTTGCCAAGGCGGACGCGTTCAATGCGCTGCATTGGCCGACACCCTACGGCGATGAAAACGAAACCTGGATCACCGGATGGCGCGCCCCAATCTACTGGGTCGTTGGTAAACCCAGGATCGTTCCTCTCTCATTCATCACAGTTTGGCTGGTCATCCTGATCTATGTCGTCGGCGGCATGGCCGCAGCGTAGTTCAGGCCACCCGTACCGCCTTCGCCAGCATCGCCGGATAGCCGCGCGTGATGCAGGTATGGCCCTCGTAATAGCCCCGGCTCGCCAGCAGCTTGTGCAGGCGCGGGAGATTATAGGGCGGGACGGCGGCGAACATGTGGTGTTCGAGGTGGAAATTGACGTTATTGGGCGCCACCAGCAGGCGCTCAAACCAGCGCGCAACCGTGGTGTGGGTGTTGAGGCGCGGCTCGGTGTCATAGCGGTCGATGGCGACGCCGTGCTCGCCGATATTCCGCAGCCGCATGATCGCCGGATAGAGGAAAAGGCGGGCCACCCACCACAGCGCGTAAGCCCAGATCGCCCCGGCGGCGGCGAGGGCAATGATCAGGACCAGCTGGAAGGCGAGGAAGGGGAGTTTGGCGCGCCAGTCAGGCTTGCGCCAGCTCATCACCATTTCCTTGAAACCGGTCTGACCGGTCAGGTCGCGGGTGAATTTGCGGCGCAGGCTGTCGCGCGTCACCGGATAAGCTTTGACCAGGCCCTGGTCGGGGTCCTTGTCGGTGCCGGCATGGCGGTGATGGTCGAGATGATAATCGCGATAGAGCTGCAACGGCACATCGACCGCCGCACCGCCGATCCAGCGGCCAACGAATTCGTTGAGCCAGGGCGTGCGGAACAGCGCCTTGTGGGCACAGTCATGCAGCACGATGGCAAGGGCCAGCTGGCGCCCGGCGATGATTGGCACGGCGATGATCAGGGTCAGCGGGTTGGGCCAGATGATGGCCAGCGCGAAGGCGGCGGCCAGCAGGGCGATGTCACCGGCCAGCATCAGCGTGCCCTGCCAGTTCGTCGTGCGTGACAGCGCGCGCAATTCCTCACGGCTCACGCAATCGGACAGGCGGCGATCATTTCCGGCGTGCTGCTGGCTCATGCTCTGTCGACCTTCCGTGCCTTGCCCGCCGGGCGGGTCTCTTGGCGCCCATTGTCTCGCAGAAGCCGGTTTGGCGAAAGAGGGCGCGCGGCGTCAGGTCTTGACGGCGCCACGACCGGTTGGAATGAAGCGCACGATGAAGGTTACCAGCAGGACGCACGCCAGCGGGTAGAGGGCGTGGGCGAGGGCATTGCCCTCGGCCATGCCGGCGAGCAGGGCGAGGCTGATCACCAGCCGTCCGCCGCGCACCCGGGCATGGCTGAGCGCTTCGCCGCGGGCATCGCAGACGCTGGTCGGGACGGGGCAGAGGAGGGCGGTCAGGAGGCCGATCACGCCCAGCCCGCCAATCACCGCCATCAACGTGGTCGACACGCCCTGCGGGATCAACAGTGCCGTGAAATCACCCTCCAGCGTGATCAGCTGCCAGACCGTGAAGGCGAGGGCGATCAGGGCGGCGATCAGGGCGAGGCTGCGGGAGCGGTCGAGATTGACGTCGATGGCGATGGCAATCGCGGCGACCAGTCCCATCAACGCATAGCCGTCGCTGAAGACTGACAGCCCGGCCAGAACGAGGACGATGCCAAGATCGCCCGGCTTGGCCGGTTGCCCCACGGTGCGGTTGACCGTGCGCGCCGCCATCAGGACGAAGGCGAGTGTCCAGACCGAGGTCGGCAGGCCCATGACCAGCCCGTAGAGGATGAGGGCTGCGGCCATAAAGGCGGTCAGATTGCGGTCGGGATCGGCTTCGCGGCCCAGGGCCCAGCCGAGAAAGATGATCACCATGCCCTCCAGCCCGGTGATCAGCGCATTCACTGCGCCGCCTCCGGCGGAGAGATAGGCATACAGGCCAAGCCCGGTCCCGATCAGCGGCAGGGCGACCAGGACGGCCAGATTGGTCGGATATTTGGCTTCCAGCGGACGGGCGATGGAGGACAGGCGGTAGACGGCTTTGCTCATTGATCGATTCCCCTTTGCGCCGGAGACTATGGCGAATCGCGCTCGCTGCCAGCCTCGGAGGGATTGCGCATGATGGAAGCCCTGCTCGTTTCGGCCGGAATGGCCGTCTGGACCGTGCTGGTCCACATGGTGGGCCTTGGCGCCCTGCTGGCCCTGGCGCGCCTGCGGAGCGGTCGGATCGACCCGCACGGCTCGAACCTGCGGCAGGCCTTGTTCATCCTGTTTGTCGTTTTGGGTCTGTTCGTCGTGCACGCGATCGAAATCTGGAGCTTTGCCCTGGCCTATCTGGCGCTGGGGGTGGTCTCCGGCCTCGAGGAGGCGCTGTACTTTTCGACCTCGACCTTCACCACGCTCGGCTATGGCGATGTCATCATCGACAATGAGTGGCGTCTTGTTGCGGCGATGGAAGGGTTTACCGGCTTCCTGATGATCGGCTGGTCGACGGCCTTCCTGGTCTCGATCGTCGGCAAGCTGCGGGCCCTGGAGGCGGACTGGCTGGAGCGGCCGCGCGATGCGGAGTGAGTGCAGCGACTGAGACGCGCCGCCGCCACCGCTTGCCGCCCCCGGCCAAGCCACGCTAAACCCGTGACACCTGTGCGGTAATCACCCGCACCCGGATCAAGGGGCCAGCATGTTCAAGAAGATCCTGATCGCCAATCGGGGCGAGATCGCGGTTCGCGTCATCAAGACCTGCAAACGCCTGGGTATCGCCACGGTGGCGGTTTATTCCGAAGCTGATGCCGACAGCCTGGCGGTCGAAATGGCTGATGAGGCCGTCTTCATCGGCCCGCCGGCGCCCGGCGAAAGCTATCTGGTTCTCGAAAAAATTCTCGACGCGATCAAGCAGACCGGCGCCGATGCGGTGCATCCCGGTTTCGGATTCCTGTCCGAGAACGCAGCTTTTCCCAAGGCGCTGGAAGAGGTCGGCGTGGCCTGGATCGGGCCGAACATCCACGCCATCGACGCGATGGGCGACAAGATCCGCTCCAAGCAGCTAGCCGCCAAGGCGGGCGTGTCGACCATTCCCGGTGCCGATGGCGAGATCGCCGATGCCGATACCGCGCTCGCCGCGTCCAAGGCGATCGGTTATCCGGTCATGCTCAAGGCGTCGGCCGGTGGCGGCGGCAAGGGGATGCGGATTGCGCGCTCGGACGCCGAGGTCACGGAAGGCTTCAAGGCGGCCCGCAATGAGGCCAAGTCCTCCTTCGGTGATGATCGCATCCTGATCGAGAAATTCATCGAAGAGCCGCGCCATATCGAGATCCAGGTGATGGGCGACAAGCATGGCCATGTCATCCATCTCAACGAACGCGAATGCTCGATCCAGCGCCGCAACCAGAAAGTCCTGGAAGAGGCACCATCGCCCTTCCTCGACAAGAAGACCCGCGAGGCCATGGGGGCCCAGGCCGTCGCCCTGGCGGCCGCGGTTGACTATGACAGCGCCGGCACGGTCGAGTTCATTGTCGACAAGGACAAGAAATTCTATTTCCTCGAGATGAATACCCGGCTGCAGGTCGAACATCCGGTCACCGAGCTGACGACCGATGTCGACCTGGTCGAGCTGATGATCCGCTCGGCCGCGGGTGAGAAACTGGGCCTCACCCAGCGCGATGTCCCGATCAAGGGCTGGGCCGTCGAGGCGCGGCTCTACGCTGAAGACCCCTATCGCGGTTTCCTGCCGTCCATCGGTCGCCTGAAGCGTTTCCAGGAGCCGGCTGAGGGCAAGCTGGGCAAGGGTGAGCTGCGTATTGATGCGGGTGTCCGCGAAGGCGATGAGATTTCGCTCTTCTACGATCCGATGATCGCCAAGGTGATCGGCTATGGCAAGGATCGCGAGACCGCGATCGACACGCTCGCCGCCGCCCTCGACCGGCTGCATATCGAAGGCCTGCAATCGAATGCGCCCTTCCTGTCGGCCGTGCTCGACGAGGCCGAGTTCCGCGCCGGCCGTATCCACACCGGATATATCGCCGAACATTTCCCGGAAGGGTTTCACGGCACGGCGCCGCGCGAGGAACAACTGATCGCGATGACCTGTGCTGCGGCGTTTGTGCATGAGACCTTCGTGCGCCGTGCCGGTCTGATCGAAGGCCGCATGCGGCCTGTCGAGGAACCAAAAATGCGCGAATGGGTCGTCCTGCTCGACAAGCGCCGCATTCCGGTCGAGATCGAGATGACCGGTCCCGGCCGGGCCTCGCTGTGGGCACCGTCGCTGGCGTCGGAGCGTCTGGAGGTCGAAACCGGTTGGCGCGCCGGACAACATCTTTTCGAGGCCAATATCAACGGGCAACCGGTCGCGCTTGAATTCGCCGACCGCACCGAAGGCTATCATTTGCGCCATCGCGGCTTCTCCGCCGTTGCGCTGGTCTGCACCACCCGGTCCGCCGAACTGCACGCCATGCTGCCGGAGAAGGAAAAGCCGGACATGGCGAAGCTGGTCGTCTCGCCAATGCCGGGCCTTGTGGTCTCGCTCGAGGTCGAGGAAGGTCAGAGCGTCAAGACCGGTGAACCGCTGGTCATTGTCGAGGCCATGAAGATGGAAAACGTGCTGCGCGCCGAAACCGATGGCACGATCAAGTCAATCAAGGTCGAGGCCGGCGCCTCGGTCGCCGCTGATGAGCTTCTTGTCGAATTCGAATAGGTCCGGGGCCCACCCGGGGAAGGCAGACGCGATGGACTGGCAATTCCTGTTGTTGAACCCCAATGGCCGCATCGCGGCGCGGGACTACTGGATCGGCGTCGCGATCATCATCGGCGGCAATATCCTGGCCGACATCATCTCGATACTGGGTGGCTTGATCTGGCTGGGGCTGATCTGGGTCGGCCTGTGCGTCTACGGCAAACGCCTGCACGATACCGGTCGCAGTGCCGCCATTCACGCCCTCCCATGGTTGGTAAGTTTCGCGCTCGCCATTGTTGCCGTGATGATGGTGGGCGGCGCCATCCTGTCCGCTGTGCTGTCGGGCGGCGATATCGGGCCGGCGATGTTCCTGTCGGCCGGTGGCGGATTACTCACGCTTGGCGGCTTGGGGACGTTGATCTGGGCCGGCTACACGGTTTGGCTGGGCATGGCACCCGGTCAGGGTGGCGACAACCTCTATGGCGCCGCACCGGCGATCGAGTCCGGGCCTGTCACGGTGGATCCGCAGCCGACAGCAGGCAAGGACGACGATAGGCCCGGATGAGGCCATTTCCCGTCAGGGGCGAAAAACGGCTGGAGAATTCCTGGAATCCGCCTAGGCTTTGCCCGCCAATGACAGGGGAGAGTCAAAGCCATGTCGCTCAATAATTTCATTCTTAATCCGGCCGATGCCACACGGATCCTGTTCGGGGCGTCTGGCAAGTTGTCACCCCAGGAATTCGCCCAGGGCATCGTCGCCATCATGGCGGCCTATATCGTGTTGCAATTCATCAGCCTGATGCCGGCTTTGGGCTTGTTACTCAGCTTTGTCGGCGGCCTCGTGCTCGCCTTTGCCTGGGTGTGCGTCTATGCCAAACGTTTCCACGATGCGGGCAAGTCCGGTTGGCTTGCGGCGGCAGCCGTGGTCGCGGTCCTGGTCATCGTGATCGTGGCGAATGTCATCCTCATGCCCGTGTTGGGGGTGAACATGGCCGGGGGTACCACGATGCCGGTTGTCACGGTCAGCAGTGTTCTTGCTGGTATCGTCAGCAGTCTGGTCGGGAATGCGGTAGTCGGTTATTTCGTCTACAAGATGCCAACAGTCTGATCACTGACCGGCCGGGACGCGTCCGGGTCGAATCCTGCTTGAATATGGCCGGTTCCCGGGTAGATACGGGGACCGGCCATTTCACTGTCCAGAGGACGACTTCATGAATCCGCTTGCCCTCCTGCTGCCCAACCACCGCGCGTCTGTTTCGGCTTTCATCCTCGGCATCGCCATTCTGGCTGCCCTGGACGCGATCCGGCTCGCTTTCGGCACGGCTCCGGTGCCGGGCATCATTCCGATGGCGGTGATCTGGTTTTGCTGTTTTTCCTTGTTCGCCAACCGCCGCCGCCATGCCGGCCGTGATATCGGCTTGGCATTCCTGCCGCTTAGCCTATCGGTCGTCGCCAAGGGCATTGGTGCGCTGATCGGTGTCGGTCTTGCCTCCTTCCAGGCGATGATCACCTTTGCCGAGGAGCAGGGTGTCGACACCTCCGATACGGTGGCATTCAACGAAGCGGTTTCGGATCCGGGTTTCCAGGAAGCTTTCTCGACCTGGATCGAATCGGACACCCAACGGGCGATGGAAATGTTCTCGCAAACGGCGTGGCCGTCCTATGTCGGGTTCTGGGGCGTGCTCGCGGTCTTCGTGCTGTGGTTCGCCACCATGCAGCGCAACAGCGCATCCACTAATCAGGGCTGAGCGGCTTCCAGTCGCGGCGGGTCGGCACGGGTCACGTCCCCGAAGGCCTGTGTCCAGGCGAGGTGCAGGGCGACGTCGAAATCCGCCATCGTCACCACGTGTCCCAGATCGGCCAATGAGGTGACGCCGTAGAGCGGATCCGAGATGCCACAGGGCGTGATGCCGGTGAAATGGCTGAGATCCGGATCAACGTTGAAGGCGATGCCGTGGAAGGAGACCCAGCGGCGAAGGCGCACGCCGATCGCGGCAATCTTGTCCTCGCGTCCGCCTGACCGGTCGACCCAGACACCGACCCGGCCGTCGCGAATGCCGGCTTCGATGCCGAACTGCGCCGCGGCCCCGATCAGCCAGTCTTCCAGCGACTGGATGAATTTGCGCACATCGCGGCCGCGCCGCGTCAGATCCAGCATGACATAGGCCACGCGCTGGCCCGGCCCGTGATAGGTGTACTCGCCGCCACGCCCGGTCTCGTAAACCGGGAAACGGTCCGGCGACAGCAGGTCACCGGCCTTGGCGCTCGTCCCTGCCGTGTAGAGCGGCGGGTGTTCCAGCAGCCAGACCAGCTCATTGGCCCCGCCCGCCGCAATCGCTGCCGCCCGCGCTTCCATGAAGGCGAGGGCGGGTTGATAGGGCGTCAGGCCGGGCGAAACAGCCCATTCGACGTTTTGTAATGCCATATCCTGAAGTCTTAACGCTGCGGAAACCGTATTGGCCAAACATCAGGCCCGCGATGATGATCCGCAAGTCCTGGAGTGCGACGTGAGTCAGATCAGTTCGGTGGAAGTGGAAATTTCAGTCCTGTTGGGCCGGTCCAAGATGCCGATCCAGCAATTCCTCCGCATGGGACGCGGTGCGGTGATCCCGCTCGATTCGGGCGAGGACGACCAAGTGTGGATCCTGGCCAACAATCATCCCATCGCCCGCGGCGATGTTGTCATCCAGGGCGACCGTATCGCCGTGTCCATCACTGGACCGGCCGATGCCAACGAATTCTTCGCAGCTGCATAAAGCGTTGCAATACCCTCTTCACAAGGTGCGGGGATGTTGCTATCTCCCGCGCCTCCATGACGTGCGGTCGTGGCGGAATTGGTAGACGCGCAGCGTTGAGGTCGCTGTGGGGTAAAACCCGTGGAAGTTCGAGTCTTCTCGACCGCACCATCTCTCTCCTTCAGGGGGCGAGATCGGAAGAAACCCTCACTCAGACCTGATCGTGCGAGCCGGGCTTTTCCGGTGTCAGAACGGTGAGCCTGTAGGCCGCCGAGACGCAGGCAATGCTGGCCAGTGAATAGGCCACCAGCAACAGTCGCAGCGGCAATTCCTCCATCACCAGACTGAGCCAGAACAGCGGCGTGCCGATATCGTCCGGCAGGTCTCCGGGCTGCGAGGGCAGGTCGGTGGCGATCGCGAGCACAAGCGTGTTTGACCAGATGATCAGCGGCACGATAAGGGCCAGGGATGCCAGGGCGACCAGCCACAGTCCGGCGCCGAGGCCGAGCGCCGCCGGGCGGGCCCGATTGAGCGCGGTGCCGTACCAGTCCCGCCCGCCAAGGACGCTGGACGGGTAGATGAAGGAGAGGCGCGCGAACAGCGGGCTCAGCCAGATTGCAATCCCGCCGGAGAGGGCGCCGACCACGATGCGTGGCGTATTGCCAACCAGTCCGGCGATTTCAGCCAGCGCGACCAGTAAGGCCGCCAGAACGAAAACGACCGCAGCCGTGGCGAGTACCGTGAGGCCCAGCGCCAGAGAACGCATCAGGATGCGCCAGAAGCCGGTTTGTGGCACCTCGATGCCGACGCTCCGGGCCGGCCGTTCCAGCATGGTCTTGTGGCCGAGAAAAATCAGGGCAGCGGCCATCGCGCCTTCGAAAATATTCGTGGTTCGTCCGACCAGTTGCGCAAACAGGGTGACGATGGTGTAGGCGAGGCTGACTCCGATCCACAAGGTCACCAGGGCGCCGGCGCGGGCGCCAAATGTCGCGGCAGCCTGCCGGAGTATACGGCCGGCGGTGACGCGCTCTTCGCTTCCGCCGATGCGGGTAAAGCCGAGCCCGAACAGGATGATCAGGCCGATTGTCCCGCCGATCGCCAGCCCGGCCAGGACCGGCAGGTTTTCCTCACCCGTGATACTGAACACGTCTTCGCCCCCATTTCTCCCAGTAAACGTCATAAAGCGTCGGTATTTCAGGTCAATGCGATTGAGGTTGCCGGTCGGGACGGCTAAGAGAGGCACGTATGGTGCCTGTCTTGTCGGCCGACGGTGCACTCGATCATATCCCCTTATGGAGGCGTGAATGGGCGAAGCCGCTTATGATGACGACGTCCTGATCGACTCGCCTGCCCGGGCCGATACCGATCCGGAATTCGTTGCCAATCTGCGGCAGGCCATTGCCGACGCCGATGGCGATCTCGTGCGGCGCATGCTGGTGCCGTTGCACGAGGCCGATATCGCTGACGTGGTCGAGCAGCTCTCGGCCAGCCAGCAGGGCGCGCTGGCGGAACTCGCGCCCGATATCATTACCGGTGAAGTGCTGGCCGAGCTCGAGCCGGATTCACGCGAAGTGGTGATGGAGTATCTGGATACCGCGCATCTTGCTGCGGCGATCCAGGAACTCGACTCAGACGATGCCACCGAAGTCGTCGAGGAAATGGACGCGGCAACGCGGACCGCGGTGCTCGCGGAAATCTCCGACAGTGATCGTGAAGCGGTCGAGCAGAGCCTGTCCTTCGAGGATGAGACGGCCGGTCGTCTCATGCAGCGCGAATTCGTCGCCGCGCCGGAATTCTGGTCGGTCGGGCACGCGCTCGACCACATGCGCAATGCGGCCGATGACCTGCCCGACAAATTCCACGACCTGTTCGTGATCGATACAGGCTTCCGCCCGGTTGGCGAGATCCCGGTCTGTCGCCTGTTGAGCGCCCGGCGGGATGTCGCCCTGAGTGATCTGATGGAAACGCCACGTATCCTGGTCGATCCCGAGACCGACCAGGAAGAGGTCGCCTACCTGTTCCAGAAATACCACCTGGTCTCGGCGCCGGTGGTCGACAGTGCCGGTCGACTGACCGGCATGCTGACCCTGGACGATATCGTCCACGTCATCCAGGACGAGAACAAGGAAGACCTGCTCGCCCTGGCCGGCGTGAATGATGCCGGTCTTGCCGACACCGTTGTTCGCTCTGTGCGTTCCCGTGCGCCCTGGCTGCTGGTCAATCTGGGCACGGCGATTCTGGCGTCGGGTGTGATTGCCCTGTTCGAGGGCGCGATCTCGCAGATCGTGGCGCTCGCCGTCCTGATGCCGATCGTCGCCTCGATGGGTGGCAATGCCGGCACCCAGTCGCTGGCCGTCGCCGTGCGCTCGATCGCTGAACGCGATCTGACCGCCGCCAATGCGGTGCGTGTTATCTGGCGCGAACTGGCAACCGGCATGGTCAACGGCCTGATTTTCGCCGTCATCATGGGGCTTGTGACCGTCCTGTGGTTCCGCGACTGGGAATTGGCGGCGGTAATTGCCATCGCCATGGTCCTCAATCTGGCCTGTGCCGGCCTGTCAGGCATTCTCATCCCGCTGGGGATGGTCCGGGCCGGCGCCGACCCGGCTGTTGCCTCCTCGGTTTTCGTGACCACGGTGACCGATGTCGTCGGCTTTCTGGCATTCCTGGGGCTGGCGACACTCGTCCTGTTGTGATGATATTCCGCTTCGGGTTGGCAAGGCCCGGCAATCGAATGGTGAGAATGTGCGTTTTTCTGTCCTGATCCTGAGCCTTTTCGCTGCGATGGGTGCTCCGGCGGCCGCGCAGGGCGTCTGGGAGACGGCGGCCCGGCTCGACGCTTCGCGCGCCGGTCTCGCCGTGGTCGCCCATGATGGTCGTATTTATGCCGCCGGCGGCGCCGGCCTAACGGATCCGCGCAGTGAATTTGAAAGCTATGACATCGAGCTTGATCGCTGGTTCCCGGAGACCGCCCTGCCGCGCGGGCTGGAGCGGTTCGGGATGGCGTCGGTCAATGGCCGCATCTATGTCGCCGGCGGTTATGCGCGCGGCGAGGACGGTGTCGCGCCGAGCGCAGGCGTCTGGTCCTGGTCCTTCGACGGCAATATCTGGCAGAGCGAGGCCGCGATGCCGGCGGCCAAGGCAGACCTCGTCCTGGTGACGGTTGATACGTCGCTCTATGCCTTTGGCGGACTTCGTGACGACCGGGAAGCCTTCGTCTTTGATCCCGAGGCTCGCGAATGGGATACGCTTGCCGTTCCCCAAGGCGTCACGCGCCGGGCGGCAGCTGCCGCCGTGGTCGATGGCCGGATCTATCTGGCGGGTGGACGGCAGGACGCCGAAGTGCTGACCCGCGTCGATGTCTTTGACCCACAGACCGGTGACTGGGATCGAGCCCCGGACCTGCCGACACCGCGTTCCGGCGCCGCCGTGGCGGTGCTTGACGGGCGCATCCATCTGCTCGGCGGCCGCGGTGCTGACACCCGCGAGACGTTGCAGACACATGTGTCCTGGCAGCCCGGTGATGCCGACTGGCGCGAGGAGGCCGCGTTGCCGGCGCCGCGCACCGGCGGCGGTGCGGCGGTGCTGGCTGATGAAATCTATTTGATCGGGGGCGGATCCGGCGGTGGTTTCCTGGCACCGTTCACCGCCCTGGACACGACAGATGTGTTTGATCCGGGCAACGATTAGGGGCGCGGCGTCAGGCTTGCAGGGGACAGCCCAATGTCTGGCGCGCCGTCCTGAAACGGAACACGCATGAAACCGCGATTGAAAACTTCTCCGGCTGCCCGCGAACTCATCAAGCGGTTCGAGCCCTTCCGATCCGAAGCCGAACGCGGCGATGATGGACGATGGGTTGTCGGCTATGGCCACCGTGCCGCCGCCAAACCCGGTGTCCGTGTCACCGAGGATGAAGCCTCGCTTCTGCTGATCTATGATGTGATGCGGGCTGAGGAAGTCGTCGACGACAGCATCACCGGTCCCCTGTCGCGGGATCAGCGCGACGCGCTCACCTCCTTTGTCCATGACGTCGGCGTCGACCGCTTCCGTGGATCCGATGTCGCGCGCTATCTCTTCGAAGGTCGCGCCCGCGCCGCTGGCGAGGCACTCGCCGCTTTTGGCGATGGAACATCGCCGCGGCGCGAGGCCGAGAGCACGCTCTTCCTTGATGCGTTGATGCCCGCCCAGCCGGGACGGGCGCGCAAGTCCGAGCCGGTCGAGCTGGTCATCAAGATTGAACACCCGACGGAAGAGCGCGTGCTGGAAGGCGCGATCGCCGGTGCTGACTCGCCGCCTCCGCCGGAAGCCTATTCCGATCTGCCGCCGCCACCGCCGCCGCTTGATGCCGGTCAGGTCCGGCGCCGTGAAGCGGAAGACGAAATCGCCCGCATCCTGGCCGCCGTCCAGGCCCTGCCGCCGGAAGTCCGTCAGGATCTTACCGATGAAGCCATGGCGCCGGTCGCCGAGGCTGTTTCGGACATGCGCGATGATCCGGTCGATGCCCGTTTCGAGGCTGTCGAAGAGCTGGAGGCCGAAACCGGGCCTGATGCGTCATCCGAGGCGATGACTGCCGATGACGTGGCGGTTGAAGCCGAGGCCCCTACCGAGGCCAACACAGACCCAGGCGAAGACCGTGATGGCGTGGCCGCGCATGACACGCATGACGCCCCGGCGACCGATCCCGAGTCTGCGGCAGAGCGTGTGATCGCCCGCATGGCCGAGGAAATCGGTGATGATGTGGCAGATGACCCGTCTGCGGCGGAGGCAACTGACACTGTCGATGCGTCTGCCCAGGGCGACACCGCAGCCGAGGCCGAGGAACGGGCTGCGCCGACTTCGATGCCCGCGCCCGTCGCTGCCTTTGACCTGCCGGACGGCATGGGGCTGGGCTTTGTGCTGACTAATCGCCAGCCGGTCGCCGTCACTGAACCCGAAGTGGATGCACAGACGGTTGCCGAACAGGCTGACGTTGCATCCCAAGGGCCGGCTGAATTGCCGGAGCGTTATTCGCTCGACCTGCCCAGCGGCACCGGCCTTGGCTATGCCTTGACCAGCATCATGCAGGGGAGCTTCCGGGCCGACGCAGAGCCGGAAACGGCGCCTGTCGAGGAGGTCGTTGACACGATCAACGCCGGGACTGCGGACGGGACTGCGCCTGAGCCTGAAGCCACGCCTGAGCCTGAACTTGACGCGGAAATCGCCGCCGACGCCGAAACCGAAACACCGACCGTCGAATCAGATGCCGAAGTCGTCGAGCGCCCGGTCAGCCTCGGTGGGGACGACACACCGCCGCCGCACCCCGCCGAAACGCCGGCCGAGGCCAATGGCGCGATTGGCGAGGTCGCCGGCGAGCCGGTCGCCGCTGATCAGACGATGCACGTCGCGCAGGATGATGATCTCGGGGATGACCCGATGACCAGCGGCCATGATCCGATGTCCGACACCGGCGATGATTTTTCGCCAAGTGATCTGGCCGCCGATGTCCACACCACGCAGGACCGTCCCGGGCCGCGTTCGGATGACGGATTGTGGACATTTCTTGCCGTCCTGATCGCCGGTGGTTTGCTGGCGGGTTTCGGCAGCGTGCTGGCCGCGTCCGAATGGGATTATATCATCGCACAGCGTGAAATGACGCTGAATTTCGGAATGGCCATCGCCGGATTTTTCCTCGTCATCGTTGCCGGGTGGCAACTCGCTTCGATTTGGCTGTCCAAGTTGAAACAAAAGGCCGGTAACTAGCCTTTTTCGCGCCATTCTGTTTCGCGGCCCGCACCGGTCTCTCTTGACCCGGTCGCGGGCCGTGCTACATCGCGCGGCATGATACCGAACCAATATCCCTCGCTCGATTTCAACCTCGGTGACACGGCCGAAATGATCCGTGACACCGTCCGTTCCTTTGCCAGCGACGAGATCGCGCCGCGTGCGGCCGAGATCGACAAGACCGACATCTTCCCGGCCGATCTGTGGAAGAAGATGGGGGATCTGGGCCTGTTGGGCATCACCGTCAGCGAAGAAGACGGTGGTACCGGGCTTGGCTATCTCGAGCACGTCATCGCGATGGAGGAAATCTCCCGTGCGTCTGCTTCGGTCGGCCTGTCCTATGGCGCCCACTCCAATCTCTGCGTCAACCAGATGCGACGCTGGGGCAATCCCGAGCAGAAAACCAAATACCTGCCCAAGCTGATCTCCGGCGAGCATGTCGGTTCTCTGGCCATGTCCGAGCCGGGCGCCGGTTCTGATGTTGTCTCGATGAAGCTCAAGGCGGAGCGCAAGGGCGATCATTTCGTGCTCAATGGCTCGAAAATGTGGATCACCAATGCGCCGGCCGCCAATACGCTGATCGTCTACGCCAAGACCGATACCAGCGCCGGCTCGCGCGGCATTTCCGCCTTCATCATTGAGCGCGGCATGACGGGCTTCTCGGTCGCTCAGAAGCTCGACAAGTTGGGCATGCGCGGATCCGAAACCGGTGAACTGGTGTTCGAGGACTGCGAAGTCCCGGTCGAAAACATGATGGGTGAGGAGGGCAAGGGTGTCGAAATCCTGATGTCCGGCCTCGACTATGAGCGCGCCGTTCTTGCCTCCGGCCCGGTCGGCATCATGCAGTCCTGCATGGATGTGGTGATGCCCTATATCCGCGAGCGCAAGCAGTTCGGCAAATCGATCGGCGAATTCCAGCTCGTCCAGGGCAAGCTGGCCGACATGTATGTGCGGATGAATGCCACGCGGGCCTATGTCTATGCCGTGGCCCAGGCTTGCGATCGTGGTCAGACCACGCGCAAGGACGCTGCCGGTGCCATCCTCTACGCCGCCGAGGGCGCGACCCAGATGGCGCTGGACGCGATCCAGCTCTTGGGCGGCAATGGCTATATCAATGAATTCCCGGCCGGCCGCTTGCTGCGCGATGCCAAACTCTACGAGATCGGGGCCGGCACGTCGGAGATCCGCCGCTGGCTGATCGGGCGCGAATTGTTCGACGAGACGAACTAGGCTCCCGACACGGGCGCCAGACATGTTAGGCTCCGGGCAATCGCTGCCTGGAGCCTTTTTCATGGCTGATTATTCCGATCTCAAAGCCGTTTTCGTCAATTGCACGCTCAAGCGCTCGCCCGAGACCTCCAATACCGAAGGTCTGATGGCAGTGTCGCGCGCGATCATGGAGAAACAAGGCGTCACGACCGACCTCATCCGCCTGGTCGACCACGACGTCCCGCCCGGCGTCTATCCCGACATGACCGAGCATGGCTGGTCATCCGATGACTGGCCGCAGCTGTGGCAGCGCATCGAGGCGGCGGACATCCTGGTCGTTGGCACGCCGATCTGGCTGGGTGAGGAAAGCTCGGTGGCGCGGGTGCTGATAGAACGCCTTTACGCCCAGTCTGGCGACATGAATGACAAGGGCCAGTACGGCGTCTACGGCAAGGTGGGCGGCTGTCTGGTGACCGGCAATGAAGACGGCATCAAACATGTCGCGATGAGCGTGCTCTATGCACTCCAGCATGTCGGCTACACCATTCCGCCGCAAGCCGATGCCGGCTGGATCGGCGAGGCAGGCCCGGGCCCATCCTATCTTGATGAGAATTCGGGCGGTCCGCAGAATGATTTCACCCAGCGCAATACCACATTCATGAGCTGGAATTTGATGCATATGGCGGCGATGCTGAAGCGGGCCGGCGGCTTGCCTGCCGACGGCAATTCGCGCAAGGCTTGGGACGCGGGTGCACGCTTTGACCACCCCAATCCGGAGTATCGTTGACGTCTTCGCTGCCACGACAAGGAATTGTGCATGATCTATCCCCCAACACTGCTCGCTCTGGCGTTTCTGGCGGTGAGCTGCACCGCCGAACCCGCGGGCGCCCAGCCGGGCGGCATGGATCGTCTGTCGGCCTATGACACGATCGATGCCTGCCTCTATCGCGAAGCCGGCCCGGTTGATCGCCAAGCCTGCATCGGCGAATACCGCACGGCCTGCGAAACGCTGTCCGCCGACGGTGAGACCATGGTCGGTATGATGATGTGCGTCGGCGAAGAGTATGAGGCTTGGGATCGCTGGCTGAATGAAGCCTATCGGGATTTGCGCGAAAGCCTGCCGGAAGATGCCGTCGTCAACCTGCGCGAGGCCCAGCGCGGCTGGATGGCGCATCGCGACCAGGACTGTCTCTTCCTGTCAGGCCTTTATGCGGGCGGGTCGATGGAAGGGCTCGAGCGAGCGGGCTGCCTGACCAGCAAGACGGCTGAACGTGCCATCGAGCTGATGCATTGGGATGCGGTTTATCCGCCCTTCTGAACCGCCGCCGTCAGGCCCAGCGTGACCCGCATCTCGTCATCAATGCCGGCCAGCATGCCTTGCGCCGCGTCATAGCCGGCATCGCGGACTTCCTCGAAACGTTCCCATTCGCGGATATCGACTGAGGTCTCCGGCAGGATCAGCAGGTCGGCGGCCTCGCGTCCGATGTCGCGGTGGTCGGCAACTCCGATCGTGGCGGCGCGCATCAACAGGGAGGCAATCGGTGGTGGTGATTTCAGCCCGTTCTTGCGCACCCATTCGAGAAAGCCGGGCGGGTTTTCGAAGTCGGCCGGGTTGAGGCCCTGCGCCCGGGTCACATCAACGCCCACGACGGCGCCGCGGTGGAAGGCGCGCATCTCGCGGGCCGGGAAATTGGTGAAGACGGCACCATCGACCAGGATCTGGCCATTGACCACGACCGGCGGCAACAGGCCCGGAATGGCGATCGAGGCGCGCAGCGCATGTCTCAGCGAGCCGGAACGGTGCACTTGCGGGCGGCCACTGGCGAGGTTTGACGACAGGCAGAAATAGGGCCGCACCATTTCCGCGATCTCGACATCGCCGAAATGCTCCTTCAGGCGGGTATCGACCTTTTCGCCCTTGGCCAGCGAGACCACCGGCAGGGTCCAGTCGTCCAGCGGGTTGGAATCGACGAAGGCCTTGCGGATGCGCTGCTCCAGCTCATCATCGGACCAGTCCAGCGCCACGCCGGCCGCGATGATGGCGCCCATCGAGGCGCCGCCGACAAAATCAAACGGCAGGCCCGCTTCGCGCAGGGCGCGGATCGCGCCCATATGGGCATAGGCGCGGGCGCCGCCGCCGGAGACAACCAGGCCGACCGAGCGACCGGACAGGGTGCGGGCGAGGCGGGCCGTGTCGGCGACGTGCTGGTTCTGGCGCCAGTGGAAGACACGCGATGCATCGGCAGCATTGGCCCAATCCTGCGGTCGCGAGGCGGCGCTTACACCGCCCGGGTGGAGCAGCACGACATCCAGCAGTTTCAGCCGCATGGCGGGCGAGGGATCGTCCGGCAGCAAGGGCGTTGACGGTCGCGCATCGGCGCGGGCGAACAACCACATCCGGTCGGCCCGGCCCATCGCGCGGCGGGCCCAGGCGGGATCCGAGAAACGGGCGGTCATCAGCACAATGTCGTGCTCGCGCTCCAGCGCGTCCAGCTTTTGGCCACTCCAATCAGCGCAGGCCTCGTCGGCGATCCCGCAGCTCGCGCCCATGCCGGTGAGCGTCGCCGCCAGCTCCTTGGCCCGGTAGTCGAGATCAATGGTCGGTGAAGTGCCAATAAGGGCGAAGACTTTCGGCTCGGACCCGGAGGCGCGCCGCGGCCCCCGCAGGCGCGTCAGCATCATGCGCGATAATTCTCGCATCAGACTGGCATGCTTGTTGGTCAGGCGTTCGAAGCTCGCCTTGGGCAGGCGCACCAGCTCGCTGTCACGCAAGGCATAGACGCTGGCCGAATGCGGGGTCTCGTCGAGCATGGACATCTCGCCGACCGGCTCGCCGGCGCGGATATAGCCGATCAGGTCGGGTCGCCCGAGCGCCCCGTTGCGGAAGGCCGCCAGGGCCCCGGAGCGGACCAGATAGATGGCGTCCGCCTCATCACCCTCCCGAAAAAGGAGTTGGCCGGCCGGTAGGCAAAACCATTCCACCTCGTGCTCGACAGCATCCAGAACCGATTTTTCGACCCGGTTCAGGAAGGGCAGGAAGGAAAGATTGAGAGGCATGGGACCTGTCAGCGGCTTGAATCAGTGGCCACTCTAGAACCCGGTCGCTGGGTTATGAAGGGGGATGCTCGGTGGCGCCGGTCCACCAGGGATAATAATCAGAAACGACGACGCAGGACCAGATGACCGACCGGACGGACCGAGCGGGATTGGCTCTCACCGATCGCATCGGCGTCGATACGGTCGAGGTCGTCCAGCAGCGGCATGCGTTCGCCGGTTTCCGGATCGAACAGAATCATCTGGTCTTCGCTGGTATCCTGGAAATAGGCACCGCCTTCCATCGTGATGCTCCAGGCATCCATGGTGCGCACCGTGATGCCGGCACCGAAATAGCGGGTCAGCGCGTCGAGATTGGACCGCGTCAGTTCTTCCGACAGTTCGGCGTGCGGAAAGGCGGACCAGGCCGGGGCATCGCCCTGGCGCATCCAGGCCGGGATAGCGCGGTCGCGGCGCTGGGCGATCGTGCCGGCCGATAGATAGAACTCATCGCCGAATGGGTGGATGTCGACTTGTCCGGAGACGGCGGCGATATCGGCGTGGTCGGACGCGGCGTGGTCGGCCAGGATGGCCACATTCGAGGCGGAGGAAGTATTAACGCGCCAGCGCACGGTCGATGCCGTGTTGGCCTCACCGATTCCCGTCATCCAGGCGGCCGAATCGGCCGACTGCCGGGCTTGGGCCTGGCCCGTTGCCGCCACGAAAAGCGTGGCGATAACAAATGCTTGCACGCGCATATGCACCTCCCACAAGAAACCGGACCCAGTGTACCGCAATCCGCCTTCAATCCCCATCAGCCTGCAAGGGAGGACTGAATCATGTCTTAACCGGTCGCGTGACTCATTAAGAATCCAACAAGCCGGTTCGACCTTGCAACCATACGCGGTCCGGCCCGGTGTGCCAAGCAGAGCGAGAGCCGACTTGGCCTATTCCATTGCCTCCAGGTTCGTTGGCGCAAGATAATCAAGGGGTTCTATCCAATCGATATTCGGCGCCCCCTGGATGTAGGCGTCGAGCAGGGCCTTGTGCCCGGCTCCGTAAATAACGAGGACGCGCTCACCCGGTTCCGCAATTTCCGCGATATTTGAGAAAATGTGCAGATTTCGGCCCCACCAATTCGTCATTTCCCGTGCCCCGGTCGGGTCATTGGCGCCGCCCATCTGGGCGAGCAGCAGATAGAGATTGTGCATATCGCGGGTGGGTTGCGAATTCTCCGAGACAAGCCGTTGCAGGATCGACCGGTCCAGCGAGTCCCGTTCGGCGAGTATCGTGCGGACCTCGCCGATATAGCTTTCCCACGTCGCCAGGAGGTCGGTCTGACCAGCGGTCTGGGCGGCCGACAGCATGGCGTCGAAATCCATCCCGCCGGGATGGTCGACCGCGTAAAGGCGGTCATGGCCGAGCCGCGCGGCCAGGCGCATGCCGATTTGCTGCCTTTCATTGACGCCCAATTCCCGTTCGCCTCCGACGAATTCCAGATAGCGGGCATTGAAGCCGGCTTCGTGTTCGGGCGTCAGTTCGACCGCGATACGTGTCGGCGCGAAGGTTTCGAGTCGGTCGAGCACGATGGCGATCTCGGCCTGTCGGTGCGGTGCCAGGAAGTCGTCGACTTCGGGGTTGATCATATCGCTGCCGCCGCCGGTGAAATGAAATGTTCCCAGCACCATGACTTGTCCCGGGGGCGGGCTGTCATCAGCACCGGCGCTGGCGGCCGGCGCGGTGGCGCAGGCGATGGCTATGGTGAAGGCGGCAAGTGTGGCGCGCATGATATTCTCCCCTCGACTGGATTTGTCGGCATCATGATGCGCCGGGAAACCGGTTCGGATGCATGATTGTTTGCCATCGACGCCGTGCGCGGGTTAATCAGCCAGCACGATTGCAGCTTTCGGGGCCTTCATGACCAAGCTCGTTTCCGCGCTCGACACCAACTCTGCCGCGTACCGGGAAAATGCCGACGCGATGGCGGAACTGGTCGCAGACCTGCAGGTGCGTACGGCCGCTGCTGCCGTCGGCGGTTCGGAACGTTCGCGCGAGAAACACCTGTCGCGCGGCAAGCTTCTGCCCCGCGAGCGCGTTGAGCGCCTGCTGGATCCCGGCTCGCCCTTCCTGGAAATCGGCGCCCTGGCGGCGAATGGCATGTATGAGGGCAATGTCCACGGTGCCGGCATGATCGCCGGCATTGGCCGGGTCTCCGGACGCGAAGTGATGGTGGTCTGCAATGACCCGACCATCAAGGGCGGTGCCTACTACCCGATGACGGTGAAAAAGCATCTGCGGGCGCAGGAAATCGCCATGCAGAACCGGCTGCCTTGTGTCTATCTGGTCGATAGCGGCGGCGCCAACCTGCCGCACCAGGCCGACGTCTTCCCCGATCGCGACCATTTCGGGCGCATCTTCTACAACCAGGCCAATATGTCGGCCGAGGGCATTCCGCAGATTGCCGTGGTGATGGGGTCGTGCACGGCTGGCGGTGCCTATGTGCCGGCCATGTCGGACGAGACGGTCATCGTGCGCAAGCAGGGCACCATCTTTCTCGCCGGACCGCCCCTGGTGAAGGCCGCGACCGGCGAGGTCATTTCAGCCGAGGATCTCGGCGGTGCCGATGTCCATGCCCGGACCTCGGGCGTGGCCGACCATTACGCCGCCAATGACGAACACGCCCTGCACACGGCGCGCCGCATTGTTGGCACGCTGAACAGTGTCAAACAGGTTGATCTCGATCTGTCCGAGCCGCGCGAACCCGCCTATGACACCGCCGAGCTGAATGGGGTCGTGCCGGCCGATATCCGGGCGCCTTACGATGTCCGCGAAGTGATTGCCCGACTGGTCGATGGTTCGGAGTTTGACGAGTTCAAGAAACTCTATGGCGAGACCCTGGTCACCGGTTTTGCCAGGCTCTACGGCATGCCGGTCGGCATCATCGCCAATAACGGCATATTGTTCTCGGAAAGCGCCCAGAAGGGGGCCCATTTCATCCAGCTGTGCGCCCAGCGCGGCATCCCGCTGGTCTTCCTGCAGAACATCACCGGCTTCATGGTCGGCTCGAAATACGAGGCGGGCGGCATTGCCAAGGATGGTGCCAAGCTGGTCACCGCCGTCTCGACCTATCGCGGACCGAAATTCACCGTGATCATTGGCGGCTCCTATGGCGCCGGCAATTACGGCATGTGTGGACGTGCCTACAGCCCGCGCTTCCTCTTCATGTGGCCCAACGCCCGCATCTCGGTGATGGGCGGCGAGCAGGCCGCTGCCGTGCTGGCCACCGTCAAGCGCGACGGCATGGAAGCGCGCGGCGAGGACTGGTCGCTGGAAGACGAGGCCGCCTTCAAGGCGCCGGTCCGCGACGCCTATGAAGCCGAAGGCAATCCCTATTTCTCGACCGCCCGGATGTGGGATGACGGCATCATCGCTCCGTCGGATACGCGGCGGGTTTTGGGTCTGTCGCTGTCAGCCGCGCTGAATGCGCCGATCGAGAAGACGAAATTTGGTCTGTTCCGGATGTAGCGCCTACCGGCAAAGCGCGTAATTTCAAAGCGTTGCGGCGAACAACTCCTCGACTTTCCGGCGTGACAACGGGTTAATTCCTGTTAAGGCTGGTTGTGTTGAACCCGCCAGAACATGGCGGAGGGGGAGTGCATGCCGGAGTTTGTCGAACAATTTCTCAGCTTCGCCCGCGAGGGCTTTGCCGAGGTCAATGCCGTGCTCGGCCTGCTGGTCGCAGCCGTGGGCACGCTCATCCTGTCAAAATGGTCGCGTCTCATTGTCGTGGCCGGCGGCGCCGTTATTGCCCATATCATCCTGGAACGGCTTGCGCCCGTGATTGCAGAGGTTGGCGGCTTTCACCTTCCGCCACTTCTGGAAGCGCATTTCTGGCGCTATGTCGGCGTCTTGTTTGTCGGCTATCTCGTGGTGATCGGAATCCTGTTCGCGATCAAACGGGTTGTCACAAAAAGTTAAGAAAACTCGCCTGTCAGGAGAACCCGCTTTCCAAGACGAAAATTTCACTAGAACGTTAACACTGTGCACTTGTCTTGGGGTAAGGTGAGCGCAGCGTTTGTTTGCGGAAGGGGACCGCGTAATGGAATTTCTCGACCAGATCATGGGCTATATCCAGCCCGCTATTGACTTCTTCATGCCGGGCCTTGCGGCCTATGCCGGCGACGGCACGGTGGTGAACTGGATGCCGCTGGGCATTCAGCTGGGCGTGATTGCGCTCGTGCTGGCTCTCCTGATGCGGGAATTTGGCGCCATCCTGATCTTTACCGTTGTCGGCGTGATCATTCATGTCATCGTCGATGTGGTGATGCCGATGGTGCGTGGTGGCGGAGCCGGCGATTTCGACATTGCCGCCTTCGGTGGACAATTCACCCAGACGCCGTATCTGCTTTATCTCGGCGCCTTGGCGATCGGCTATTTCGTGGCCATCATCATCCTGTCGATGATCAAGGGCTTGGTCTTCCGCGGCGATTGATCGCGGCGATACCGGCGGCGTAGGGGCGCTGTCGGGCTGGGGGCAAAAGCGGGCTGGCGGGAAACCGTCGGCCCGTTTTTCTGTCCGGGCCATGGCGAAAATGATCTGGCGGCTTGTTGCGCGGCGCCCGGAGGCTTAAGGCTAGGGGACTGATTTCATACAGTCCTGCCTGCGGAGATTGCCATGACCGACGCCCCCGTCCTGCTCGATGTCAGCCCGGCCGGCGTGGCCGTGGTCACGCTCAACCGGCCCGACAAGCACAATGCCTTCAATGCCGAGGTGATCGCCCAGCTCTCCGACACGTTCGAGACGTTGCGGGCCAATGGCGATGCGGTCCGCATTGTCTTCCTGCGCGGCAATGGCGGCAGTTTTTCCGCCGGCGCCGACCTCGACTGGATGAAGGCGGCCGCGCATTACACCGAGGCCGACAATGAAGAGGATGCGATGGCGCTCGCCACCATGCTCAAGCGCCTCTACGACCTGCCGCAGATGACCGTCGCCCTGGTCCAGGGCGCGGCGATGGGCGGCGGTGCCGGACTGCTGGCGGCCTGTGATGTCGGCATTGTCATGAAAGACGCGAAGATCCGCTTTTCCGAAGTGCGCCTCGGGCTGACCCCGGCCACCATCTCGCCCTTCGTCATCCGCGCCATCGGTCCGCGCTGGGCCCGCGCCCTGTTCGCCTCGGGCGAAGGCTTTGACGGCAATTTCGCGCACCAGATCGGGCTTGCCCAATATGTCGTCGAGAATGCTGACGAGATGGCGGAGATGGAAGAGTATCTCGCCAAGCTGGCTTTCTCCGCCGCGCCGGGCGCCGTCGCGGATGCCAAGAAGCTGGTCGATGATGTGACCGACCAGGAGATCAATCACGGTCTCGCGGTGCACACCGCCAAGGCGATTGCCAAGCGCCGCGCCTCGGAGGAGGGGCAGGAAGGGCTGGCCGCCTTCCTCGAGCGCCGCAAGCCGCGCTGGGCGGAGTAAGCAACCTGTCCAGTCCTCGTGCCTTCCTGCACGCCCGCCGCGCCGCGCTTCGGGCCTGGTTCGTGCGCGGCCCATGGACGCTGGGCGTTTTCGAATTTGTCAGTTTCGGGATCAAGCAGGCCTGGGCTTGCCTGTTCGGCGGGCTGATGCTGGCCCTGCTGCTGGCGACCTTCCTCTGGTACCCGGCCGATGCCGCGCTGACGCGCTATGACTTCATCACCCTGGCGGCGCTCGGCATCCAGATCGCCCTGCTGGTCACCCGGCTGGAAACGCTGGAGGAGGCGAAGGTCATTGCCATCTTCCATGTCGTCGGCACGGTGATGGAAATCTTCAAGACTTATGCCGGCAGCTGGGTCTATCCGGAGGAGAGTTTCCTGCGGATTGCCGGTGTGCCGCTCTTCTCCGGCTTCATGTATGCGGCGGTCGGATCCTATCTCGCGCGGGTCTGGCGCATTTTCGAATTCCGATTCGACCGATTCCCAAATTTATGGCTGCAATTTGCTTTGGCGACAGCGGTTTACATAAACTTCTTCGCGCATCACTACGGGCCGGACATCCGTCTTTTTCTTTTCATCGCGACGGTCGTGATCTATGGCCGCTGCGTGGTTTGGTTCCGGCCGGATGAGGCGCATCGGCCGATGCCGCTGGTGGTCGGTTTTCTGCTGGTCGCGCTCTTTATCTGGTTTGCCGAGAACCTGGGAACCTTCGCCCGCGCCTGGTCCTATCCGGGACAGGAGGTGAGCTGGCACGTGGTCTCCCTCGCCAAGCTCGGCTCATGGTATCTTCTGATGATCATCAGTTTCGTGCTGGTCGCCGCTGTGCAATACCGGCGCGAAGATCCTTCACGGGACGAGACCAAATCACGGGGATGACAGGCTCATGATCAAGACGCTTCTGATCGCCAATCGCGGCGAGATTGCTCGCCGCGTGATGCGGACGGCCAAACGGATGGGTATCCGCACCGTCGCCGTCTATTCCGAAGCCGATGCCGACGCGCCGCATGTGCGCGAGGCGGATGAGTCGATCCTGCTCGGTCCGGCCCCGGCCTCGGAAAGCTATCTGCTGGGCGAGAAGATCATCGAGGCCGCCATCGTCACCGGCGCCGACGCGATCCATCCCGGCTATGGCTTCCTGTCGGAAAATGCGGCCTTCGCCGAGACCTGCGCCAAAAACAACATTATCTTTGTCGGCCCGTCACCGGAAGCGATCCGCGCCATGGGGCTCAAGGATCAGGCCAAGGCGCTGATGGAAAAGGCCGGCGTGCCGGTCACACCGGGCTATCATGGCGACAATCAGGACCCCGCCCATCTCGAGGCCGAGGCTGGCCGGATCGGCTATCCGGTCCTCATCAAGGCCGTCGCCGGTGGTGGTGGCAAGGGCATGCGCAAGGTCGATGCGGCCGAGGACTTCCTTGCGGCGCTGGACAGCTGCAAGCGCGAAAGCTCCAAGAGTTTTGGCGATGACCGCGTCCTGATCGAGAAATTCATCACCAATCCGCGCCATATCGAAGTCCAGGTCTTCGGCGACAGCCGTGGCCGGGTGATCCATCTCTATGAGCGCGACTGCTCGCTGCAGCGCCGTCACCAAAAGGTGATCGAGGAAGCGCCGGCGCCGGGCATGACGCCGAATGTGCGCCAGGCCATGTGTTCCGCCGCGATCAATGCGGCCAAGGCGGTCGATTATGTCGGCGCCGGCACGGTCGAATTCATCGTCGACGGCTCCGGCGATCTGCGCGAGGACGGCTTCTTCTTCATGGAGATGAATACCCGCCTCCAGGTCGAACACCCGGTCACCGAAATGGTCACCGGCCTCGATCTCGTCGAGTTGCAGCTGAAGGTCGCGGCGGGCGGCTCGGTGCCGCAGCAGGATACGATCGGGCTGACCGGCCATGCCATGGAAGCTCGGCTCTATGCCGAGGACCCGGTGGCCGGATTCCTGCCGTCGACGGGTCCGCTGGAGCGTCTTGAATTCCCGCAGACAGGGCCGGGGCGCCGCGTTGATACCGGCGTGGAGGAGGGCGGCGAGGTGTCGCTCCATTATGATCCGATGATCGCCAAGCTGATCGCTCACGCTGAGACCCGCCGCGAGTCTGCCCACATCCTGGCCGACATGATTGATGAGCTGGTGGTCTATCCGGTCCGCACCAATGCCGCCTTCCTGCGTCGGGCGGCCGTGCATGAGGATTTTCTTGCTGCTCGTCTATCCACCGGCTTTATCGAGGCCAATCTCGAGACGCTGGTTCCGACCGTCGTACGTCCGGTCGATGGTGCCTTGGCCCTGTTGGGGGCGCTCGACTTGCGTCCGATCCTTGGCGGTGCCCTTGACCCGTTCGAGAGCGCCGATGGCTGGCGCCTCAATGCGCAGCCGCGGATCGAGCATCGTTTCGACGTCGCCGACGAGATCATCACGGTCGTCCTCACCCGGGCCGGACGCGGACTGACGGTCCGTATTGGTGATGAGATCACCGATATCCGTGATCTCGGCATCGAAGACACGGCGCGGGGCTACGCCTTTGCCGCCCGCGCCGATGGGGTCGACCTGCACGCTGTATGTGAACCGGTCGAGGGCGGTGTTCTGGTGGCTTGCCAAGGCCGGGCCACGGTCTACGCCTTCGAAAACCCCGAAGCCGCTGCCGACGCGCTGGAGGCGGGCGATGTGATCAAGGCGCCGATGCCGGGCAAGGTGTTGGCGGTCAATGTGAAGGCCGGTGACAGCGTGAAGAAGGGCCAGGCCCTCGTCGTGCTGGAAGCGATGAAGATGGAGCATGCCCTGGCCGCGCCGCGCGACGGCGTGATCGGCGAGCTGGCGGTCGAGACGGGCGGCCAGGTTGCCGAGGGCGATGTGCTGGTCGCGCTCGAGGCGCTGGAAGAGGTGGTAGCCGCCTGACGCGTCGGCTCGCCTCGCTCATGCCTTGGACCTGTGCGTGAGCGCAAGTCACCATTGATAGCTTGCCGAGATTCCGCCGTAACCAGGAAATCAGGTCAAGGGCGCGAAGCGCCGCTGTGCGGTTTCACCCTTGAGCTGATTTCCTGGTTACGGCCTTCTGCCCGCAAGCCATGAATGGGGAGGACCGACCGAAGGTCGATCTTCGACGGGACAGGACGGTTCACACTCGCACTTATCCCCCCACACGCGAAACCGGCACATCTCTTGCTCTTTTCCCGGTGACATCACGGGAGATGGATCAATGCGTGACACCTATATGGATCAGTTCGGGTCGACTTGGTCGGATGACGCCAAGCGCAAGTTTCGTCATGAGCCGATGACGGTACGTCACAACTACCACGAACATCATGCCTTCTCCGACGTCGCCCTGGCGGCCCTGATTGAACGCCATCCGCGTGACATGATCGATTTTTGCACCATGGGTGACGATGCGACCGACCATGACAGCTGGCGAGCGGGTGACCCGGGTGCCCTGAGCGGGCTGGAACTGATCGAGGCCGTCCGCAAGGGCAGGCTTTGGATCAATCTGCGCCACGCCATGGATACTGATCCGGAGTATCGCCCGATCTACGACGCGATGCTGGCCGACATGAAAAAGGCCGATCCGTCTTTCCGGCCGCTGGTGGCCGAGGCCGGCATCCTGATTTCCTCGCCGTCCGCCCAGGTGTTCGCCCATTCGGATGTGTCCGAAACCATGTTGTGGCACATGCGCGGTGTGAAGCGTTTTCGGACCTATCCGGCGAGGTTGCCTTATTTGAATCACGATGATGTCGAGGGCGTCCTGCACAAGGACAAGACCGAGGATATCCATTTTGATCCGGCCTGGGACAAGGACGCCTTCACGGTTGATCTGCATCCGGGCATGGCAACAAATTGGCCCTTGCACGGGCCGCACCGGATTGAAAACCAGTCGGGCGTGAATGTCTCCGTGCCATTCGAGATTTCGACCCCGCAATCGCGGCTCCAGAACTCGATCCTCTACGCCAATGGCGTGCTGCGACGCCAGTTCGGTTATGTGCCGAAAGAGACCCGGACCGATGGGCTTGGCGCATTGATGAAGCGGGTTTTGAGCTTTGCCGTGAAGTTGAAGTTCAAACTTCTGGGCGAGCCGGTGCGGGTGATGCCGAAGTCCGAGCGGACCTTCGATATCGATCCCGACGCGCCGGACGGTTTCGTCGATCGCCAAGCGGCCTGAGCAGGGCGCATTCATCAGCATGACAATGTTGTAAGGCGAGGGGATTGCAGTCCCCTCGCGTGTCCGTTTGTGGCACAGGGTTGGGGCGGGGGTGATTGTTGCAACCAACCTGTCTGGAACAAAAACCATGAAATCTGTTTCTGTTTTGCTTGCCGCTGCCAGCGTGCTTTTCAGCGCGCCTGCACTGGGCCAATCGGGCATGGCCCCGGTACATCCCGTCCTTGACGCCACGCTGTCCCGAAGCGCCGTCCCGACCGACAAGTCCGAGTGGCGCTTCACCATCACCATGACCAATGAGGACGGGGTCATGGTCGGTCGATTCGACGGTACCCGGCCCGAAGCCGAACGCTGGCAGCTCGTTTCTCCGGCGCTCGATGATTTGTCCGAGATGCAGTCGGGCATGTGGACCGGACTGCAGGAACCTGATGAGGATGAGGATGACTCCGGGCTGTTCTTCTCGGCCGACGGGAGTGACATCGTGCCGGGATCCCTGACCTTGGCCGACGAGGCCGGCGACAGGCTGGTCTTCAATTTTGATCCCCAACTCGATGAGGACGACCAGGCGATGGCCGATCATGTCCAGGGGGCGCTCACCGTATCGCGAGACCAGCTCGCCGTGACGCAATTGCGGGTCTGGGCGCCCGAGAGTTTCAAGCCGCATTTTGCGGTGCGTCTCAACCGGTTCGAGATGGTGCAGCAATTCGACCAGCTCGACGGTCTGCCAGCGCCGGTGCTGACGCGCATGTCGCAGGAAATCAGTGGCCGCGCCGCCTTCCAGACATTCGAGCAGAGCTTCGAGCTCACCTTCACCGATATCGAGTATCTGGGGACGGTGACCGTCGACTAGAGCTGAAGCGTGGGCGCCGCGCTGCGGTTTTGACCGCGGCGCGGAGTCGCCCTACTTGCTCCCCATGACCATTCACATCGTCAAACTCTGCGTCGGCGTCGCTTCGGTTGAGGAGCTGGAAGCCCATCGCGACCGCGAAATGGCGGCGCGTCGGGCCGCTGGCGAGCCGGAAGTCGCCATGCATGTCACCCGCATGTTCCCAGCCCGCAAGGACGACGTCGAGGCCGGTGGATCGCTCTACTGGGTGATGTCCGGGGCCATCCAGTGCCGCTCCGAGATTATTGCCCTGGAGGCGGTGACCGGCGATGACGGTATCAAGCGTTGCGCTATCATCATGTCACCGCAGATCATCCGGACCGCCGCGGCGCCGCGCCGTCCTTTTCAGGGCTGGCGTTATCTCAAATCCGAGGATGCCCCGCGTGACATCAGTGGCGGCGGCGAGGGTGGCGACGGACTGCCTGGGGAATTGCGTGCGAAATTGTTGGAGCTCGGCGCCTGGTAGGGCCTGTGCCAGCATGTCGATGGCGCCGTTGGGCCTTGTCAGAGGGACAGTCGTCGCCGCACGTGTCCGGAACTCGCGCCGGACCTTGTCAACGCAGCGCTCCGGCGTGTTGTAGCCGCAGCATCAAGACCAGGATCAAGGCTTCGATGGAAATGACAACTAGGCCGATCGGGCTGTCCCAGGCCGGATTGTCCCCCATCCGAACCCAGAGAACCAGATGGCTGACGACAGCCCCGCCGATAGCCAGCACGGCCGCCTTGTTGCGCAGGATCAGCAGGGCTTGGGCCGCAAAGCCCAACGCGCATAACATATAGAAGAGTACGAGTTCGAAGAGGCCTATATGGTTGAGGGCGACGCGGATATTGATACCGAAGAAAATTCCGCCGCCTATGCCTGACTGGGTGAGGGTCACACCGAGCAACCAGGCGGCGGCGTAGAGACTGAAAAGCGTTGCCAGCACGTGCGCGGCGATCTCGACCCGTCGGGGATGCCTGTATCTGGCCGATGCTGCGCGTGTCATTGACGGTCCTGGCCGGCTTATTCAGTCGATTCCGGCAAACGAATTTCAAACAGGGTGGGCCATAACTTGCCGGTGACATAAATCTGGCCTGTCTGTGCATTCCACGCAATCCCGTTGGCGACGGCGTCGCGGCGCCCGGCAACCTCGGCCGGGATCAGGGCGGCAAGGTCGATCATGGCATCGACGATCCCGGTCTCCGGATCGATACGCACAATGGAGCGTGTTTCCCAGATATTCGCCCAGATGCGGCCGTCAATCCATTCCAGCTCGTTGAGCCGGCGCACCGGGCGCCCGTTCAGTGTGACTTGGATCGAGTGCGCGAGCGTCATCGTTTCGGGGTCGAGGAAGCGCAGCTCCGGTGTGCCGTCCGACAGGATGAGATGAGTGCCGTCATGGGTCAGCCCCCAGCCCTCACCGGGATAAGTGAAGCTGTCGACCTGTTCGAACGTGTCGGCATCAAAGATGAAGCCGCGTTCCGACACCCAGCTGAGCATGTAGATGTGGTCGCCGATCCGGGCCGACCCCTCGCCGAAGATCGGCGGGGCAATGGCGACGCTCTGTTCAACAATCCCGGTTTCCAGTGCCACCCGGCGCAGGCTCGACTGGCCGACCCGGCCGGTGCTCTCGAACAGCTCGCCTTCATGGATGAACAGGCCCTGGGTGAAGGCATTGGCATCGTGCGGATAGCGGGCCACCACTTCCGGCCGGATGATCTCGGGCGCTTGCGCGCACGCAACCAGTGGCAGAGTTGCCCAAAGGGCAAGAGCGGTGAGAGTGCGGGCAATCATCAAGCGGGTCTCCCCCTGTGGGTGCGTTGGCCAGCTTAGCGGGAAATCCGGCGTCAAGAAGGCGGTTTTGCTGCCATGTTGTCGATCAGCCGGGTTGAACCCAGCCTGACTGCCGCCAGCACGCGGGTCGGGCGATCGATCACGCCGTCACCCAATTCGGCCAGGCTGGTAGCGCAACGCGCTTCGACGTAGTCAACCGCGTCGAATACATCATTGGCCTTGGCAAGCGCTGTCGCCTGCGACGCCGACACCGTGCTGCCGGCGCTGAGCGCCGCCGCGAAATCCTTCAGGATCAGGTTGAGCTGGCCGGCACGGGCGCGTTGATCGGCATCGAGATAGACATTGCGTGAGGACAGGGCGAGGCCATCTTTGTCGCGACCGGTTTCGCCGGCCAGGATCTCGACCGGGAAGTCCAGATCCTTCACCAATTGCCGGATTACCAATAATTGCTGGTAATCCTTCTCGCCGAAGAAGGCCATGTCCGGCCGGACCTGGTTGAATAATTTGGCGACCACGGTCGCGACGCCGTCGAAAAAGTGCGGCCGCACGGCCGCTTCCAGCCCGATGGCCGGCCCCTTCAAGATGAGATTGGCACTATAGCCCTCGGGATACATGATCTCCGGTGTCGGCAGATAGATGAGGTCGCATTTCGCGTCCGTGAGTTTTTCCGCGTCGGGAATCAGCGTGCGCGGATAAGCGTCGAGATCTTCGCCGGCGGCGAATTGTTTTGGATTGACGAAAATACTCGTCACCACGCGATCACATTGTGCCTTGGCCAGCCGGACGAGGGACAGATGCCCATCGTGCAGCGCGCCCATGGTCGGCACGAAGCCAACACTCAGGCGGTCGTCGCGCCAAGTTCGCACCCGCGTGCGCAGCGCGGAAATCGTGGTGGCGTGGGGAATTTGCTGGGTAATCATGAAAGGGTCCACAAAACGGGTCGCTTGGGGATAATCTCATGCGATGATACAGGCAAGCGATCCGATCCCGTCAGAGACAATGACATGAAACAACTGACTGTTTTTCTTGCCGCCCTGGCGCTTTGCGGTTGCGCGACGACGAGCCGGGAACCATCAGCCGCTGCCGGCGAACCGGAAGCGATGGTGGCGCCGACCCGCAATGCCCAGCTGGCCGAGGCCATGTCGCGGGAATTGGCGCATCTGGCCCGCTTCGATCCGGATGCGGTTGAGCGTGTGGCGCCGGAATTGCGCGCCTTGGCGACAGCGATCGTCGGCCTCAATGATCCTGGTGACGCACCGGATCTGCCGGTCACGCCAGTCCCGGCGCAGCATCACCTGCCGCCGCCACCGGCCGACATGCTCGACGCGCCGAGCCTGCAGCATGCCATTCATCTGGCCTCCTACCGCCGCGTCGAGACCGCGCAGAGTGGCTGGCACGCATTGATGGTTGCGCACGGCGATGTCCTGACCGGGCTTGAGCCGCGCCTCAGCCAGGCCGAGATTGCCGGACAGGGACAGTATCTGCGTTTGAAAGCGGGGCCGTTCGACAGCGCCGCCGCCGCGCAGGCGGTGTGTCAGCAGATCACGAACAGCGGCGATTACTGTGCCGTGGTTGACTTCTCCGGTCTGCGCATGGCGGATATGGCGTCGGCTGCGGGCGAATAGAATCGCCGTGCCCGCGCGTGAGTTTCATGTGCCGGGACCGTGGTCCAGAATTGGGGCAAGATGACAAGTCAGACCGGTTTTCGTTTGCCAACACGGCCGCTTGGCCGGGTCCGCGACGGTGTCCGCGCGGCGCACATCATTGTGGTTGGCAATGAGAAGGGTGGGGCCGGCAAGTCGACCGTGGCCATGCACCTCGCCGTCGCGCTGCTGCGGATGGGCAAGAGTGTCGGTGCCATTGATCTCGACCTGCGCCAGCGCAGTTTCGGCCGCTATCTTGCCAATCGTGAACGCTGGTGCGAGCGCCATCGCCTGTCCCTGCCGCGACCGGAAGAGGCGGTTCTTACGCCGAGCGCCCAGCGCGATCTCGATCTTGTCGAGGACGAGGAGACCGAGCGCTTTTCCGAGGCCCTGAGCCGGCTGAAGACCAATTGCGACTTCATCATCATCGATGCGCCGGGTGCTGACACGCTGTATTCGCGTTTGGCCCATTCCTGTGCCGACACGGTGATCACGCCGGTCAATGACAGTTTCGTCGATTTTGACCTGCTTGCCGAGATCGACCCGGAGACCTTCCAGGTCGGCACGCCGAGCGTTTACTCGGAAATGCTGTGGGAGTGCCGCAAGCGCAAGGCCCAGCTGGAGAAGCGCTCGATCGACTGGGTCGTCATGCGCAATCGCATTTCCATGCTCGATGCCCGCAATAAGCGGCGCGTCGGCGACGGGCTGAAAATGCTGTCGCAGCGGATCGGCTTCCGTCTGGCGCCGGGTTTTGCGGAGCGGGTGATCTACCGCGAGCTTTTCCCGCTTGGGCTGACCTTGCTCGACCTCACTGAAAGCGGCTCCACGGTGACTTTCACCATGAGCCATGTGGCGGCCCGCCAGGAGCTGCGTGACCTGTTGATCGTGCTCAAATTGCCCGGTCTGCAGGGCGAAACCATTCCGTTTTAATGGCGCCCTTTGTCCTTGGAACCCTCGCCCTGATCGCCCTTTTGGGGGCGGCGTGGTGGTTTTCGCGACAGAAGACCGCCAAGGCGGCGCGCATGGTCCGGATCATTCTCGGCGGCGGTGCCTTGCTGGCCGGGGTGATCATCAGTCTGCGCGGCGGAGTTATTCTGGGCGGGCCGATCGGTCTGTTCGGCCTTGGTCTGCTGGGGGATGTGCTGCGGCCGCGACCGTCCGGGGCGGACGCTGGCAAGGGGCATGGCTCCGGCAGCGCCACACCGCCAAGCCGGGGCGATATGAGTGTGCAAGAAGCGCGTGAAATACTCGGTGTCGATGCCGGCGCGGATGCCGAAACCATCCGCGCCGCCCATCGCCGTTTGATGAAAAAGCTCCATCCCGATACCGGCGAAGGCTCGGCGGCCCTGGCTCGTCAGGTCCAGGAAGCCCGTGATCTTTTGCTCGCGCAATTGGGTTGACAGGCAGGGTTTTCACCCAAGGTTGTATTTGCATCAATCCTGACCTATCGTCCGGGTGTCGAGGGAGGGGGGAATGCGGCGAAAAATCCGACCCGGCCATGACCTGTTCGGCCATCCCTTGCCCGGCACCCTGCCGCTCAGCGAGGAATCGGACCGCTTGTCCCGGGCGCTGCGCGGGCTGAGCGAGGATGCCTTCCATCATGGCTATGGCCAAAGTGCCTGTCTGATTGAACTCGCGGCCAATTACATCGAAATGGAATCGGCACGCCTCGATCAGCTGCGGCGGCGACGCTGAACCAGCCCGCCTGGCAGGCTGGCAATCTCGCCGCGCATCTCCATTTCCATCAGCAACGCCTGGACCTGTCCCGCCGGCAGGGACGCGGCGCGGGCCAGCTCGTCGCTTGAGACAGGCGCGGGCGACAACAGGGCGCGCAGCCGGTCGAGTGGATTGGCCCGGGCCGGTACCGCTTCCATCGACATCTCGATCTCCTCCGTCGCTTCGTCAAAAAAATCGTCAGGATCGGGGGGGCTGCAATCCTCAACATGCCGGGTTGGCGTCGAAGGTGGCCGGGCCTCAGCCAGGACGGCGAGCACATCATCGACGGTTTCAATCAGGTGGGCGCCATCTCGCAGAAGCTGGTTCGAGCCGCGGGCACGCGGGTCGAGCGGGGAGCCCGGCACCGACATTACCTCGCGGCCCTGTTCGCCGGCATAGCGCGCTGTAATCAGCGACCCCGAACGCAGCGCCGCCTCGACCACCAGCGAGCCGAGCGACAGGCCGGAAATGATCCGGTTGCGGCGCGGGAAGTCGCGCGCTGTCGGGGTCCGGCCCAGCGGCATTTCCGAGAGCAGCAGGCCGCGTTCGGCGATTTGTGCATGCAGGGCCGCGTGTTCCGGCGGATAGACATGATCGATCCCGCCCGCCAGGACGGCGATCGTACCGCTGCTGAGCGCGCCGGCATGGGCCGCGCCGTCAATCCCGCGGGCCAGGCCGGAGACGATCACCACATCCTCGCGTCCCAGCCCGTTGGCCAGCTCGCGGGCGAAACGCAATCCCACCGCCGAGGCATTGCGGGCGCCGACCAGGGCACAGGCCGGGCGCTGGAAAAGCCTTGTGTCACCGCGGACGATGATGGCGGGCGGCGGATCGGGGATGGCCGTCAGCAGGGCCGGATAATCCGGTTCGAAACCGCAGATGAGCCGGGCGCCGGCCCGGTTGACCTGTTCAAGCTCGGCCTCGACCCGGTCGACCGGCGGAATGTCGAGATTGCGTCGCCCGGCCGCGCGGGCGCGGGCCGGCAGGTCATCGAGCGCGTCTTCGGCGCTGCCATAGCGGGCGATGGCGCGGGCAAAACCGGTTGCGCCCAGCCCCCTCGTCCGCGCGAGGCGCAGCCACATCACCCTGTCGGTGTGGCTGGCCCCGGCATCGGTCATGTCACAGGTGTGTCCGGGTCTTCGCTGTCGGCCGAGGCGTCAGTTTCGGCCTTGTCCTTCTTGCCGCCGATGCGCGGTTCATCGCCCTTGAGCAGGCGCTGGATATTGGCGCGGTGCAGCCAGTAGATCAGCACGGTCAACACAGCGGCCATGATGGCAACATCCGGTCGCCCCCAGGCATAGGCGGCAAAGGGCGCCACCAGGGCGGCGGCCAGCGCCGCAAGCGAGGAGATGCGGAAGATCGCGGCCATGATCAGCCAGGTTGCGATCACGGTCAGACCGACCGGCCAGAACACGGCCAGCATGGTGCCGACAAAGGTGGCCACACCCTTGCCGCCCTTGAAACCCAGCCAGACCGGGAAGCAATGGCCGGCGAAGGCGAATCCGCCCGCCACAAGACCCGCCGTGGTACCCAGAAAATAGCCCAACACCGCCGCCGCGATCCCGGCCTTGCCGGCGTCGAGGATGAGGGTGAGGGCCGCTAGGTCCTTGCGGCCCGTGCGCAGCACATTGGTGGCGCCGATATTGCCCGAGCCGATGGCACGGATATCGCCCAGCCCGGCCATGCGTGTCAGCACCAGTCCGAAGGGAATGGAGCCGAAGAGATAGCCACCGGCGGCGGCAAGCACGATCAAGAGGCTGGCCATGTCAATTTGCACCTAAGAGTTGTATAATGTGTCTCCGGCGACGATGGTTTGCAAGACCCGTCCCTGGAAACGGCGTCCGGCCCAGGCCGAATTGCCCCGTGCCGAGGCAAAAGCGTCGGGCTGGCAGACCCAGGGCTTGTCGCCATCGATGAGGATGAGATCGGCCGGGGCGCCGACCGCGATGCGACCCTGCGGCAGACCGATGAGGTCAGCCGGGCCGCTGGTCATCACGCGCAGCGCGTCAACCAGTTCGAGCTCGTCGTCATGCACCAGGCCCAGCATGGCGCCGAGCATGGTCTCGAGGCTCAGCGTGCCGGCAATGGCCAGGGCAAAGGGTTCGCCCTTGTCGTCAAACGGTGTCGGCCGGTGATCGGAAACCACCGCGTCGATCTCGCCGGAGATGATGGCGTCGACCAGGGCCAGTCGGTCGGCTTCACTTCTCAGGGGCGGGTCCATGCGGAAGGCACTGTCCAGCCCCCCGGCATCAACCTCGTTGAGGGTGAGATGGGCGATGGCGACGGTGGTGGCGATCTCGAGATCGCGGCTGCGGACATGGCGCAGCGCATCCAGGCCGGCCGCGGTCGACAGCCGGTCAATCATCAGCTTGCCGCCCGAGAGTTCTGCCAGCGCCGCATCGCGTTCGATGGCAATGCGTTCCGATACCGCCGGTTCGGCAGGCAGGCCGAAACGGGCTGACCAGTCGCTCTCAAGCGCCACAGCGCCCTTGGTGAGATGGGCATCGGCCGGGCGGCAGGCCAGCCAGACATCGAACTGGCTGGTATAGCTCAACAGGCGGCGCATCAGTCGGGCGTCGTGGATGGGGGCGTCGCCGCAACCGGCATAGATCGCGCCGCCACGCACCATCAGGCCGATCTCGGCCATCTGCTCACCCGCCAGGCCCTGGGTCGCGCCGCAGGCCGAAAGAACCCGCACACCACGCTGGGCGAGGCCCCGGTTCATGCCGGCAAACCCGTCCGCCTTGTCGAGCGGGCTGCGCGCATTGGGCGCCAGCACGATCGTTCCGAACCCGCCGGTCATGGCCGAGGCGCACAGCGTGTCCAGGGTCTCGCCGTCCGGGGTGAGGGCGGCTTCCTTGGCGCAGCGCAGGTCAATGAGCGCCGGGGCGAGGATGCAACCCCTGGCGTCGATCACGTCATCGGCGGCATCCAGGTCCAGCTCGTTGCCGGTCTGGGCGATCAAACCGTCCTCGATGAGGACCCCGCCGGGGCCGTCATGGCCGGAGGCGGGGTCGACCAAGCGGGCATTGATGATGGCGCGGGTCGTACTCATGCCGCAGCCTCCTTGCGGATATTGCCGCCGATCAGCTCGAGGATTGCCATGCGGACGGCCACGCCGCTTTCGACCTGGTCGAGGATCACACTCTTGTCGGGGTCATCGGCCAGCTTGGTATGGATTTCGACGCCGCGATTCATCGGTCCGGGATGCATGACCAGCACGTCGGGCGAGGCGGCTTCCAGCCGTTCATGGGTCAGGCCGAAGAGATGGAAGAACTCGCGCTCGGACGGCACGAAACCGCCGGTCATGCGTTCGCGTTGCTGGCGCAATGCCATGACCGCGTCGCAGCCTTTCAGGGCCTCGTCGAGATCGTGGAAGACGTCGCAGCCCCACTGGTCGACATCGGACGGCAACAGTGTCGGCGGGGCGCACAGGCGGATTTCGGCGCCGAGAATATTGAGCAGGCCGATATTCGAGCGGGCGACCCGCGAATGCAGGATATCGCCGACGATCAGGATGCGCCGTCCGCCGACCGAGCCCCAATGCTGGGCTAGGGTGAAACTGTCGAGCAGGGCCTGGGTCGGGTGCTCGTGCATGCCGTCGCCGGCATTGACCACGGACAGGCCGGTATGATCGGCGAGAAACTGCGGCGCCCCGGTCGCCGAATGCCGCACGACCATGATGTCGGGCTTCATGGCGGCCAGGGTCCGCGCCGTGTCGGACAGGCTTTCGCCCTTGGACGCGGATGAGTGGGCCACCGCGAAATTGACTACATCGGCGCCGAGTCGCTTGCCGGCCATCTCGAACGAGCCTTGCGTTCGCGTTGACGCCTCGAAGAAGAGGTTGAGCACGGTCAGGCCGCGCAGCACGTCAGAGCGCTTGTCCGGCGTCCGGTTGGTCGCCAGATGATGCGCGGCGCGCTCGAAAATGATCTGGATATCAACGGGGTTGAGGTCGGCCACCGAAACGAGGTGGCGGTGGGGGAAGTCGTAGGAAAATTCCGCGCGGCTCATCCCGTCTCCTGGGTCGCCAAGGGCACACAGATAAAGTGTTCGGCGGTATAGGGGGAGTTGGGGGCGTGAGCAAGGGAGGGTGCGCGGAGGCAAGGGCGCTGCCATGTTGCGATATTGACGCGCCCATCGCGCAATGCCACGCCTGATGCCGTTCACATCGAGGATGCCGCTCATGATTCAATTGCAGTCCGCTCGCGCCTCCTGGGCCATCGGAGATGACCAGCCGCTCGCCGTCATCGCCGGCTTGAATGTCCTGGAGGACCTGGACCTGGCCCTGAAGGTTGGTGCTCATCTCAAGGCAGTCTGTGAGGAGCTCGGCCTGCCTTACGCATTCAAGGCAAGCTTCGACAAGGCCAACCGTTCCTCGGTGAAATCCTATCGCGGGCCGGGGCTGGACGCGGGTCTGGAGATGTTGGCCAAGGTGAAGGCCGAGCTGGATGTACCGATTTGCACGGATGTGCACGAGATCGACCAGGCCGGGCCGGTCGCCGAGATTGCCGAGATCGTCCAGATTCCGGCCTTCCTGTGCCGGCAGACCGACCTTGTGACCGCGATTGCCCGGGCGGCGGACGCACGCGGCTCGCTCATTCACGTGAAGAAGGCGCAATTCATGGCACCGTGGGATACGCGCAATATCCTCGCGAAGATTGGTGAAGTCACAACCTCGCCCGGCGTCATCATGTGCGAGCGGGGCGCCAGTTTCGGCTACAACAACTTGATCGTCGACATGCTTGGCATCCAGGCGATGCGCGCGCTCGGTGTGCCGGTCACCATTGATGCCACGCATGCGGTGCAGCTGCCCGGCGCGGATGCCCGTACGGCAGGGGCGTCCACCGGCGGCCGCCGCGAGGGCGTCCCGATTATCGCCAGAGCGGCTGTTGCTGCCGGTGCCGACGGCGTCTTCCTGGAGTTTCACCCCGATCCCGACGCGGCCCTGTGTGACGGGCCATCCTGCCTGCCGCTGGATGCGGCTGCCGGCCTGCTGCGGCAATTGCGGGACATAAGGTCTGTTTTGTAGCGGGCGTCTTGGCGACGTTCACGACGACACTCCTTCGCACCCCGGGGCACGGTACGGGAGTCGCTGACGGCGCCTTGGCGCCCACTCGCCCATTCATCACTTGCCGGGATGGCGCCGCAGGTCGCTTCGCACGTCAAGGGCGCGACGCGCCGCTTCGCGGTTCCACCCTTGACGTGCGAAGCGACCTGCGGCCTGCTGGCTGACACGTGATCCATGGATCATTCCGCTCGCGCGCCTGCTCAACGACACGCCATGACCACACTGCGCACCATGACACCCGCCGACGCGGCAGACGTCCTCGCAATCTATGCCGAGGGCATCGCCACCGGTCACGCGAGCTTCGAGAGCGCCGCGCCGGACTGGGTTCATTTCGATGACAGCAAGCTTGCCGCGCCGCGCCTGGTTGCGCTGGACGCTGACGGCGCAGTGACCGGCTGGGCGGCGCTCAGCCCGGTGTCTTCGCGCTGTGTCTATGGCGGAGTGGGTGAGGTCTCGGTCTATGTCGCGGAAGCCGCGCGTGGCCAAGGGCTCGGTCGGACGCTATTGCAGGCCTTGATCGAAGCCTCCGAGGCCGAAGGCCTGTGGACGCTGACCGCCGGCATCTTCGCCGAGAACACCGCCTCCATCCGCTTGCACGAGCAGTGCGGGTTCGAGCGGCTTGGCGTCAGGCGCGGGCTTGGCAAGATGGGCCATGGCCCCATGGCCGGGCAATGGCGCGATGTGGTCCAGATGGAGCGCCGGAGTGACCTTGTGGGTGTTGATTGATGGCCGGGTTGAGGTTCTGCTCCAAGCGCTTCGGTTTCTCGTTCGAGCTCTATCAGGACGTCGCATTGGTGTCCTTGGGAGAGATTGAGGAGACATGGTCAACCCGCGATCTCGCGAGTAGTGGGGACCCCCAGATCATCTCGGACGCAAAGTTCGAGGCGCTTGTATTTGGAAGGCGAATGGTACTCGCCACCAGCGAAGCCATTTGGGTGGTCCATGGTGATTTTCCCATTTGGGGCGCGGCGAGTGCCAATGGGAGCATCCTGGTCGTCGAGGAGTTGGGGTTACGCACATTCTCATATGAGGGTGCCGAATTGGCGTCGGCGATGCCGGGTGACATTCCAAATAATTGGTCGGTCGCGCCTGAAGGCTTGAGGTATGAGGATTTTGACGGAAACACGTCGCTGTGGTCCTTGCCCGATCTGAAGTTATTGAAACGATGAATGCTTGACGTGTGCGCCCAGCTCTCGTTTCGTTTGGTCATGAAAACATGCAGCTTGGCGCTCGGCGCCCTGATTCTCGCCGCGGCCCCAGCCGCTGCTCAGTCCGTCACTGAAACCGAATCCTGCACGCTAGAACTCGTCGTCCTCGGCGTCAGCCAGGATGCCGGTGCACCGCAATTGGGCAACAGCGCGGACCCGGCCTGGGAAGACCCGTCCCTGCGACGCTTGGCGACTTCGATTGCCGTGCTCGACCGTGAGGCAGGCGCCCGCTATCTCTTCGAAGCGACGCCGGATATGCGCGAACAGCTTTATCGGCTCGACCAGGCCATGCCGAGCGAGGCGCAGCCCGGGCTGGACGGTATCTTCCTGACCCATGGTCATATCGGCCATTATACCGGCCTGATGTTCCTTGGGCATGAAAGCATGGGCGCGCAGGATGTACCGGTCTACGCCATGCCCTCCATGTCGGCCTTCCTCTTCTCCAATGGTCCCTGGGACCAGCTGGTCCGCTATGACAATATCGAGCTGGAAGAGATTTGGGCTGGCCAGCCGGTCGAGCTGGGTGATGTCCGTGTGACGGCCTTTGAGGTGCCGCACCGCCAGGAATACACCGAGGTTGTGGGCTATCATATCGCCGGGCCGACCCGTTCGGCGATCTTCCTGCCGGACATCGACAGCTGGGAAGAGTGGGAGACGTGGGAGGATGGCGAGGCCATGCGGATCGAGGATCTCATCGCCACCGTCGATATCGCCTATGTCGATGCGACTTTCTACGCCAATGGCGAAATCCCGGGCCGCGACATGTCAGGTTTCCCGCATCCCTTCATCACCCATTCCATGGAACGTTTCGCCGATCTGCCCGCCAGCGAGCGGGCCAAGATCCGCTTTATCCATTTCAACCACACCAACCCGGTCCGCTATCCCGACGCGCCGGAGCGGGATGTGGTGATCGAGGCCGGTTTCGGGCTGGCGGATGAGGGGGAGCGGTATTGCCTAGCGGATTAGTCGAACCGTTGTGGGCCGTAATTCCAGGTATGTCTCAAGATTTGCCATTCGCCTGATCGCAATTCCCAGAGAATGACCGAGCGCTGGAGCCGTCGAGCGCCATCAGCGCCGCGCCAGAATATCAGGGCTGTCTCGTAAATCCGGTCCGGCCCGGCCGCGAGTGTTTCGCGCGACAGGATGTCGACGTCGGACAGTCCGACCGTCATCAAATGGCTCCAATACCGGGCGATGGCGTCGCGCCCGCCACTCGGCGCCGTCCCCGGTGGCAGGATCACGGCGTCCGAGGCGTAGAATTCGCTCGTGTCCTCAGGAAGGTTAGCATTCAGGCTGTCCGCCCAACCCGGCAGGTCCTGAGCCTCGACCGCGGGCGTCGCGATGCTGATGAGGAGTGTGGCCAGAATGACGTGCCGCATTTTCTGCCTCCGGTGAGGTGTGAACACTGATCAGGGATGGTGAGTATGGGTGAAGCTGGCCTGACCTCGAGATGAACGACTTGCGCGCATTCGCGCATGACCCGTCATTGTTGTCTTGGCAGCCAGTCGGCCTCAGTCGGTTTTCAAGGTCAAGGGCGCCGCAGGCGCCGCTTCGCGGGCATGCCCCTTGAGCTTGAAAACCGACTGAGGCTTGGTCTCGACAAGACAATAATGGGCCGGTGTGCGCCGCGGCGTTGCGTGCAAAATACTCGCTACCCCAAAAGCCACAGCCAGAACGGGATCGTGATGAAGCAGAAGAGCGCGCTCGCGGTTATGTCGCCAGCGGAGTAGGGCGCGTCGCCGCCCATCTGCTTGGCCAGCACATAGGCCGAGGCGGCACCCGGTGAGGCACCCGTCAGCAAGAGGATGGTCAGCGGTACGCCGTCAATCCCCATGGCGACGCCGATCCCGTAAAACACCAGCGGTCCGATCATCAGCTTGATGAAGACCGACAGTCCCAGAAGGCGCGGCCGGGCTTTCATGGCGGTGAAGTTGAGACCGGCGCCCACAGCCAGCAGGATCAGCGGCAGGGCGGCCTGGCCGATCAGGTCGACCGTGTCGGTCAGCATGCCGGGCAGCGGGATGCCGCCGAGATTGACGATGCCGCCCGCCGCCGAGCCGAGGATGAGCGGATTGGTCAGGATGCGATAGATGATCGACCGCCAGTTCGGCGCTGCGCCATCGCCCCAGATCGACAGGGTGGCGACGCACTCCATGTTCACCAGCGGGATGGAGGCGACCATGATCAGCGCCACCAGGATCTCACCCTCCTCGCCGAAGAGGGCAATGCCTAGGGCGAGGATCAAAAGGCCATTCCAGCGGCAGGTCGCCTGGAAGAGGCTGGTATAGGTCGGGTCGGGGATTTTCAGCAGCGGCTTGATCGCCAGCGTGATCGCCGCCATGCCGAGAAAGCCCAGCATCGCCGCCCCCATGAAGCTGCCCAGCTGGATATCCGACAGGTCGGCATGACTGATCGAGGAAAACAGCAGGGCCGGCGACAGGCCGAGATAGGCCAGCCGCGAGATCGGGCCCCAGCTGTCATCCGGCAGAAGATTGGAGCGGCGCAGCAGCCAGCCGACAAAGATCACGCCGAAGACCGGCACGAGGGCGGAGATGATGGGGTTCATGCGGAACAGCCTCGCGTCGTCAAAAAGGGCAGGCGCTGTTTTCCCTCTCCCCGGGGAGAGGGATCAAGGGTGAGGGGAAAAGCCCGGTCTTGATCGGGTGTCTCGCCGAACCCCCTCATCCCCCCTGCGGGGACCTTCTCCCAAGGGAGAAGGAAGATGGTGGCGCTACTCACCCAGCATCTCCAGCCGATCGAGGGCGCTTTGCAATATGTTGGCGGCGGCGTGGGCGTCGATGATGTCCTTGCGCTTGTCGCGGCGCACGCCGACGGCGATCAGCTTTTCCTCGGCCTCAAAGGTCGACAGGCGTTCGTCCTGGAAGACAATCGGCAGATCGCGCAGGCGCATCAGATTGCGGGCCATGGCGCGGACGGACTGCACGCGCGGGCCTTCCGACCCGTCCATATTGACCGGCAGTCCCAGCACGATGGCGGTGGCCTGGCGCTCGTCCAGCAGGGCGAAGATGCGTTCCGCGTCGTTGGTGAACTTGGTCCGCTTGATGGTTTCCACCGGTGTCGAAAGACCGCGCGAAGCACCGCAGGCGGCGACCCCGATGGTCTTGCTGCCCGGATCAAGAGCGATCAACGGGCCATCGGGCAGGTCTTCCAGCGTTACAATCGGCATGATTGCGGGATGCGCCTTGCACGCGCCACCGTCAAGCTTTCTTGCACCTGCGAAAGGCGATTGCTACTCAAGCGGCTTCGACTATCCGGAGTGATTTCCCATGTCCGTCACCGCTGATGATGTGCGCCGCATCGCGCGTCTCGCCCGCATTGCCGAACCCACTGACCGCGTCGAGGCGCTGGTTGGCGAACTCAATGGCATTCTGAGCTGGATCGAACAGCTCAATGAAGTGGATGTCGAGGGCGTCGAAGCCATGACCACACCGGTGAAATTCCCGCTGCCGCAGCGCGCCGACGAAGTCACCGACGGCAATTGCCGCGACAAGGTCCTGGCCAATGCGCCCAGCTCCGACGAAGGCTTCTTCGTTGTTCCCAAATCGGTGGAGTAGGTCATGAGCGAGCTTTTCAAACTCACCCTGTCCGACATCACCGCCAAGCTGAAGGCGCGTGAGGTTTCCGCGGTCGAACTGGCCACCGAAGGCCTCGCCCTGTGCGAAGCGGCGCAGCCCAAGCTGAATGCCTTTACCGCCTTTGATGCCGACAAGACGCTGGCCATGGCGAAGGCCTCGGACGAGAAACTCGCACGCGGCGAGGGCGGTCTCATCGAGGGCGCGCCTTTGGCGATCAAGGACTTGTTCGCGGTCGAGGGCGTCGACACGGCGGCCTCCTCGAACATCCTCAAGGGCTTCAAGCCGACCTATGAGTCCAGCGTCACAGCCAAGCTGTGGGAAAATGGCGGCGTCTTCCTGTGCAAGACCTCGATGGACGAGTTCGCCATGGGCTCGTCGAACGAGACCTCGAACACCGGCCCGGTCAACAATCCCTGGAAGGGTCCGAACGGCGAAATGCTGACGCCGGGCGGCTCCTCGGGCGGGTCTGCAGCGGCTGTGGCGGCTGATCTCTGCTTCGGCGCGACCGGTACCGATACCGGCGGTTCGATCCGCCAACCGGCCGCCTTCACCGGTACGGTCGGCGTCAAAGCCACCTATGGCCGCACCTCGCGCTGGGGCACGGTGGCCTTTGCCTCCTCGCTCGACCATCCGGGCCCGTTTGCCAAGACGGTGAAGGACTCGGCCTTGATGCTGCAGGCCATGTCGGGCCATGACCCCAAGGATTCGACATCCTTGCCAAACGACGTGCCGGACTTTGTCGCCGCCGTGGGCGGTTCGGTGAAGGGCCTGCGCATCGGTGTGCCCAAGGAATATCGGGTCGACGGCATGCCGGCCGAGATCGATGAGGCCTGGCAAAAGGGCATTGACTGGCTCAAGGCCGCCGGCTGCGAGATCGTCGACATCTCCCTGCCGCACACCAAATACGCCCTGCCGGCCTATTACATCGTCGCGCCGGCGGAAGCCTCGTCCAACCTCGCCCGCTATGACGGCATGCGCTATGGCAATCGCGTCGAGGGGGAAAACCTCAATGCGACCTATGAAAACACGCGCGGTGCCGGTTTCGGCCATGAGGTGCAGCGCCGCATCATGATCGGCACCTATGTGCTCTCTGCCGGCTATTACGATGCCTATTATCTGCGCGCCCAGAAAGTGCGCACGCGCATCCTGCAGGATTTCGAACAGGCGTTTGAAAAGGTCGATGCCGTGCTGACGCCGTCAGCGCCATCGGCGGCGTTCGAACTGGGTTCCAAGTCGGACGATCCGATCGCCATGTATCTCAATGACGTCTTCACCGTCACCGCCAATTTGGCCGGCCTGCCGGCCATGTCGGTCCCGGCCGGCGTCGACAAGGACGGCCTGCCGCTGGGGTTGCAGATCATCACCCCGGCGCTGGACGAGGAAACCATGTTCAAGGTCGGCGCGGCGATCGAGGATTCGGCGGGCTTCGTCGCCAAGCCGGAGAATTGGTGGTCCTGATGAGCACGCCCGAAACACCGACACCTGACACGCCGCAACCCGAAGGCCCGAAAAAGCCCAATCGCGGCTTCATGATCATGATGGCCGTGCTTGGCCTCGCCTTCGGCCTGCCGACTGTTTATTCCGGCGGCGTGATGGTGGGGCAGGCTTTCGGGACGGGCGAGTTCCCGGCCATCGGCTTCATCATCCAACTGTCGCTGGGGTTGATGCTGGCCGGTTTCGGGCTGGCGGCGATGCTGGCCGTGGTGAAAAGCTTTGCGGGAAAGTCCGATGGCCAAGGCTGAACCCGCCCACCCAGCCATGAAACTCGCACGCCCGAGTTTTCTTCTTGGCGCGCTCTTCGTGCTGGCGGCGGTCGTGGTGTTTCGCGGCCTCGTGCCGCTGGAGCCGCGCACCATCTGGACCGTTTTCCTGGTCGTACCGGGCATCGGTTTTTTGTTTTTCGGCCTGACCGTCGCCATGGCGGGACGGGTCCTGGTTGCGGCGATGAACACGCCGGAAGACGAGCGTCCCGCTTGGGATGACGACGAGGAAGATCGAGATGAGTGATCACAGCTATATCCTGCCGGGCGCGACCGGTGACTGGGAAGTTGTCATGGGTCTGGAGATCCATGCCCAGGTGGTCTCGAATGCCAAGCTGTTCTCCGGCGCGGCGACGGCTTTTGGTGCGGCGCCCAACACCCAGGTCTCCCTGGTCGATGCGGCGATGCCGGGCATGTTGCCGGTGATCAATGAGCGCGTGGTCGAACAGGCGGTGAAGACCGGTCTTGGCCTCAATGCCCAGATCAATCTCTGGTCCCGCTTTGATCGCAAGAATTATTTCTACCCGGATCTGCCGCAGGGCTATCAGATCAGCCAGTTCCAATTCCCGATCGTCGGCGAGGGCGAGATCGAGTGCGAGCGTGATGACGGCTCGCGCTTTACCGTCGGTATCGAGCGCCTGCATCTCGAGCAGGATGCCGGCAAGTCGATCCATGATCTCGACCCCAATTCGACCTATGTCGACCTCAACCGCTCCGGCGTCGCGCTGATGGAAATCGTCTCGCGCCCGCATATCCGCTCGCCCGAGGAAGCCTCGGCCTATGTCGCCAAGCTGCGCACCATATTGCGCTATCTGGGCACGTGCGGCGGCGATATGGAGAAGGGTCAGCTGCGCGCCGATGTGAATGTGTCTGTCTGCCGCCCGGGCCAGTATGAGAAATTCCGCGAGACCGGTGATTTCTCGCATCTGGGAACGCGCTGCGAGATCAAGAATGTCAACTCGCTGCGCTTCATCCGCCAGGCCATCGAATACGAGGCCAAGCGCCAGATCGACATCATCGAGGAGGGCGGCAAGATCGATCAGGAAACCCGCCTGTTCGACGCAGGCACCGGTGTGACCCGCTCCATGCGCTCCAAGGAAGAAGCGCACGACTACCGCTACTTCCCCGACCCCGACCTGCTGCCGCTCGAGCTGCAGCAGACCTGGGTCGACGAGATCAAGGCCGGCCTGCCCGAACTGCCAGACCAGAAGCGCGTGCGCCTCGTCTCCGAACTCGGCCTGTCCGATTATGACGCCGCCGTCCTGTCCGCCGACAAGGACCGCGCCGATTATTTCGAGATCGTGGCCGAGGGCCGGGACGCCAAGCTGGCCTCCTCCTGGGTCAATAACGAGCTCTATGGCCGCCTCAACAAGGAAGGTCTCGACATCACCGACAGCCCGGTCTCGGCCGAACAGCTCGGTGGTCTGATCGCGCTCATTTCCGACGACACCATCTCCGGCAAGATCGCCAAGGACGTGTTCGAAATCCTGTGGAGCGAAGGCGGCGACCCGGCGAAAATTGTCGAAGAGAAGGGCCTCAAACAGGTCACCGATACCGGTGCCATCGAAGCCGTCATCGACCAGCTCATCGCCGACAATCCCGACCAGGCCGCCCAGGTCAAGGACAAGCCCAAGACGATGGGCTGGTTCGTCGGCCAGGTGATGAAAGCCATGCAGGGCAAGGCTAATCCGCAAGCCGTGAACGAGATTTTGCGGAAGAAATTGCTGGGATAGGCAACCCATAGCGCAATTTCCGGCCACGTGTTTCCAACGCCTCGGATCGGGTGGATCCATCTTTCCGAACCATACGAAGCGGCTGACGCAGGCTGATTCCGCTTGGAGGTTTTCCCTCGTCCCTGCCGGCGGGGAGAGGGAGCCGGCCTCGTCTCACTCACCCTCATAAATCTCGCGCACCCAACTCATCGGGGGGCGGATTGGTTGTCCGGGGCGTACCGCGGGCGGCGCTTATTCGGTTTAGCGGGCATGACGACCACTTGACCCCGCGCGGTCATCGACAGGGGCAAAACACGACAAATAACGTGGCCACCACGATTGATCGCTCCATTGCTGCTGATTTTGAATTCGGGGCGGGACGGTGAGTCGGGAGACCTTCCCGCTTCTTGCCAAAGGTATGGTGGCGTGTGTGTCGAAATTAATATTTTTGAATCAGTATGTTATCGGATTCGATCGGTATCCCCACGCTCTCTTTGTCCAGGAACGCAAGGCGAGGTCGCCGCGGTGATGTTGTTGTGCGCGGGTACTGCGCCCCGAGGCCCGGCCAGCTTGACATTTCACCCCACAAACCGGCACATCGCGGCAACCTGTCTAACCCCCGTTTTACGGACGCTTTCCCATGCATGCATACCGCTCCCATACTTGCGCCGAACTGCGCAAGGACCATGTCGGCCAGACGGCCCGGATTTCCGGCTGGATCCACCGCAAGCGCGATCATGGCGGTCTGCTCTTCATCGACCTGCGCGACCATTATGGCCTGACCCAGGTCGTGCTGGAGCCGGAAAACCCGCATTTCGCGACGCTGGAACGCTTGCGTGTTGAAAGCGTGATCACTGTGACCGGTGAGGTCATCGCCCGCTCCGACGAGACCGTGAACGCCAACCTGCCGACCGGCGAGATCGAGGTCCGCCTGGCCGAGCTGGCGATCCAGTCGGAAGCGGAAGAATTGCCGCTTCCGGTCTTTGGTGAGCCGGACTGGTCGGAAGAGGTGCGCCTCAAGCACCGCTATATCGATCTGCGCCGCGAGAGCCTGCACAAGCGCATCGTGCTGCGTTCGAAGATCATCGACAGCATTCGCCGCCGCATGGTCGACGAGAAATTCGTCGAATACCAGACGCCGATCCTGACCGCCTCCTCACCGGAAGGTGCACGCGATTTCCTGGTGCCGAGCCGGGTCCATCCGGGCAAATTCTACGCCCTGCCGCAGGCGCCGCAGCAGTTCAAACAGCTGATCATGGTCTCCGGCTTTGACCGCTATTTCCAGATCGCACCCTGTTTCCGCGACGAGGATGCCCGCGCCGACCGGGCGCCGGGCGAGTTTTACCAGCTCGACATGGAAATGAGCTTTGCCACCCAACAGGACGTGTTCGATGTGATCGAGCCGGTCATGAAGGGCCTGTTCGACGAGTTTGCCGACGGTCGCGCCGTGCCGGACGAACCTTTTGTGCAGATCGCCTACAAGGATGCCATGCGCTGGTATGGCTCCGACAAGCCGGACCTTCGCAACCCGATCAAGATGGCCGACGCCTCGGAAACCTTCCGCGGTTCGGGCTTCAAGGTCTTCGCCGGCATGCTGGAACGCAATCCCAAGGTCCAGGTCTGGGCGATCCCGGCCAAGACCGGCGGCAGTCGGGCCTTCTGTGACCGGATGAATTCCTGGGCCCAGAAAGAGGGCCAGCCGGGCATGGGCTATATCTTCTGGCGCGAGGCCGAGGGTGGCTTGGAAGCGGCCGGCCCGATCGCCAAGAATATCGGCGAGGAGCGCACCGAGGCGCTGCGCGTTGAACTCGGCCTCGGCGCAGGTGACGCGTGTTTCTTCGCGGCTGGCGACCCGAAGGATTTCGCCAGCTTTGCCGGGCGTGCCCGCGATGTCGTCGGCACCGAACTCGATCTTTGCGAAAAGGATACCTTCCGCTTCTGCTGGATCGTCGATTTCCCGATGTATGAGTGGGATGAGGACAACAAGAAGATCGACTTCTCGCACAATCCGTTTTCGATGCCGCAGATCGATCCGGATGAATTCCTCAAGCTCGATGCCAATACCGATGCCGACACGCTGCTGGCCCTCAAGGCCTTCCAGTACGACATTGTCTGCAATGGCGTGGAGCTGTCATCCGGCGCCGTGCGGAATCACCGTCCGGACGTGATGCTGAAAGCCTTCGCCTTTGCCGGCTATGATGCGGCGACGGTCGAGGAAGAGTTCGGCGGCATGCTCAACGCCTTCCGCTATGGCGCCCCGCCGCACGCCGGGATCGCGCCGGGTGTTGATCGGATGGTCATGCTGCTGGCCGGCGTCGAAAACCTGCGCGAAGTCGTGATGTTCCCGAAGGATCAGCAAGCTCGCGACCTGATGATGAACGCACCGGCCGAGGTTGAGCTCAAACAATTGCGCGAGCTGCACATCCGCACGGTGGTGCCGGATGCGAAGAAGACCTGATCGGCGTTGATCGCGTCAGACAGATAAACGCCGGCCCGATGGGCCGGCGTTTTCGTGTGTGGTGATGTGGTCAATCAGGATGGTGGCCGCGGCGACCGGGTTGGGGATCCGGCATGGCATTGTGCGGTTCCGGTGGTTCCGGCGCAGTGTGCGGATCGGGTGGTGTCGGTGTGACCCGGCGCAGATGTTCGTCATCGACCATCCAGATTGTGTCAGTGTCTGTATCGGGTAGCTCGATGATATAGGTGCCGTCCTCGGTCTCGATGCGGGCGGTGGCGCGGCCATTGCGGCCCAGGGCCCGGTTTTGATCGCGAAGTGCGCGACGGGCGGCCTGGTTGGCATCCATCGCTTCGCGCCGCGCATCTTCCAGGATGCGGCGCCTTTCCTCGCTGATCGCCTCGCGCTGGGATTCGCGTTCGCGTTCGATACGGCGCAGTTCGCGTTCGGCGCGGGCGATCTCACGCATGGCGTCATTGGTGGCTTCGCGAATGGCGTCCTGGTCGAGCTCTGACGCGTGCAATTGCAGCGCCGCTCCGATCTCTGACAGGATCTCGATGCGGGCATTTTCCAACGCTTGGAGTTCGATCACGCGCTCGACCCGTTCCGGCTGCGAGAAGCGCAGCGCATATTCGAAACGCGAGGTCGTGCGGGCGTCATCGGACAGGCTGCCACAATCGGGCAGGTTGACGCCCGGACCCAGGGCGGTGGTCCCGTCTCCACAGGCGCCGCTGAGATTTTCCTTGGTCAGCCCGGTGGTTTCGGCAAATGAGGCGCCGGAGAAATTGGCGCCGATCAGGCTGGCACCCGTGAAGTCGACCTCGCGCAGGCTGGCGCCCTGGAAGTTGGCGCCGGTCAGGTCTGCATCCTGGAAATTGACGTCATTGCCCGAGACCTCGGCGAAATTCGCCCGCCGCAGCTCGGCGCCCCGGAAATTGGTGTCACTGAGCTGGGCGCGCAGGAAATTCACCTGGCGCAAACGTGCATCGGCGAACAGTGTGTCGGTGAGCGAAGACCCGATGAAGGTAACGAAGACCATCTGGGCGCTCGTGAAGTCGGTGTCGGCGAGGTCGGCCGAGGAAAAATTGACCCGCTCAATGACCGAGTTTGCCATCGTCGCGCCGGACATGTTGGCGCGCGAGAAGGTCACACCGGTCAGGCGGGCGTTGACCATGATCGCTTCGTTGAAATCGGTATCGTTGAACTGGCTCTCGATCATCGTGACCGACGGCAGTTCCGACTGGGCGAAAGTGGTGCCTTCGAAATTGGCGCCGATGAAAACGGCATTGGCCATGTTCTTGTCGGAAAAGTCACAGCCCTCGCATTCGCCGCCAATGGCCAAGCCACGACGCGGATGGTCGTCGTCGCCGCCCGCCAAGGCAGGCGAGACTGCCAGCGCCAGGAGCGCGGCCGAAGAAGCGAATATCTTCAATCTGTTCCGCATATGCTCACGGATAGGCCAGCCAAACCGGCAAGGCGACTTAAATCACGGTAACCCGATTGCATATCCTATGAGGGCATGGCTGGGCTGGCCAGCATTGCAAGCGGTGATCAGCGACAGGCTGGCAGCGTCAGTCCGGCCGGCAATTGCGTCGAATTGTCGCCGCACGCTGCGCTCAGCTGGGCCTGGGTGAGGCCGCGAACCCGCTCCATCTCGGCGCCGGACAGGGTTGCGCCGCTGAGATCCGCGCCGCTGAAGTCGGCGCTGCCAAAATGGGCGCCGACCAGATTGGCCCGGCTGAGATTGGCATTGCGGAAGCTGGCGCCGGTGAAACGGCCGCCAAAGAGGTTGGCAACAGACAGGTCGGTGCCGTCGAAACGGGCCCGGTTCATGGTCACCAAGGCGAGGTTCGCCTGCCGCAGGCGGGCACCGGACACATCAATGCCGGGCAGGTCGCGATAAGCCAGTTCCGCTTGGAAAAGGTTGCAGCCGGGGCAGGACTGGCCCGCCTGGACACGCGCAATCTGTCCCGCATCCTGGGCCTGGGCAAGGCCGGATGTCGCGACGAGGGCGGTCAGGGCAAGGATAAGCCGTACCATTGTGGAGCACTCCGAAGATATTGCCGGGTGTGCTGCAAGGCCCGCGCCGTTACCGGATCAGCTACCGGTCCAGTTGCAGGCATCACATTTCTGCCCCGTCTCGTCGTCCATCACGACTGTGAAATGGCCACATTCCGGGCAGGGTGCGCCGCTGTAGACGGAGATGTCACGCGAGGTCGATCGCGTGGCGTGGCCTTGATCCTCGATCTCGTAATGGCCGGACTGATTGTCCTTGCCATCGCCGCTGGCGGCCCGCTTCGGGGCATTGGCAAACATCAGGATATTGTCGGGCACCTGGCCGCGCGAGAAGCCGCGCGAAATGAATTTGGCCGCGTCTTCCTGGGCCAGCTTCTCTTCCTGGACGCCGCGACCGAGATCGCCGGGATCAGCCTTGTCAGCCGGTATTTCCGCCAGATCATCGCGGCCGAGATAGGAAACGCCAAGCTCGCGGAAGAGATAGTCCAGGATCGAGGTCGCGTGCTGGATCGAGTCATTGCCCTGCACAGCGCCAGCGGGTTCGAAGCGCGTATAGACGAAGGCATCGACGAATTCTTCCAGCGGCACGCCGTATTGCAGGCCGATCGAGATTGCGATGGCGAAATTATTCATCAGCGAGCGGAAGGCAGCGCCTTCCTTGTGCATGTCGATGAAAATCTCGCCGAGTTCGCCATCATCGAATTCGCCGGTGTGGAGATAGACCTTGTGGCCGCCAACAGTGGCTTTCTGGATATAGCCCTTGCGCCGGTCCGGAAGTTTTCGGCGGGCGGCGGGCATTTCGACAACCCGTTCAATCGTGCGTTCAACGACGCGTTCGGTCGGCGGGGCCTCGGCGGCATAATCGCCCTTGTCGAAATCAATCGCCGGCAAGAGGTCGAACAGGCCCGAAGCCGTGCGCCGGATCGACAGGGCGCGCAGGCCAAGCTCGCCGCCCAGATCAATCAAGGCCGCGACATCATCAATCGTGGCGTCACCATCGAGTGCGATCGCGGTTTGGCAACATCCGCCGATCTGGGCCTCGATCGACGCCGCCATCAGCATTTGGTCCTGGTGGGACGGCGTGTTGAAGACCTGACGCGTATTGGCCGACAGGTTCGCAGCGCCGGCGAGATCACCAGTGCCATGGGCATGAGCGTCAGCGGCGCGGATATCGGCCTCGTCATAACCGATGGCGTGGCACAGGGAATTGCCGTCACGCTCGATCACGTCGCTGGTCAGGCACAGCGCGTCGCGGCATGTCCGGTCACCGAGTGTCCAGCGATTGAGCGCGTGGCGAACCGAGGCGCCTTCCGCGATCGAGTCTTCGAGGCGTTCAAGCGCCTCGGCAGGCACGCCGCGGGCCATCAGGTCTTCCAGCGAGATGCCGGGGGCGCCGCGCAGGCTGCCATGGCCGGCAGCATGATCTTCGGCGCGTTCGACCTCGGTGACGCTGCAGCCCAAGGCAAGCAGGCCGGCACGGGCACAATCGCGCAGGCGCCGGCCACCCGCCATGTCGGCATCGCTGGTGATCGCCGACGCGACCGGCTTGGCGGCGAAACTGTCGGCATCGATGAGGGCGGCGACCGTGGCATCCGGTTCGCGGCAGGTCAGGGTCGGTCCCGGCCTGGCCAGGGCGGCTTTCGGCAGGAAGGGGGCGGGGGACGTTCGCAGCTCGGCGGCCACCAGCGAGAAGGCGGCGGGCAGGAGGTCGAGATCCGGCAGTTCTCCCAGCCCGGGCGCGGCGGCCCCGGTTTCCATCGCGACATCGCGCAGGGTTCGTGTTGCCAGATGGGCAATGGCGGCGCTGGCGGCGCGGGCCGCGTCGCTGCCATAGGCGAGGCCGGTCGACATTAAAAGGGCGCCAAGCCCGGTCAGGGCCAGGGAGCCAGCGGAACTGGCCCCTTTGGGCGCGCTGAGTGTCAGTGCGATGGCCCAGTAGCGCAGGGCATCGCTGAACAGCTCGGCCTGGAAGCCATGCTTGCGATCAAGGAAGGCGGGAAGATTGATCCACAGGCTCGGCCCGGTCTCGTCCGGACTGGCGTGGAAGGCCAGTGACGGCGTGCCGAAACTCCATACGGTGCGGGCAATGCCGGTCCGCAAGTCACGGGCACGCACTTCGCCGCCATCCTGTTCAAACGTCCAAGTCTGGTCGCCCGATACGGCAGCCGTGAAGGCCGCAGGCACATGCAAAACCGCCGGGCGGGTCTCGACCGCGTCGGGAATAAGCGCCGAGAGCGCCTCGTCATCTGTGCCTTGCCGGGCCAGGGCGAGGGCGCGCTCGACGGCTTCTTCCGGCAGGCCGTCCTTGAGGGCGCGGCGCATGGCGCGGGCAAGGGCGGCGTTGCGGCGCGGATCGAAACATTCCTCGATATCACCGGAGCAACGACGCACCGCTTCGCCGATCGCTTCGAGACGATCACGGGTGACGCGGGCGCCGACATCAAGGACCGAAGCGCGCAGCGCCGTTTCGGCGACGCGGCGCAGCTGGCCCGGGGCCTGACGCGAATTGACGCGGATGGTGAGCGGCGGTGTTGGCGTTGCGGCGCCGGGCACCGGATCACCATAGGCCCAGTCGACACCGCCTTCGCGGATCAGCGTGGCATCGGCAATGACCAGTCGTCCGGTCAGGCTGGCGGCGAGTTCGGCGGCAAACAGTTCAGCGTCAGTGTCATTGGCGAAACCGCCCTGCCGGGCCGCCGACCAGGCCATGGCGCCGGACAAGCGCTGAGCGGCGGTGGCAAAAACCGTTTCAAGGGCGCGTTCATCACCGCTTGCCGAGGCCGGGCACAGCGCGCCGAAGGTCTTGGCGCCTTTGCGCGGGCTGGTTTGCAGCGGCCGTGGCGTGTCCAGCAGGTCGGCGAGGGTTTGGGCGGCGGTGCCGCTCCAGCCCGCCGGCGTGGTGATCTGCTGCACGGTGCCGCTTGCGGCATCGGTCGGGCCGTCCGCGTCATCATCACTGGATGCCAGCAGGTGCGTCTCAAGCCCGCTGGCGGACACTGTCTCGGCGATGAAATCGGCTAGGCGACCGAAGACCTGCATGCTGAATTCCCTCCCGACCCGAATCGCTCGGGCGCACGACGAGTCTACCGCGTCGTGATACGGACCTGAAACCCGCCGCGTTCAACACTGGACCCGGCTGCCCGACAGGGGCATATAGGCCAAGCCTGCCTCGACCGACTCGGAGCCGCTGACAATGTTCGGACTGATCTCAAAAATCTTTGTGTGGTGGAAAGATGCCACCCCGGGAACCTTCCTGACGCTGCGCATGCGCGGCGCCAAACAGGTCGGCTCGGACGCGTACGGCAATCGCTATTTCGAGGAAGCCGGTGTCACCGGTCCGGATGGCCAGGGCCAGAAGCGTCGTTGGGTCATTTACAAGGGCTATGCCGACGCCTCGCGCGTGCCGTCTGACTGGCATGGCTGGCTGCATCACACGTTCGACGAACGTCCCAGCGACACGCCGCTGATGCGCCAGGCGTGGGAGAAGGATCACCATCCCAATCTCACCGGCACGGTGCACGCCTATCGTCCGACCGGCTCGCTCGCCTCCAGTGACCGCCGCCAGTCGACGACCGGTGACTATCAGGCCTGGTCTCCGGACGAGGCATAATCCGCCTTTACCGCGTCACAATCCCGCGACAGGGTATGCGTCATGAAAACCTGTGTACTCGCCTCGATTGTCTCGCTCGCGCTGGCGGCCCCGCTCTGGGCCCAGGACGAGACCCCGTCATCGTCCTCATCCGCCGAGGACGCATCCGACCTCCTGCGCCGCGACGACCCAGACAACACGCCGGAACGGGGCCCCTTGTCATCGCAGCCGGGCAGCTTGGTTGTCTTGCGCGGCCTCGATAAGGTGACTGCCCGCACCCGCGATTTCGAGGTTGCCATCGGCGACACGGTTCAGTTCGGTGCACTATCGATCACGGCGCAATACTGCCGCAAGCGGCCACCGGAAGAGACGCCGGAAACCTATGCCTTCCTGCAGATCAATGATCGCCGCACGGATGGTTTCGGTGTTGATGTCGAGGGCGAGCCGATCTTTTCCGGCTGGATGTTTGCTTCGCGGCCGGCCCAGAACCCGCTGGAACACCCCGTCTATGACGTCTGGGTGATCGACTGCAGGGCCTGATTGCCGGTTATCTCGTCCGGCAGGGTGTTGAAGTCCGCCTCGAAAATCAACGCATCCGCCAGTTTCGCGCGATAATCGCTGCGTGAAATCGTCTGCGCGCCGAAGCTTTGCAGATGCTCGGTGGTGAATTGCGTGTCGAGCAGGCTGTAGCCGCCGGCCCTGAGCCGTGCGATCAGGTGGACGAGGGCGACCTTTGAGGCATCGCGGCGGCGCGAGAACATGCTCTCGCCGAAAAAGGCGGCACCCAGCGAAACGCCGTAGAGTCCGCCAACCAGATCATCACCGCTCCAGCACTCCACCGAATGGGCATAGCCGGCGGTATGCAGATCGCCATAGAGCCGGATGATGCCATCATTGATCCAGGTTTCCTCGCGGCCCGATGCCGGGGTGGCGCAGCCGGCGACCACGGCCGCGAAGTCATGATTGACGGTGACCTGGAACACATCCTGGCGGACGGTCTTTTTCAGGCTGCGTGAGGCATGGAAACCATCGAGCGGGATGATACCGCGTTCGTCGGGGTCGAGCAGGTAGATGCGCGGATCGTCGCGCCCCTCGGCCATCGGGAAGACGCCGCGGGCATAGCAGTTGAGCAATTCCTCGGCACCGAAGCCGCGCATGTCCTCTCCTCAACCGGGCCGGCCGGGCGGATCAGCTCTCCCGGCTCGCCAACCATTCCTCAAGCCAGCGGATATGGTAATTGCCGCTCACGAAGTCCGGCTCCTCGAGCAGGTCGAGGAAGATCGGGATCGTGGTCTCGACACCGCCGACAACCATTTCCTCCAGCGACCGGCGCAGGCGCAGCAGCGCTTCGTGACGGGTGCGGCCATGCACGATCAGCTTGCCGATCAGGCTGTCATAATAAGGCGGAATGGCATAGCCGGCATAAAGGGCGGAATCGAGGCGCACGCCGAGACCGCCGGGCGCGTGGAAATCGGTGACAGTGCCGGGTGAGGGCGCAAACGTGCGCGCATTCTCGGCATTGATCCGGCACTCAATCGCCCAGCCTTCAAAGGTCACATCGCTCTGCTTGATGTCGAGCTTCTGGCCATCGGCGACGCGGATCTGCTCGCGCACGAGATCGATGCCGGTGATCATCTCGGTGACCGGGTGTTCGACCTGCAGGCGGGTATTCATCTCGATGAAATAGAACTCGCCGTTTTCCCACAGGAATTCGATCGTCCCGACGCCGCGATAGCCGATCGCTTCGATGGCGCGGCGCACGACATCGCCAATCTTCTTGCGGTCTTCGTCATTGAGGGCCGGCGAGGGGGCCTCTTCGAGGATTTTCTGGTGACGGCGCTGCAGCGAGCAATCGCGCTCGCCCAGATGCACTACATTGCCGTGGGTGTCGGCGAGGATCTGGATTTCGATATGGCGAGGCCGACCGAGATATTTCTCGATATAGACGGTGCCGTCGCCGAACGCCGCGAGTGCTTCGGCCGAGGCGGTTTCCATGGCCTCTTTCAGCTTGTCGGCAGTCTCGGCGACTTTCATGCCGCGACCACCACCGCCCGAAGCGGCCTTGATCAGCACCGGATAGCCGATCTTCTCGGCAATCGGCTTGGCCGCGTCATAATCCTTCACACCGCCTTCAGAGCCGGGAACAACCGGAATGCCGGCATCCATGACGGCCTGTTTGGCGGTGATCTTGTCGCCCATCATGCGGATATGCGCCGCCGTCGGCCCGATGAAGGCGAGACCGTGCGCCTCGACGATCTCGGCGAAGCGGGCATTTTCCGACAGGAAGCCATAGCCCGGATGGATGGCTTGGGCGCCGGTGACTTCGGCTGCCGTGATGATGGCCGGGATGTTGAGATAGGATTTGTTGGCCGGCGGCGGGCCGATGCACACGCTCTCATCGGCGAGGCGCACATGCATGGCATTGGCGTCGGCTTCCGAGTGCACGGCCACGGTGCGGATGCCCATCTCGCGGCAGGCGCGGTGGACGCGAAGGGCAATTTCGCCGCGATTGGCGATCAGGATCTTGTCGAACATGTCGTCGCTCGCCTTGCTGGTCGCGTCAGGACAGGACGAAGAGGGGTTCGCCGTATTCGACCGGCTGGCCGTCTTCGACGAGAATGTCGGTGACCGTGCCGGCCTTCTCTGCCGTGATCGGGTTGAAGGTTTTCATGGCCTCGACGAGAAGCACGGTATCGCCCTTCTTCACCTGGTCGCCGACCTTCACGAAATTCACCGCATCCGGGTTCGGCTTGAGATAGGCGGTGCCGACCATCGGTGATTTCACGGCATTGGGATCATCGGCCGGGTCCGCGGCCGCAGCTGCCACGGCTGCCGGCGCTGCTGCGACCGGTGCTGCGGCGGCCGGGGTCGGGGCAGCGACGCTGTGAACGACCGGGGCTGCGGTGATCTGACGGGCGATCTTGAGGCGCAAATCGCCACGCTCGACCTCGATTTCCGACAGGTCGGTTTCACGCAGGATATCCGCCAGTTCGCGGACAAGCTTTGCGCTGATCGGGGAGCGGGGTCGGGAATCAGAACTCATGATAATTAGACCTTTGGTTCCGTCAGTTGCCGAGACAGGAGACGGCAGCGTTGATGCCCAGAAGATAGCTCTGCAGTCCGAGGCCAGTGATCGATCCGCGGGCCGCAAGGGCGATGTAGGAATGGTGCCGGAAGGCTTCGCGTGCTGCAGTCTGACTCAAGTGAACTTCGATGACGGGAGGTTCTATCGCGCGAACCGCGTCATGCAAAGCGACCGATGTATGTGTGAATGCAGCCGGATTGAAAACAACTGCACTCGCATTGACGTTTGCGTCATGCAGCCAGTCAATGAGCTCTCCCTCATGATTGGACTGGCGAAAGACGATGCCAAACCCCAAGTCACGGGCATGCTTGGCGCAGGCCTGTTCGATCTCTTGCAGGCTCAGCGTGCCGTAGACATCCGGCTCGCGCGTGCCCAGGAGGTTGAGGTTGGGACCGTTAAGAATGTGAATCGGTTGGGTCATGGCCTTGCTTTGCAGCCGTTACGGGATTTACCACGGGTCTAACGAGGGACTCAGAGAAAGGCCAGCGAAGACCATGCTGCAGCTGACAGTCAATGGCGAAGGCCGCAAGGTCGACCCTGATACGAGCGTGAGTGGCCTCGTCACGATTCTCGGCCTGGATGGCCGCAAGATCGCGGTGGAGCGCAATCTGGCCATTGTGCCGCGCTCGCAATATGACCAGACCGCGCTCGCCGATGGCGACCGGATCGAGATTGTCGCATTTGTTGGAGGTGGATGAGATGGATGACGCACAGGCCGTGAACGCCCCGTTCGAGGACACGCCGCTGGTTGTGGCCGGTCGCACCTTCACCTCGCGCCTGATCATCGGTACCGGCAAGTACCAGACCTATGCCCAGAATGCCCAAGCGCTGGAGGCCTCCGGCGCCGAGATGATCACCGTCGCCATCCGCCGGGTGAACCTGTCCAATCCGGACGAGCCGCGCCTGGTCGATTTCATTTCACCGGCCGACTACACCTTCCTGCCCAATACGGCCGGCTGTTTCACCGGTGAAGATGCCGTGCGGACGCTGCGCCTGGCCCGCGAGGCTGGCGGCTGGAACCTGGTCAAGCTGGAAGTCCTGTCCGACCCCAAACACCTCTATCCCGACATGGCCGAGACGCTGCGCGCCGCCGAGCTGCTGATCAAGGACGGGTTCGACGTCATGGTCTATTGCTCCGACGATCCGGTCTACGCGAAGAAGCTGGAAGAGATCGGTTGCTGCGCGATCATGCCGCTGGGCGCGCCGATCGGCTCGGGCCTCGGAATCCAGAACCCGGTCAATATCCGCCTCATCATCGAGCAGACCAAGGTGCCGGTGATTGTCGATGCCGGTGTCGGCACGGCGTCAGACGCCACCGTGGCGATGGAGCTGGGCTGTGACGGCGTGTTGATGAACACCGCCATCGCCGAGGCGAAAGACCCGATCCGCATGGCGCGGGCGATGCGCCATGCGGTCATTGCCGGTCGCGAGAGCTATCTGGCCGGTCGCATGCCCAAAAAGCGCTATGCCGACCCGTCCAGCCCGCTGTCGGGCCTGATCTAGCCCCGCAGGGCGGCGGCCAAGGCTTCATCCAGCGCCATTTCATTGGCCCCCGGGATCACGGTCCCGTCGACGATGAAGAAGGGCGTGCCGGTGACATTGAGGGCCCGGCCCAGCGAGTGGACCTGGTTGATGTGGGCCATGATCGCAGGATCATCCATGTCGGTCCGCATGCGGGCTACATCGACGCCGGACACGGTCGCCAGCTGGTCGATGCGGGCCGAAGGCAGCGGGCCGGACGAGCGCACCATGGCGAGATGGAAAGCGGCGTAGACCTCTTCACCCTGACGCAGCGCTGCGAGTGCGGCGCGGGCCGCCTCGATCGAGTCATCGCCGAGGATCGGATATTCCTTGAACACGATCTGGACGCGGTCGCCATATTGCTCGCGAACGTCTTCCACCCAGGCCGCAGCGACGCGGCAATAGGAGCACTTGTAGTCCATGAATTCGATGATCACGACTTCGGCATCATCGGGGCCGAGGCGGGGGTCCCGGGCGTCGTTGAAAATCGCTTCGCTGTTGGCGGCGACGGCGTTGTAGACGGCCTGCATTTCACGGGCCCGGGCGCGCCGCTGCAGCTCGATCAGGGCTTCTTCGATGATCTCCGGATTTTCCAGGATGTAGTCGCGGACAATCTCGCGCACTTCGTCGCGTGCTGTGTCGTTCAGCTGGGCGGAAGCGGCCGGCTGCTGGCAGCCGAGAAGGGCAATTGACGCCGCGACGATGGCGAACAGTCGATACATGAATCTCATCCTTGTGCCTTGTTGCCGACTAGTTAGCCCGGACCGACGCATCTTTCGAGGGGGTGCTGCGGTTGAGGTGGTCACGATCTTGTTGGAGTGTTGCGCTTGGAAGTCGGGACTCGGGGTATGGGGCGATCCATGGTGCATCAGGGGCAGGTAAGCGGGTCCGGTTTTTGGCGTCGCCTTATCGTTGCGGTTTGGGTCGTCGGTTTCGTTGTGGGTGGCAGTTCTCACCTCATCGACGTCGTTCAGTGGGGATGGTTGCCGTACACCCATGTACCAATTCTTCTGAATGCCTATTTCACGGCACTCTTGCCACTCGACTTCCTCGTCGCGGCGCTTGTCCTGTTCCGCCGCCGCGTCGGCTTGTTGGTGGGCGTGGCCGTATTGGTCAGTGACCTGGCAGCCAATACCTGGGTCATTGTCCAACCGGACATCGGAGGTTGGCACTGGCGCTACACGTTGATCCTGGCATTTTCCCTGTTTGCAGCCCTGACCATGTCGCAGCTGTGGCGAATGGATCAGTCAGCGGAAGCCGAAAACGCCGCCGACCGATACATGTCCTGACCGGTCTGTCGCCCACCCAAAGTCACATCCTGGTCGGATCGCGGGTATCACTCGCTGCCGATATCCTCGATCACGAGGATGCGCGCTTCGCCGACGGGGTGGGCGACATGCTCCTCACCATCGCCGATGGTCAGTGCATCGCCGGCCTCGAGCTGCATGGACTTTTCTTCGCCGCCCTCGCGATATTTCATCTCGACCCGGCCATCGAGCACCACGAAGACTTCGTCGCCGGTATTGCGGTGCCAGCGATAGGGGCGATCAGTCCAGTGCAGGCTAACGCCGGTTGAGCCGAACAGCGCAAGGCGCTCTGCGCCCCAGGCCCTGTCCGCGGTAAAGTCGCGGGCGCGGAGGCGTTTCATCAGACGATCTCGATCACAGCGTCGACCTCGACCGCGGCGCCCAGCGGCAGGGCGGGACAGGAGACCGCCGAGCGGGCGTGACGGCCGGCATCGCCGAAGACCTCGACCATCAGGTCGGAACAGCCATTGATGACCATGGGAATGTCGGTGAAGCCCGGTACCGCCGCAACAAAGCCGCCAAGCTTCACAATCCGCTTCACCCGCGACAGGTCGCCGCCGCAGGCCGCTTTCAGCTGGGCGATGAGATTGATGGCGCACAGGCGAGCTGCGGCTTGCCCGGCCGCAACGTCCATATCGCTGCCAAGCATCCCCTTCACCAGCCCGTCCGGGCCGATCGAGACCTGGCCGGAAATGAAGACCTGGCTGCCGCTCTGCACGAAGGGCACATAATTGGCGACCGGGGCGACCGGTTCCGGCAGGGTGATTCCAAGCTCGGTGAGGCGGGTGTCGATGGCGGACATGTCAGGCTCCAGACTGTGGGTTCGCGGCGGAGATTAGCGGCGTATCGGCCTCATGCAATCTGCACGCTTGACTTGACGCGCGCGTCATCCGGCATGGTGGATGGATGATGACCCTGATCCATGAAGACGAGATCCGATTCGATGCCCGCGACGGCTATTCGCTGTCCGGCAGGATCATCGCACCGGACAATCCGCGTGCCGCGGTCCTGATCTCGTCCGGGACCGGCTTTCCCAAGGGCCTCTATCGCCGCCTCGCCCTGGCGGGGGCTGAACGCGGCTATGCCAGCCTGATCTATGATTATCGCGGTATCGGCGGTTCGGCGCCCAAGCAGATGCGGGGTTTCAAGGCGGATATCGTTGATTGGGGCCGGCTTGATTATTCCGCCGCGTTGGATCGCGTCGCAGGCCTGGTGCCGGGCGGACCGGTCTTTGCGGTTGGTCACTCGGTGGGCGGACATCTGGTCGGCTTTGCCGACAATGCAGACCGGGTCAGCGCCCATGCCTTCATCACGGTCGGGACGGGTTATTGGGGCGCCCATGAGCTGTCTTATCGCCCCTCGGCGCTGATGTTCTGGCTCTTGTATGGCCCGGCCTGCCTCGCCCTGACCGGACACATCCCGGCCGGTGGCATCTGGGGCGGGACAGCCCTGCCGCGCGATGTTTTCCTGCAATGGCGGCAATGGGCGTCGAAGCCGGGTTATTTCGGCGCATTTCTCGATCAGCTGACGCCACACGGTTTTGATACCGTGACAGCTCCGATCCGCTCCTGGACGTTTTCCGACGATCGCCTCTGTGCCCGACGCTCGGCTGAAGATCTGCTGAAACTCTATCCCAAAGCGCCGTCCGAGCATCTGCGCCTCGACCCGGCCGATATCGGGGCGCAGTGGGTGGACCATCATGGGGCGTTCAAGCGCGATGCGGCCGGCTTCTGGCCGCTGGTCTTCAACTGGTTTGATGGATTTGCGCGTTAGGGTTGCGTCGCGTGTCCTGACATGCCTTCATGCAGTTTCTCCGGGAGGCGTATTGTGAACGTCATTCAAGTTGTTGCAGCAGTGTTGGTGACGCAATCGACGGGGCCAAATGTGCCTTGCATGGAGCCGAGGTATGAGGCGTTGGAACTGGGGTTTCAAGAGTTTGATCAGTCTGAAGCCGGATGGCGCGGCGTGGCACGGGAGGGGTGCTATCTAGAGGCCGCCAATCTGATATCGAACTACAAACAAGCCAATCTTGACGACCTCGGGCTAGAATCCACGAGTCGCCTCGAGTGGCACGAAGGGCAGATGCGAGCGTATGCGGGCGACTATAGCGCTGCCATCAACTTGTTTCGCGCGACGTTCGATACGCGAGAAAGCGGTACTGCTGATCGGCACTACGCGGAGGCAACGATAGCCTTCCTTCAACATGATCGTGCCGCTCTCCAAGCAGCGCGGGATGAGCTCGCGGACCTTCCCCCTCCTGAGGGGTTCGAGGCGGCTATCGAACGTTTCGAGCGACTCTACCCAGACCATCCCGTTCCAACTTGGCCGCTAAATTTGAACGTGGTCGACAAATTGGTTCGGTGTTTCGGCGCGACATACGAAGCCGCATATAGTGGTCAATGCGCCAGCGTGAACGCTATCTCTGATTAATCAGTTTGATCAGGTTTCGACTTCGGCTTCGGCTTCGGCTTCGAACTGAGGTCGCGACCTTTCATCACCGCATCGCTGCCGAATTTCTCGCGTGCCTTGTCCATCGCCCGTTCGGCGGTGGCGCGACGGATGGCCTGCGGGTCGAGCAGGTCGCCGGCATCGCCGACCGCGTCGCGCAGGCCTGAAAAGCCGATCCCGATCAGCCGGAAGCGCGTGCCGTCTATCTCGGGCGCCAGCAATTGCCGGCCGACCCGGAACAGGGTGTCGGCCAGCTGGCTGGGTTCGTTGAGGGTGCGTCGCCGGGTGCGGGAGCGAAAGTCCGAGGTTTTGAGCTTCAGCGTGATCACCTGGCCGGACACGCCCTTGGCCTTCATCTGGTCGGCGACTTTCACGCTCAGCCGCCAGAGATGTTTCTCCAGCGTTTCACGATCATCATGATCGGCGTTGAACGTGGTTTCCGAGGACACGCTCTTGCGCTCGCGCTCGGGCGAGACTTTGCGCCGATCCTCGCCGCGCGACAGGCGCGAGAGATGATAACCCATATCGCCATAGCGATCGGCCATGCGCTTGTCGCCTTGGCGCCGGATATCGGCCAGCGTGCGGATACCGTCGCGTTCCAGCTTGGCGGCAAAGGCCGGTCCGACGCCATAGATCGAGCGCACCGGGCGCGGCGCCAGGAAGTCCAGGGCCTCGGCCTCACCGATCACTGCAAACCCGTTCGGCTTGTCGAGGTCGGAGGCGGTCTTGGCGAGAAATTTGTTGAAGGACAGGCCGACCGAGACCGTGATCCCGACCGTCTCCTCGATTCGCCGCTGCAAGCGCAGCAGGGTGAGCGCCGGCGGTGAGCCGTGCAGGCGTGACGTGCCCGAGAGATCGAGGAAGGCCTCATCGATCGAAAGCGGTTCCACCTGCGGGGTGATATCCTTCATCATGTCGCGGATGCGATAGCCCTCACGCGTGTATTTGCCATGCTCCGGCCGGACGACCACGGCGTCCGGGCAAGCCTTGAGCGCCTTGAACATCGGCATCGCCGAATGCACGCCATAGAGTCGGGCGATGTAGCAACAGGTCGAGACCACGCCGCGCTGCCGGCCACCGATGATGACCGGCTTGTCCTCAAGCTCGGGATTGTCGCGCTTCTCGATCGCCGCGAAAAAGGCATCGCAATCGATATGGGCGATCGACAGCGTGTTCAGTTCGGCATGGCGTAGCAGTTTGTGACTGCCACAGGCCGGACAGGAATCGGCCTGCTCGGGAAGTGGTGTCAGACAGGCGCGGCAATAGCCGGGCTCGCTCATGGCGTGCCGCTTTCATCCGCCGGCCAAAGCCAGGCCGCACCGCGGACACCGGAGGCGTCGCCATGTTCGTGACGGACGATCCGCGTCCGGCACACATCGGAGAATATCCAGTCGGGCAGGGCAGCGCTGACCCGCTCGCACAGGCCGGGCGCGTTCGACACGCCGCCGCCAAGCACGATGATGTCGGGATCGAGAATATTGACGATGGTCGCCAGCCCGCGGGCCAATCGGTTGGCATGCCGGTCAACGCTGTCCGCTGCCGCCGCATCGCCGCCTGACGCCGCGTCGAAAATCGCATTCGCCGCCAGATTGCCACCATGCCGCCGGGCATGGTCCGCCGCCAGGCCGGGGCCGGAGACCCAGCTTTCCAGGCAGCCGGTCTTGCCGCACCAGCAGGCGGGCGGGGCGAGTTCATCCTGGCGCGGCCAGGGCAGGGGATTGTGACCCCACTCGCCGGCAATGCCCTGGGCGCCGTCGAGCAGTCGCCCGTTGACGACCACACCGCCGCCGACGCCAGTGCCCAGGATGACGCCGAAGATGACCCGACCGTCACGGCCGGCCCCGTCGCGGGCCTCGGACAGGGCAAAACAATTGGCGTCATTGGCGCTACGGACAGGTCGATCGAGCGCTGCCGACAAGTCATCACGGAAGGGGCGGCCATTGAGCCAGACCGAATTTGCGTTTCGCATCAACCCGGTGGCCGGGCTGATCGATCCGGGATGGGCAAGGCCGACGCGGGCCGGTCCGTGGGCGGACTCAAGTCGCACGACCAGGTCGCGGATGGCGATGATCGTGCCGTCCGGGTCGCGCGGCGTGGCCAGGCGCTCGCGGGCCAACTCCGTTCCGTGCCGGGAAAACAGACGGGCTTCGATTTTGGTGCCACCGAGGTCGATGCCGATTCGATTCATCCTGTCGTCCCCTCCCGCATGGCGTATACTTTTTTCGGCCGCTTTTGTTCTTATCTTGTTCCGAAACGCCCGAAAAGTCGCCTTTGACTCATGGTTGGTTAAGGAAAATCGGGTTTAGTGCAGGTGGGGTTCAACAAGCACGATAAAATACGTGCAAACAACGGGAAGCGCGTCACCGACATGCTGCAGGTCATGCCCAAAAAGGTCCTGATTGTCGAAGACAACGAGTTGAACATGAAGCTGTTCAACGATCTGCTCGAGGCTCATGGCTATGAGACCTTGCAGACCAAGGACGGTTTCAAGGCACTCGAAATGGCGCGCGAGCATACGCCCGACCTGATTCTCATGGACATCCAGCTGCCGGAAGTGTCCGGCCTTGAAGTCACCAAATGGCTCAAGGATGATGACAGCCTGTCGGCGATACCGGTGGTGGCTGTCACGGCATTCGCCATGAAGGGCGATGAGGAACGCATCCGTGAGGGCGGTTGCGAAGCCTATCTGTCCAAGCCGATTACCGTGGCCACGTTTATCGAGACCGTTCGTCAGTTTCTCGACTAGGGGTGGTCGTCGATGAGTGCGCGTATTCTCGTCGTTGATGATCAAGCCGCCAATGTCCGGCTGCTTGAGGCCCGGCTGCAGGCCGAGTATTTCGATGTCTGCACCGCGACCAATGGCGAAGAGGCCATTGCGGTGGCCAAGGCAGAGCAACCCGACCTCATTCTCCTCGATGTGATGATGCCGGTGATGGACGGGTATCAGACCTGCTCCAAACTCAAGGACGACCCGTCGACGCGCCATATTCCGGTGGTGATGGTGACCGCTTTGGACCAGCGCGAAGACCGGATCCGAGGCCTCGAGGCCGGGGCCGATGATTTTCTCACCAAGCCGATCGATGATGTCACCATGTTTGCCCGCGTGCGCAGCCTGTTGCGGCTGAAGGCGGTGCTGGACGAATTGCGTTATCGCGAATCGAACTCGGCGATGTCGGGTGTTTCCGGCGACATGCACGATGACATTGATGCCGCGTCCCGGATTGTGATCGTCAGCGCGGATCCGCGTGCGACCGGACGTTACGCTGCGGCCATGCCGGCCCAGGCCGATGTCCGTCAGATCCACGACCCGGCTGCCGCTATCGCCGCAACCCGGGATGAGGCGGATCTGTTGATCGTCGATCTCACAGCGACTGATTATGACGGTCTGCGCTTGTGTGCGCGTGTCCGTTCGGACGCCGCGACGCGGCAATTACCCATTCTGGCCGTCGTACAACCGGATGATGTCCATCATGCTGTCCGGGCGCTCGACCTCGGCGTCAATGACATCATCCACCGTCCGGTTGATGCCGGAGAGCTGGCCGCGCGGGCGCGCACCCAGCTGCGCCGTAAACGCTATGCCGACCAGCTCCGCTCGCATCTCGATGAAGGCATGGAGCTGGCCGTCACCGATCCGCTGACCGGTCTGCATAATCGCCGCTATATTTCTTCGCGTTTGCGCCAGGCGATGGACAGTGCCAGCAATGGCGGTGCGCCAGTGTCTCTCTTGCTGGCCGATATCGACCATTTCAAACAGATCAATGACAGCCACGGCCATGAGGCCGGCGATATTGTTCTTCGCGATTTTTCTGCCCGTCTGCTGCAGGGCTTGCGGGCGCTGGACCTGGCGGCGCGTTACGGGGGCGAGGAGTTCGTCGTCGTGATGCCGGGCGCCGGCATGGCCGAGGCGCGCATCGCGGCCGACCGCCTTCGCGCTGCTGTCGCGGAGAGCGGATTCAAGCTCAAGGATGGCGGGCGTGTTCCGGTGACCGTGAGCATCGGCGTGGCTCAGGCCCAGCGCGGTGAGGGGCTGGACGCGCTTTTGCGCCGGGCCGATGAGGCGCTCTACGCCGCCAAGAATTCAGGCCGGAATCAAGTACAGGCCGCGGACAATGCCGCGGCCTGATAAAAACTTGATGGTCGAGCGGGGATAACCGTTCGAACGGAAAACCGTCCTACTTGATTTTCGCTTCCTTGAAATCGACGTGCTTGCGAGCGACCGGGTCGTACTTTTTCAGTACGAGCTTCTCGGTCATGGTGCGCGCATTCTTCTTCGTCACGTAGAAGTAACCCGTACCAGCCGTGGAGTTCAGGCGGATCTTGATGGTTGTCGGCTTCGCCATGGCTCTAAATGTCCTGGTGCTGTGAGTGTGCGCGCATTCGGCCCCATGCCGACGCGAGAGCGCGCGAACATACGCACGGCAGCGCCGCTGTCAACTGTCCGCGTCTGTCGGGGCTGCACGCACCCAGACCAGCGCTGCATAGATCGCAGCAATCATTGCCATGACGATCATCAGCCCGTGCGGTCCGAGCCCGTCCATGGCCAGGCCGCTGGCTGGAGGACCAAAGAGCGAGCCGGTGCCGTATGCGAATATGAAGGCGGCATTGGCGGCCGCAATGGCACCGCCGGAGAAGCGCTCGCCGACCAGGGCGAGGCCGACCGTGTAGAGTCCGCTGGCCACGCCGGCCTGGACGAAGAAGAGCAGCATCATGCCGGGCAGGTAATCGCCCACCGCCCAGATAGCGAGCGGGGTGATTGCGGCGGTGGTGGCGATCCATTTCAGCGCTTCGCGGCGGTCGGTCTTGTCGGCGATCCATCCCAGCGGGATCTGGAAGGCCAGCGCGCCGGCCGCCGCGGCCATGGCGACCAACGAGATGCCAGCATCGCTGAGCAGCAGCCGGTCGCCGTAAACCGGGGCCATGGAGAAGAGCACGGTTTCCAGCGCCCCGAAGGCGAGTGCCGCGCCGATCGCTGCCGGGGCCAGCCGGGCCGCGTTCAGGATGGTGGTTGGCGAGGCTTCGTCCTTGCCCGGCGCTTGCGCGGCGGGGCCTTGCAACAGAATGATCGGCAAGGCGCCGATCAGGAAGATCAGCCCGCCGGCATAGAAGCCGGCATCGCCGCTGGTGCCCAATTGACCGAACAGGAAGGCGCCGACCCCGAAACCGCCGGACAGGACCGTGCCATAGACGCCCAGGATCGTGGCCCGGCGCAATGGCGTGGCGATCTGGTTGATCCAGGTTTCCGAGACCACGAAGACCACGGTCATGAAACTGCCCATCACGAAGCGCAGGACAAACCAGGCTGGCACCGTTTCAAACACCGGGAAGAGGGCGTGCAGGGCGCCGGCACAGAGCAGGCTGACCACGATCAGCACCCGCCCGGGAACCAGCGACAGGAGGCGCGGCACGATCGGGGCCATCACAAGGGTCGAGAATGCCGCGGCGGCGCCGTTGAGGCCGACAATCAGACCGGATGATGTCATGCCCTCCAGCCGCAGCGAGACCAGCGGCATGGAAAGTCCGAACACAATCCCGCACACCGCCGCACAGCAGATCGAGGCGATCAGCGAGCGGTTGTTGGCAAAGCGGGGATCGGTGAGCGGATTGGTCATGCGGTGCTCTATAGCGCCGCGTCGTGACCGCGTCTCCTGCCGGATCCGGTTACAAGTCCGCAATCCGCATCTTGCCACGCACCGCCCGCATGCAGCGCGGGCGCTCCGGGGCGGGCGGCTGGACGCGCTTGAGTTCATCCAACACGAAATGGGTCACGAAGGGCAGGTCGAGATCGCGGGCGTCGGCGAGGGTGACCCATTGCACGTCTTCCAGCTCGGCGCTCGGCTTGGGCGCGCGGTCGTCCAGCAGGGCCGAGGCGTCAACGGTGAAGAACCAGGTATCGAAGCGGCGGGTCCGGCCCGGCGGCGTGATGGCGCGGGTGATCAGTTTCAGCGGTGCCAGATCCGGTGCGGCGCCGGCGCGGCGGAAAGGCTGCCAATTGGCGTGACGACTGGCTACCGGCGCCTCGCGGGCGATCAGCAGGCCGGTTTCCTCGGCGGTTTCCCGCACGGCAGCGGCAGCGGCGGCGCGGGCGCGGCGGGCATCAAGGCTGCGGGTCATGATGTCGAGCACACGGCCGTCGAGATCGCGCGCCAGCGGCGCTGTGCTGTCAGCCCGATCAACCCGTCCGCCCGGGAAGACGTATTTGTTCGGCATGAAGACATGTTTGGCGGAGCGGCGCCCCATCAACACATCAACCCGTTCGCCCTCGCGCCGGGTCAGGATCAGCGAGGCGGCAAGGCGGGGGCGCATCGGTTTGACGTCCTTGCGGTGTCGCTCATCACTCACCGGCGTCGCCCCTTCTTCCAGGGTCTGCCCGAGCGCTTGCCATTTGGCGGTCCCCCGGTGCGGCCGCGATTGCGGCGATTGGGGCGGTCGCCCTTTTCCGGCTCGGTCAGCATGTCCAGCAGCAGCCCGCCGGTGACCGGTGTGGCTTCGTCGATACGCACGGTAACGGGCATGCCGAGACGGAAACGCGAGCCGGTCTGCAAGCCGATCAGCGCGTGGGCGCGCTCATCATGCTCGAAGCGTTCCTCGCCCAATCGCGAGATCGGAACCAGCCCGTCGGCGCCGGTCTCGTTGAGACGGACAAAACAGCCAAAACGGGTAACGCCAGTGATGCGGCCATCAAACTCCGCCCCGACCTTGTCGGCCAGATAGGCGGCGATGAAACGGTCAACGGCATCGCGCTCGGCTGCCATCGCGCGGCGCTCGGCATGGGTGATCTCTTCGGCAATCACGGTCAGGCGGCTGCGTTCCTCATCCGATTGGCCGTCATCCCCGAGCTTGAGGGCGCGGATCAGGGCGCGGTGGACCGTGAGGTCGGCATAGCGCCGGATCGGTGAGGTGAAATGGCCATAACGCTGCAGGTTGAGACCGAAATGGCCCTGATTCTGCGTGTCGTAGATCGCCTGCGACTGGCTGCGCAGCACCACCTCATTGATCGTCTCGCAATGCTCGGACGTTTTCGCCTGCTTCAGCAGCTGGTTGAAACGCCCGGTCGCAACCTTGTCGCCGCGCGTCCATTTCAGACCGACGGTCGGCAGGAAATCGGCCAGCGCGTCGATCTTTTCGCGGGAGGGCGGTTCGTGGACGCGGTAGATCAGCGGGCTGTGCTTTTCTTCCAGGCTCTCTGCGGCGCAGACATTGGCCTGGATCATGAATTCCTCGACCAGCTTGTGGGCGTCAAAGCGCTGCCGGGTTTCGATGGCCAGAACCTTGCCGTTTTCACCGACACGAACCCGGCGTTCCGGAGCGTCGATCTCGAGCGGTTCGCGGCGATTGCGCGCCTCGCGGCAGGCGAAATAGGCGCCCCAGAGCGGTTTGAGCACGGCGTCGAGCAGGGCATTGGCAGGGCCGCCATCCTGACCGTCAATCGCCGCCTGGGCCTGGGTGTAGGAGAGTTTCGCGGCCGAGCGCATCCAGCCGCGCAGGAAGCGGTGCGAGCGCTTGTTTCCGTCCTTGTCGAACACCATGCGCACGGCGAGACAGGGGCGGTCTTCCTTTTCGCGCAGGGAACACAAATCGTTCGACAGGCGTTCCGGCAGCATCGGCACGACCCGGTCGGGCAGATAGACCGAATTGCCACGCTTGAAGGCGCCGCGGTCGAGCGCGCCGCCGGGTGTCACATAGGCGGCGACATCGGCGATGGCGACGATGACCTGCCAGCCGCCGGGATTCTTGGGGTCGGCATCCGCTTCGGCCCAGATCGCGTCGTCATGGTCCTTGGCGTCGTCGGGATCGATGGTGATGAGCGGCAGGGGCCGCAGATCCTCGCGCTTGCCCGGCTTGGCGAGCGGCGCCTCATCGGCTTCACGCTGTTCGGCCTCGGCAAAGCCCTGTGGGACGCCGTGTGAGTAGAGCGCAATGATGCTACCGGCGCCGGGCGCATTGGCGTCACCGATCACCTCGATGATTTCGGCGGTTTTCAACCCGTGCCGCCGCTCCTTGGCGATCTGGCACAGCACGAGATCGCCATCGCGCGCTTTTTCGGCCTCGCCCTTGGCCGGAACCAGTTCATGTCGCGAACGCCGATCGACCGGCAGCAGACGGAACGGGCCGGATTGCGGTTTCCTCAGCACGCACAGAAGCTTGTGGGCGCTTTGGCCGAGTTTTTTGATCAGCCGGGCCTCATAACTGCCATCCTCCTGCAAGGCGAGCCGGACCAGCGCCTTGTCGCCAATGCCGATCGCCGGCGTGCCCTTGCCGCCCGCGCCTTCGCCCGGCGCCAGGCGGATCAGCGGAGCCGCGCGGTCCGGACGGACCGGCTCGGCCAGCAGTTCGCCATCATTGTCGCGCCCGATCAGCTGCACCACGGTGACAGCGGGCAGCGCGCCGGGCAGGGCATAGGTTTTGCCGTTTGCGCGGGTGATCGTGCCGTCTTCGGTCAGGGCGACCAGGGCATCCTTGAGGGCGCGTTTGGCATCGCTGCCCTTGAGCGCCAGTTCGCGCGCCAGCTCCCGCTTGCCGTACTCGCCGCCGCCGACGCGGACAGCCTCCACGACCGCCTCGCGGGTGAGGCCGGCATCAAACTCTGTCTCGCCGGCCATCGGATCTATTCCGCCTTGGCTTTGGCTGTTGCCGGCTTTTTCGCAGCCGGCTTTTTGGCGGTGGTTTTCTTGGCCGCGGGCTTTTTCGCCGTGGTCTTCTTGGCAGCCGGCTTTTTGGCCGGAGCCTTCTTCTTCGCCGGAGCCTTGTTCTTTCCGCCCTTGGCGGCCTTGGCCTCGACCCATTCCATCGCCTGTTCCAGCGTCACGCTTTCCGGGTCGGTGTCCTTGGGCAGGGTGGCATTGATCTTTTCATACTTCACATAGGGCCCATAGCGGCCCGACATGATGCGGACCGGCTTGCCGTCATGCTCGCCCAGCTCCTTGAGCGCCGTGGCCGTGCCGCCGCGACGGCCGCCATTGGCACGTTTGTCGGCGATGACCGAGATGGCGCGATTGACGCCGATCTCGAACACGTCCTCGACCGACGGAATATTGGCGTAGGTCTTGTCGTGATGAACATAGGGGCCGTAGCGACCGATATTGGCCGTGATCGGCTGGCCATCATCCGGGTGCTCGCCGACCGTACGCGGCAGGTCGATCAGCTTGATCGCCTGTTCCTCGGTCAGGGTTGCGGCGTCCCAGCCCTTGGGAATGGAGGAGCGTTTCGGCTTGTCCTCGCCATCGAGCTGCATCTGCAGATACCAGCCAAAACGGCCATTCTTCAGCTCGACATCCTTGCCGGTCTCCGGATGGACACAGATCACCCGGTCGCCCTGCACGTCGTCCTCGCCCGGAGGACTCATCTGGCGGGTGAAGGAACAATCGGGATGGTTGGAGCAACCGAGGAAGGCACCGAACTTGCCGAGACGCAGGCTGAGCGTGCCTTCGCCGCAGGACGGGCAGAGACGCGGATCGGTGCCGTCTTCCTTCTCCGGGAAGATGTGCGGGGCGAGCGCTTCGTTGAGGGCGTCCAGTACATTGGTGATGCGGAGCTCGCCGATCTCGTCGACGGCAGCGCGGAAATCGGTCCAGAAATCACGCAGCAGCTGTTTCCAGTCGAGTTCGCCAGCCGAGACCTTGTCGAGCTGACCTTCCAGCGCCGCCGTGAAGTCATACTCGACATAGCGGGCGAAGAAATTCTCGAGGAAGGCGATGACAACCCGACCCTTGTCGAGCGGGTTGAAGCGGTTCTTGTCCATCTGGACATAGTCGCGGTCGCGCAGGACCTGCAGTGTCGAGGCATAGGTCGAGGGGCGACCGATGCCGAGCTCTTCCATCCGCTTGACCAGGGAGGCCTCGGTAAAGCGCGGCGGCGGCTGGGTGAAGTGCTGGTCCGCATGGGTCTTGCCGACGGTCGCGGCGGCGCCCTGGCTCAGCTTGGGCAGGCGGTTTTCGCCCTCATCCTCTTCATCGTCGCGCCCCTCCTGGTAGAGCGCCAGGAAACCGTCAAACAGCTGCACGGTGCCGACGGCCCGCAGGGCGGTTTTCTGGTCAGAGGAGGTGATGTCCACCGTGGTGCGCTCGAAGCGGGCGCTCTCCATCTGGCTGGCAACGGCGCGGCGCCAGATCAGCTGGTAAAGGCGGGCCATATCTTGGTCCAGCGACATTTTCTCGGGCAGGCGCGCGAAGCTGGTGGGGCGGATTGCCTCGTGCGCTTCCTGGGCGTTCTTGGCCTTGGTGGCGTACATGCGCGGCGCCGACGGCACGTAGAGCGAACCGTGCTCCTTGCTGATCACGTCGCGGGCCTGGCTGATCGCCTCGGGAACCATGGAAACGCCGTCGGTCCGCATATAGGTGATCAGACCGGTGGTCTCGCCACCGATCGTGACACCTTCATAGAGTTTCTGCGCCGTTTGCATGGTGCGGGTGGCGGAAAAGCCCAGCTTGCGTGCCGCTTCCTGCTGCAGCGTCGAGGTGGTGAAGGGCGGTGGCGGGTTGCGTTTGGCCGGCTTGGCTTCAACGCCGGTGATGGACAGGCTGGCCGCGTTGATCGCGTCAACGGCGGCATTGGCGCTGGCGCGGTCCTTGATCGACAGCTTTTGCAATTTCTTGCCGTCGAGCGTCACCAGCTTGGCCCGGAAATTGTCGGAATTCGCCGTCAGGTCGGCATCAACCGTCCAGTATTCCTCGGAGCGGAATTTTTCGATCTCCAGCTCGCGGTCACAGATAAGCCGCAGGGCGACCGACTGCACCCGTCCGGCCGAACGCGAACCCGGCAGTTTGCGCCACAGAACCGGCGACAGGGTGAAGCCGACCAGATAGTCCAGCGCCCGGCGCGCCAGATAGGCATTGACCAGCTCCATGTCGACGGCACGCGGATGCGCCATCGCTTCCAGGATGGCCGGTTTGGTGATCGCGTTGAAAGCCACGCGCTGGACAACGACATCCTTCAGGACGCGGCGCTTTTGCAGCGCTTCCAGCAAGTGCCAGGAAATCGCCTCACCTTCGCGATCCGGGTCAGTGGCGAGGATCAGGCGGTCGGACTCGCGTACCGCATCGGCGATTGCCTTGACGCGCTTGGCCGAGGCGGTGTCGATCTCCCAGGCCATCGCGAAATCTTCATCCGGCTTCACCGAGCCATCCTTGGGCGGCAGGTCACGGACATGTCCGAAACTGGCCAGAACGGTGTAGTCCGCGCCGAGATATTTATTGATGGTTTTGGCTTTGGCCGGGGATTCTACGACGACAACATTCATCGGTGCTTGGTTCCAGACATGAGGCAGGGACCGCCAGGCAGCGGCCAAGGCGCGCGAAAGTGTTCGAGCGGAAAGGTTGTGTCAACCGACCGAAGGATTCCAGTCCGACGCGCATATGCGCGCCGAACCGTAGCGTCGATGTGTGGAGTTATCGTCCCGGCGCGACCGCGAAACAAGGATGGTCGCGGGCACTCAGCTCGCGGCAGGCGAGCCGGGCTTCGTCTTCGGTCAGGGCTTCGAAACGCGCCCGCCAGAGGCGGTCACCGCTGATCGTAACGGCCCGTGCGGCCGGCTGAGCGGCGTCGAGGGCGCCGGAGAAGATGGCCACTTCGGCGAGGCGGTCTTGCGCCGCGTCGGCGGTGTTGTAGGCGCCGACCTGGATCGACCAGGCGCCGCGGATCAGGCTCGGCTCGGCCGATGGGCGGCTTGTCGGTGCATCGAGGCGGGCTGGCGCGAGCGGTTCGAGGCGCATTTCGTCTTCATCGGCGAGGACGATCTGCACCGAGGGTGGTGGATTGGCGGAACCCATTTCGGTCGGCTCGTCCAGGTGCAGGGCGGCGACATCTCGGGCGATCAGATCCTGCTGTCGCACGGGGTTGATGCGCGGTGAGGAGAGGGCGGCGAACAAGCGCGTATCCTGTCGCTGTTCCAGCGTTGCGAAGGCGGCTTCGATGAGCTCTTCGGCATGGGCGTCGCGGGCGGCGGCGCTTGGTCCGCCCATGATTACGGTGATCAGGCGGTGATCGCCCCGCTCGGCCGATACGACGACATTGAAGCCGGAGGCACGAATATAGCCGGTTTTGAGTCCATCCACGCCACGAACCCGTCCAACCAGTGAATTATGGTTGCGGTAGGTGCGACCGTTCCAGGTGAATCTCTCTTCGTTGAAATAGTCGAAGTATTGCGGAAAATCCCGGTGCAATGCGATCGCCAGCCGGGCCATGTCGCGCGCCGTCGTTGTCTGCCGCGAATTGGGCAGGCCGGAGGCGTTGCGAAAGGTGGTATGGGTCAGGCCGAGCTCGGCCGCGCGGGCGGTCATCAGCTCACCGAAGCGGCTTTCGCCCCCACCTAGGCGTTCGCCGACGGCCACCGCCACATCATTGGCGCTTTTCACCACGAGGGCGCGGATCGCGTTTTCGGCCGAAATCGTGTCGCCGGCGCTTAGTCCGAGGCGTGACGGGCTGGCATTCGATGCGTTCGCGGACACACGGATCGGGTCATTGAGGCCGATTTCACCGGTCTCGAGAGCCTCGAACAGCATGTAGAGCGTCATCATCTTGGTCAGCGAGGCCGGATAGCGCTCCGCGTCGGAACGCCGGGAATGGAGCACGACGCCGGTATTCTCGTCGACCACAAAGGCGGCATAGCGCGAATTGTTCGCGTGGGCAGGCGCGGACAGGCCAGAGAGGGCAAGGCCGACGGTCAGGGCGAGAAGGCGGGTTGCAGTGATCATGCGGGCAGCCTGACGCGTGCTCATTGCCAGCGGGTTAAGGCCTGCCCGTGGTCATCAGATATGTTTTGTGCGGTGCACAATAATTTCCTTGACCCCGGCCGGGAGTGTGGTATTTATATTGCGACTGCGAAGAGCTTCCGCAGCAAGTTTAGCAACCAGACAGTGACCCGTGATGAGCGACGTCGAGAAAACTTCCACCGAAACGAAAGCGGCCGCTGCCAAAGCGACTGCCCCGAGCGCGCCCCGCATTGTGTCGCAGACCGTGGCGCCGGTGAAGACGACTGCAACGGCGAGCCCGGCCAAACCGGCAAAGGCGACGACCGCCAAGCCGGCGAAAGCCAAGAAGGCCGCGCCGAAGACGTCGACGGCGAAAGTCAAATCCGCGCCGTCCCAACCCGCCCCCAAGGCAGCCAAGCCGGCCTCGAAAGCCAAACCCGCTGCCCGCACCACAAAGAGCTTTGCCATGAATGACACCATTGAGAGCATGACCGCCGCGAGCAATGACGCGCTCAAGGAAGGTTTCGAGAAGACGCTGAAATCGGTTACCGAGGCCAGCAATTTCCAGAAAGAGACTGTCGACGCCCTGATCGCTTCCGCGACCGTGGCCGGCAAGGGCTTTGAAACCGCCAACACGAACGCCGTGACCTATGCCAAATCGGCGATGGAAGACGGTGTTGCTGCGACGAAGAAGTTCGCCTCCGCCAAGTCGGTCCAGGAAGTGTTCGAGATCCAGTCCGAATTCACCAAGTCGGCCATGGACAATTATCTCGCCGAGATCAACAAGACCTCGGACCTGTTCTCCGACCTGTTCAAGAATTCGGTGAAGCCGCTGAACGATCGCGTCGCGGCCGCCATGGAGTTCGCACAGGCTCAGCGCTGAGCCTAGTGAACTGACGAGTTTTGGAATTTTCCTCCCCGACTGGGCCCGGTGATTAGTCACCGGGCCCTTTTTTTGTCGGCGTCGCCTCGTAGAGACGGTGTGGCCTTGTGGCCGTCTTGGGACCTCCAGGTGCGAGCACCTTTCGGTCCGGTGCGTTCCGGCGCCGGTTTTCCGGCTGCTGGACGAAACGCTGGCGTCCTCCCCGACCGGGCCCGTGGTGATTTCGGGATGGTTCCGGTGGATCCCCGATATGAACGGGGTGCGCCTTTTTAGGCTGAACGCGGTGAAACGGGAAGCAAGAATTTGCTGAGCGTGTTATTCTTGTGTCCTGACGGCGCTGCGGAGCGTCTCTTTCCAAGTCCGGCAGGGATTCCTATCTGTGCCGATGAGTAGCGAAGTAATATTCGAGCACGTTTAAAATATGACCGAACGAAAACATGACGATACCGGCGTAGAAGAGGAAACTGGCCTCGCGACAAAGACCCGGCCGGCGACCAAGAAACCTTCGCTTTACCGTGTTTTGCTACTCAATGATGACTACACGCCGATGGAATTCGTGGTCGAGGTTCTCGTCCGAATTTTCCGGAAGTCGCCCGAAGATGCAGCGCGAATCATGCTGCATGTTCATCAGAACGGTGTCGGTATGTGCGGCGTGTACACATATGAGGTTGCCGAGACAAAGGTAGCCCAGGTCATGGACGCCGCACGGCGGGCTCAACACCCGCTGCAGTGCACAATGGAAAAGGAATAGAGTGGTGCCTTCATTCTCTTCAGACTTGGAAGACAGCCTGCACCGCGCTCTGGGATACGCCAATGAGCGTGGGCATGAATTTGCGACCCTGGAGCATCTCCTTCTTGCTCTCGTGGATGATCAGGACGGCGCGGCGGTTATGAAGGCCTGCGACGTTGACCTCGATGAACTTCGAGCGACCCTGACCGAGTATGTCGACAATGAACTCACCGAACTCGTCGTTGATGACGAGGAGGATGCCAAGCCGACGGCCGGCTTCCAGCGCGTCATTCAGCGGGCGGTGATCCACGTCCAGAACGCCGGGCGCGAGGAAGTGACCGGGGCCAATGTCCTGGTGGCCTTGTTCGCCGAGCGTGAAAGCCATGCGGCCTATTTCCTCGCCGAGCGTGACATGACGCGTTACGACGCGGTCAATTTCATCTCGCACGGGATTGGTCGTAAGCCGGGCGCTTCGGAAGAACGCGCTGTACGCGGTGCCGAGCCCGCGGAAGAGCCGCAAAAGGATGGCGATGCGCTGACCGCCTATACGGTCAACCTGAACGAAAAGGCTCGCAAGGGCGGCGTCGATCCGTTGATCGGTCGCGATGCGGAAGTCGAGCGTTGTGTCCAGGTTCTGTGCCGTCGCCGCAAGAACAACCCGCTTCTGGTTGGTGACCCGGGCGTCGGCAAGACGGCCATTGCCGAGGGTATTGCCCGCAAGATCATCGAAGACCAAGTCCCCGATGTGCTGGCCGGTGCCACCATCTATTCGCTCGACATGGGCTCCTTGCTCGCCGGGACCCGCTATCGCGGTGATTTCGAGGAGCGTGTGAAGCAGGTCGTCAAGGAACTCGAGGAAAAGGATAATGCCGTCCTCTTCATTGACGAGATCCACACCGTCATCGGTGCCGGGGCGACCTCGGGTGGCGCCATGGACGCGTCCAACCTGCTCAAGCCGGCCCTGCAGTCAGGCAGCCTGCGTTGCATGGGCTCGACGACCTACAAGGAATATCGCCAGCATTTCGAGAAGGACAGGGCGCTTGTCCGCCGCTTCCAGAAGATCGATGTGCCCGAGCCGTCCGTGCCGGATGCGATCAAGATCCTGCAAGGGCTGAAATCCTATTTCGAGGACTTCCACGATGTCCGCTTCACCAATGAGGCGCTGAAATCGGCTGTCGAACTCTCCTCGCGCTACATGGGCGACCGCAAATTGCCGGACAAGGCGATCGACGTGATCGACGAGGCCGGAGCGCAAATGCGGTTGCAGCCGGTGTCCAAGCGCAAGAAGACGATCGGTGTGAAAGAGGTCGAGGGCATTGTTGCCACCATGGCCCGCATCCCGCCGAAAACGGTGTCCAAGGATGACGAGCAGTCGCTGCGCAATCTCGAGACCGATCTCAAGCACACCGTGTTTGGCCAGGATGAAGCGATTGACCAGCTGGCCACGGCCATCAAGCTGTCGCGGGCCGGCCTGCGCGAGCCGAACAAGCCGATCGGCTGCTATCTCTTCTCCGGCCCCACCGGTGTCGGCAAGACCGAGGTCACCAAGCAGTTGGCCGATACGCTTGGCGTCGAATTGCAGCGTTTCGACATGTCGGAATACATGGAGCGGCACGCCGTTTCCCGCCTGATCGGCGCGCCTCCGGGCTATGTCGGTTTCGACCAGGGCGGCCTGTTGACGGATGGCGTCGATCAGCACCCGCACTCGGTCCTGCTGCTCGACGAGATCGAGAAGGCGCACCCGGACCTGTTCAACATCCTCCTGCAAGTCATGGACAATGGCACGCTGACCGATACCAACGGCAAGAAGGTCGATTTCCGCAATGTCATCCTCGTGATGACGACCAATGCGGGCGCTTCCGACGCGCAAAAGGAATCGATCGGCTTTGGTCGCGGCAAAAAGACCGATGAAGCGGACAAGGCGGTCGAACGCCTGTTCACGCCGGAATTCCGCAATCGCCTCGACGCGGTCATTCCCTTCGCGCCGTTGTCGCCGGAGTCCATCGGTCGTGTGGTCGAGAAATTCGTGCTGCAGCTGGAAGCCCAGCTCATTGATCGCGGCGTGACCTTCGAACTGACCGCCGATGCCACCGCCTGGCTGGCTGAGCGCGGCTATGACAGCCGCTTCGGCGCCCGTCCGCTGGCCCGGGTCATCCAGGAGCATATCAAGAAGCCCCTGGCCGACCAGATCCTGTTTGGCGAGCTCAAGAAGGGCGGTCTGGTCAAGGTCGATGTCGACGAGGCCGACAGCAACCGGCTGGATTTCCATGTCACGCCCGGCGACCGGCTCCTGCCGCGCAATGCCAAGAAAAAGGACAAGAAGGAAGAGGTCTGATCCTCACCTTCCGGTTCAATGAGAAACGGCGCCCCGCGGGGCGCCGTTTTTGTGTTCGGATGGCTCTCCGGCTGAATTCAGGACGTAGCAGCCCGTTCGGCAGGCGCGATTCCGCGGCCGGGTTTCGGGCCGGGGCCATGCTGCCGGAAGGCCCGTGGAGTCAGGCCGGTTTGTTCCTTGAAGGCCCGGTTGAACGGGCCGATCGAGGCAAAGCCGCTCTCCAGGGCGATGTCGAGAATACTGGCCCCGGCCTGCGCCGGATCGGACAACAGCGCGGAGGCATGATCGATCCGGTAGCGATTGATGAAGCGGTTGAAATTGCGCTCACCGAGTCCGAGCGTGATGGCTCGGCTGACCCGGTAGTCCTGTTCACGCAGGCGCCGGGCGAGGCTGGCAACCTTGAGGTCTGGATCGAGGAAGAGCCGGTCCGCCTCAACCCGCTGGCGCACCCATTGTCCCAAGGCCCGTTCCTCAGCGCTTGGCGCGGCGTCGCGGGCGGCCTGCGACGTCATGCGTTCCGTATCATTGGCAGGGACAGGCAATGGATGGCGCTGGCGCCAGACCACGGCAAACCCGGCGGCGAGGAAGATCAGCAGCGCACAGAGTGCTTGTGCGAGAGCAATCGTGCCGGCGTCGAAGCGCGTCGTATCGCCATGATCGAGCAACATGACGCAGACCGAGACACAGGTGCCATAGCTGGCGAGGAATCCGATCCGCAGGCGCCGTTCGGCGGGCGGCTCGCTCTTCGTCCAGCTGCGTATACCCTCCCAGAATGCGAGGACCAGAACGGTTGAACTCAGCATGGACTGGAAACTGCTGGTGGCGGCGAGGACGGCGGTCAGTCCGGCATCCCCGATGATCCGCTCGGCCGATGCGCCGACCAGCAACTGGTTGATCACGGACGGTGCGAAAATGCCGCCGACAAGAATCGCCTGCGGCAAGCCGAAGCCAACATCCGCCCGGAAGATGCCGCGCGAGACCAGCCAGAAACAGCTGCAGCTGGCGCATCCGGTGATCGCGAGAATGGCGGCGAAGGGGCCGGTATAATCGGGAAAGACGTCGCGTATCATCACGGCGGCAAGACCGGCACAGAAAATCGCCCAAGCGATCTGGAGACCGCTGCGTTGACGCACAGTCAGGACGGCCAGGATCGAGACGATCGCGGCGGCGGAGAAGGTGAGTTTGACGGCGCCCGCGAACTCCAGCATCGGACCATATCTCCTGAAATCGGGCGCCCCCGAGCGCAAGGCTCTGTGTCGCATATTTCGGGCCATGATCAAACCCGCTGCCGCCGCAATCAAAATATCTGGCCGATTTCCAAATCGGCGAGACGGGTGTGGTTAGGCGTGAAGAGTGTGGCGTCGTCGCGGAAGTTCGCGATCGCTTGTACTCGAAGTGAAAGGCTAGATCATGTCCGATTCCGTCGCTGCGCCATCGCGGCGCCGACGCTTCACACCGCAGAGCCTGCTCCAGGGCAGTGGTGTCCTGTGGTTCATCATCGCCGCTGCCGGCCAGTGGCTGTTCACCTATTATATTCTGGGCGCCTATATTCCGCGCACGGCGTCCGGCGATTATTCACGCTGGAACGAGACCGGCCTGATTGAGGGGTATGTTCAGGGTGACTGGCTGGGAAATCTCGGCTTCATCTCCCATGTCCTGCTTGCGGCCTTTGTCAGTGCGGCCGGCGTGATCCAGCTCCTGCCCATGATCCGGCGCAAGTTTCCCGCCTTCCATCGCTGGACCGGCCGCGCCTATATCTCGGTGGCGGTATTCTTGGCGATCGGCGGTATTCTCCTGATCTGGGTCCGTGGGACCCGTTTGAACGATTGGGCGGCCCTCGGGACAACGATTGACGGATTGCTGATTTTGGTCACTGCGACCTTCACCCTGCGCCACGCGATGGCGCGCAGGATCGATCTGCACCGGCGCTGGGCGATGCGCCTTTTCGTCGTAGTCAGCGGTGTCTGGTTCATCCGAGTGGCCTATATGGCCTGGGCCATAGCCAGTGGCGGAGCGGGCATGCGCCGGACCTTGGATGGCCCCACGGATATCCTTGTCCCGTATCTGGCCTTCCTCGTACCGCTTATCGTGCTGGAAGTTTACCAAAAGGCCCGGGACAGCCGCTCGGCGCCTTTCAAGCTTGGCGTGGCGGGCTTGATCCTGGTCTGCGGCGGCATCACCGCGCTGGGCCTGTTTGGGGCCTGGATGATGATGTGGTCGCCCAATATCCTGATCTAGACCGCCAGCATGCGGGCATGCTGGCCCGGTGCCACGCCGAAATGCTGGCGGAATGCGGTCCGGAATGCGGCTTCCGACCGGAAGCCGCAGCGCCCGGCGACTTGTTTGACCGCAAGGCCGGCTTCCAGAAGGTCGCGGCCATGCTTCATGCGCAGGGTTTCGACAAAGCGTGCAGGCGGCATGCCCGAGGCGGCGCTGAACCGGCGTTGGAAGGTCCGTTCGGTCTGGCCGCAATAGGCGGCCAGGTCAGCGACTTTCAGGGGTTGGTCAAGGCGGTCCTGCATCCAGTCGATCAATGCGCCATAGCGGTCTCCGGCCCGGGTCTGGGCATCGAGGACATCGGAGAATTGCGACTGGTGACCGGGGCGGTGCGCATAGACCACTAGTTCGCGCGCCACCCGTGTCTTCAGGGCCCGGCCATGATCGGCCTCCAGCATTGCCAGGGCCAGATCGATCCCGGTGGTCACGCCAGCCGAGGTCCAGATATCGCCGTCCCGCACGTAGAGCGCATCCGGATCGACGGTGAGGCCCGGAAAACGGGCCGCGAGCCGCGGCGCGCCGCGCCAGTGCGTGGCGACACGCTGGTCGGTGATGATTCCGGCTGCGGCCAGCAGGAAGGTGCCGCTGCATACCGAACCGATCCGGCCGAATTGGCGTGCGATCCGGCCGAGTCCGGCGAGCAGGTCTGTGTCGGCGACCGCCCGTGTGATCTCGGCCTCATAGCCGCCGGCCACCACAAGCGTGTCCGCCGGACCCGGTATTATGTCGGCGATCGCCCGGGCGGTCAGGCCCAGCCCGCCACCATGGTCAATCTCGCCACTTGGTAGTGCGATGACGTCGACGCGGTAAAGCGGTCTTCCCGAGAGTTGGTTGGCAGCTGTGAACACTGCGGCCGGCCCGGCTATGTCGAGCAATTCGGCACCCGGGAAGGTCGCGAAATATATGGTTCTTGTGTCAGTCATTGGCGAAATATAGTCGTTAATTGTCGTTTCCGCCATTCCCGTGCCAACTAAATTGCATCAATGCCCGGCAGAGCAATCGGGCCATGGCTCGGGCCGGGATTTGAGACCGGGCCGGGCTTGCCTGCTGGCGCAGGCGCAGAACCTATGGAGCAGTAAATGGCGCATCGCCTCTACCACTATCCCATGGCTTGTTCGACGGCGTGCCGGTTGGCGGCTGCGGCCTTCAACGTCCCGCTCGAGATTGTCCGAACCGATGTCTTCAACAAGGACGTCGAGACTGGTGGCACCCTGTTTGCGATCAATCCACTCGGGCTTGTCGCGACCTTGCGGCAGGACAATGGCACCGTGCTCACCGAAAATACCGCGATACTGCTGTGGCTGCAGGGGCAAGGGCCGGGGCTTCCGGCCATGACCGATCCGGATTTTTTCGAACTGATCCGGTGGACGAGTTTTTGCGCCACTGAATTGCACAAGGGCCTGCTCTGGCCATTGCTGCGCGCCGACGTTGATGCCGGCTACAAGGCATTCATCCGCGGCAAGGCCGGCCCCAGACTCGATCTGTTGGACAGGCATCTGACAGGTCGCGATACGCTGGTTGGTGGTGGTCTGACCGCGGCGGATGCCTATCTGGCCTGGTTTCTGTCGATGGCATTGGTGATAGGGCTCGATATTGCAGCCCGACCGCAGCTCATGCGGGCAGGTCAAAACCTGCTTGCGCAACCTGACTGGAAGGCCGTGATAGAGGCCGACATGGATGCATTGCGCGGTGATTTCGCAGACAAGGGTGCGCGCGCCTTCATCGACACCGCATCAACGGACGATTGAAAGAAGGGCGGGACGCGGGATCGAGCGGGCTGGTATCATGAAAACAAGCGACTGAAATCACGCCGGCCCCGCCCGGAGGCGGCAAGGTGCGAGGTGTTTATTGAAGCGCCGCCCGAATTCGCCCAGAACAGGGCGACGCCAGCGGGACCGGAATTTCATGACGCAGCCCAGCCCAGATGCTGTCCTTCGTGCCACTTTCGGCTTTCCCGGTTTTCGGCCCGGCCAGGCCGACATTGTTGACCACATCCTGGCCGGCCGTCCGACCCTGTGTGTCATGCCAACCGGTGCCGGCAAGTCGATCTGCTATCAGGTGCCGGCCCTGATCCTCGACGGGTTGACGGTGGTGATCTCGCCGTTGACGGCCCTGATGGACGATCAGGTTGCGGCCCTGCAGGCCAATGGCGTTGCTGCCGCGGCCATCCATTCCGGGCGCGACCGCGGCGCCAATGTCGAGGATTGGCGCCGGGTGCAGTCGGGCGAGATACGCTTGTTATACCTGTCGCCGGAGCGCCTGATGACCGGCCGCATGCTGGCTGCGCTGGATGCGGTCGAGCCGGCCATGTTCGTGGTCGACGAGGCGCACTGCATCTCCAAATGGGGCGCCAGCTTCCGACCGGAATACGAGGATCTCTGCCATCTGCGTGAGCGTTTCCCCACGGCCCGGCTGGCCGCGTTCACGGCGACCGCCGACGAGGCGACCCGGGCCGATATCGCGGCCAAGCTGTTCGGGGCCGGCGGTGAGATCGTCGTGCATGGGTTTGACCGACCCAATCTGACACTCTCGGTGGCACCGAAATCCGGCTGGAAAGCGCAATTGCTCGACTTTCTCGATGGTCGGCGGGGCGTTTCCGGCATCGTTTATTGCCTGTCGCGAAAATCGACCGAGGAAGTCGCGGCGCTGCTGCGGGCAGAAGGCTATCACGCTCTGCCCTATCATGCCGGGCTGGCGCCAGAGGTCCGCCGCGAAAACCAGGAGCGATTCATGGCCGAAGAAGCGGTGGTTATGGTGGCTACGATCGCTTTCGGCATGGGCATTGACAAGCCGGATATCCGCTATGTCTTCCATCTTCACATGCCCGGCTCGATGGAGGCCTACTACCAGGAAATCGGCCGTGCCGGTCGCGATGGTCAGCCGGCTGAGGCGATGATGCTCTATGGTCTCTCCGATGCGCGCATGCGTCGGCAATTCATCGACCAGGATGGTGAGGATGACGGTCATCGCCGCCGCGAGCACAAGCGCCTTGACAGCCTTCTGGCCTATTGCGAGGCGACCCGGTGTCGCCGCCTGTCCTTGCTCGCCTATTTCGGTGAAACGGGCGGCAAGCCGTGCGGCAATTGCGACCTCTGCCTCGACCCGCCAACCCTGATCGACGGCACGCGGGAGGCCCAGATGCTATTTTCGGCCATTGTGCGGACCGGCGAGAGTTTCGGCACGGCGCATGTCATCGATGTCCTGCGCGGCGCCGATACCGAGAAGATCCGGGCACGCGGTCATGACAACTTGCCGACCCATGGCGTTGGCGCCGAGCGTCCCAAACCCTTCTGGCAGGGCTTGGTCCGTCAATGCGTGGCGTCCGGATTGCTGGAGATCGACATCCAGGGCTATGGCGCGCTCAAATTGACTTCCGATGCCCGCGCGGTCCTGAAGGGCGAGCAGACGGTTGCCATTCGCGAGATCACTGCAAAGCCGTCATCGTCCAAGCGGCCCAAAAAAATGATCGAGGCTGCGGCGGCAAATGTCGATGCGGATGTGTTGGCGGCGCTCAAGGCACTTCGCCGCGAGCTGGCGGCCGAGCGCAACGTGCCGGCTTATGTGGTGTTTTCCGATGCGACTTTGATCGACATGGCGCATCTGCAGCCGCGTTCACTGGATGAAATGGCGGCGGTCAACGGCGTCGGCCCCAAGAAACTGGAGACGTTCGGCGAGCGCTTTCTCGGTGTGCTTCGAACGCTGGCTTGACGGTGTGATTGTGCGGCAAGCGGATGACTCACTGCCGGTTTCATGGATGATTAGGATGTTACCGGCGTTGCCGCGTCGGGTGGCTTTTGGGCGAAGGACCTGGATGACGCGCCGCGACACCCCCTATTATATTCTCATCGGCCTCCTGTCGGTTCAGGTGGCTTATGGTGGCTATTGGGCGATCAATGACATTTCAGCACGCATCGGGCTTTGGCCGGATGCGGCGCTGGCGGCGGCCTTCGTCCAGAGCCTGACCTTGACGCAGGAAGTGTTGTTCTTCTCTCATGTTGTCATGAATCTGGTGACCCTGGTGCTGGTATTGCGAGGGAAACGATGGGCCTTGCCCGCCTTTGTCCTGTCTTTTGTCCTGGATCGTGCCGAATGGGTGATCATGGGCAGCAACAACCTGTTTTCAACGATGGTGAATGTGGACGCCTGGACGCTGTTTTCCTTCACCCTGCAGGGCGCGATCATCGCCATGCTGGTCTTCCTGACCTTTGAAGGACGATTGCGCTGACCCTTGCCCGGTCGGTGGCCGTAATCAGGGGTGTTCGATAGCGGCCGCGATCCGGGCGGCCTGATCTTTCAGAACGTCCATATCCGCTTGCCCGCCACCATGAGCGCCCAGCGCGACGCCCTCCTGGCGCGGGATGATGTGGAAATGGACGTGAAACACTGTCTGGCCGGCCGGCGCGCCGTTGAACTGGGTCAGTATGATGCCATCCGGCGCCAGCGCCGTCTTGACCGCATTGGCGATCCGCTTGACCCGCACGATGGCAGCCTGAAGGGCGCCATCCGTCATTTCCAGCGCATTGCGAACCGGTTCGCGCGGCACCACCAGGACATGGCCCGGCGCCTGCGGGAAAATATCCATGAAGGACAAGATGTGTTCGTCCTCATAGACCTTCACGCAGGGCAGTTCCCCCTTGAGGATTTTTGCGAAAATATTGTCCGGATCATAGTCGCCGTCGAGGCTCATCGGGTCAGCTCCGTGGTGTCAGCAAGCGGGGAGATATCGCATCAAATGCGCAGACGGCGGCCGGATCAAGCGCCAGGAAGACGGCTTCGTCGACGGCGCGGCAGCTTGGCATCGCCACGGTCGTTCCCGCAACGCCCGGCGCTGTGGTGAAGACGATCTTGTCGATGTCGGACGTCTGGATCAACGCGTTGGTGACGGCAAGGAAAGCGGCCCGGTCTTGCGCGTCATCGATATGCGCGGCGCACTGGATCGCGGCGCTTGGCAGGCATGGCGCCTCGATCGCCGCTTGGCTCACAACGCGCTCGGCATAGGGGCCAATCTGATCGGCCAGCAGGACGGCCATCTGGTGCATGACGGCGTTCGGTGACAGGCGCTGGTAGTAGTGCCGTGCCGAGCCTTGGGGAGGAAGGTCACCGACCATGCGTCGTTCCGAGAAGCCGCGTTCTTGGCCATGAACGGAACCGGCGGCCAGCAGGAGCGGGCCGGGCGCAAGACCGGCAGGCAGGGCGATGCGCTCATTAGGTCCGAACAGGAGAATGCGGGCATGGTTGCTCAAGGCATGGGCCAGCTGGTCATGCTCGGCCTCGGTCAGCGAATGTCCGGCGTTTGCAGCCAACGCGCAAAGGAGTGTTTCCGGTGTCGCGCCACCGGGCCAGACTTGCATGTCGCTTCGGCGTTCACGGAGTGAGGCTGGCAACAGGCGCGATGCGGTGAGCGGAATCCCCTCGCGCTGGAAGCAGTACCACAGTCGGCGAAGGACTTCGCAGTCCAGTTCGGGGGTCTCGAAATAGTACGCGACCTTGTAGCGCACGCGATACCCTATCTGACCATCTTCGGCGTTTTCCGACTCCGGTAGAACCATGACAGGGGCCGCCGCGTCGACATAGTCGAGGTCGGCAACAGCACGGCGCACGAGATCTGAGATGAATTGTGGTGGCCAGTTCATCGGCGCGGAAAACCGGCAAATGCTCCAGACCGGTCGATCATTGGGATAAATCTCGACCGGTTCGCCCGCGAGGCTGGAATTGGGAATGATGATCAGCGTTTCGTCACGTTTTCGGCCGACGACCGAGCGCCAGTTCATGGACTCGATTTTGACGTTCTCACCCTTGTAGCGGATGCCGTCACCGGGTTTGAGATGGCTGTCGAGCTGCAGGGCGATACCAGAAAAAAGCCCGCCCAGTGTCGGTTGAAGCGCGAACCCGATAATGGCGGTCAGCAAGGCCGAGGTGGTCAGGATCGTTGTGATGTCGAAGCCCATCAACTTGAGCGCGATGGCGCTGACAGCGAATGTGACGATGATGAAAATCACGACACGCTGGGCGCCGACGGGCTCGATCCGCAGGCTTTGGCGCAGGCCGATCTCGAGGATGATGCCGACCAGGATGAAAGTCACGAGAAGCGCGGTCAGCGCGCCGGCGGTCAGTTTGATCAGGCCCGGCAATTCGGTGTCTGCGAAGAGAAGATTGCTACCCACCCAAGCGTGCACGACCCAGGCGAGCAAGGTCATGAAGGCGAGCAGTGCGAGGCGGAACATTACGCCTGCCCCTCGTGGTCGTTTCGGTCGGCAAGTGCGCGGCGAAGGCTGCGTCGGAGGCGTTCGATGCTTGCCGACAGTCGTTTGAGTTCGCTTGCACCGTCGTCGGGCAGGGGCGTGCCGTCATCAATACCAACCGAGACATCTTCAGCCCGCGCGGTCAGTGCCTGCAGCGGGACGACGAGCTGACGATTGATGGTGTTTGATGTCGCGGCGTATCCGGCCAGGAAGATGACAAGCAGGCCGGTGCCCAGTGCCAGCACCAGTTCGAACATGCCGCGCATTTCCTGTTCGATCGGCACGGTCACGATCTGCAGGCCGATGGTCTCGCCCATCTGCCATCCGAACCCGTTCTCAGTGCCATAGCGTTCGACCATGGCGGGCGGCGCTTGGTCGGGCGTGCTGTGGCAGCTCAGACAGGCTTCCTGTTCGATCCGGATTGGACGGGCCAGGTAGAACAGTTCATGTCCGCCGCGGCGCCAGCGGCCGGACCGCTCGGTCAGGGCGTCATCCTGACGAAAGGCGTTGATCAATTCGGTTTCGAACGGAACCGGCCGGTCGGTGGGGCTGGTCGGGTTAAGGGCGACCTCGCGATAGGTATAGGCAAGGTCGGCGCTGGAAACTTCGGCGAAGACTGTTTGCGCCGCGAATGACGGCACCGTTTCCGGATGAAAGGTGTCGCTCGACGCTGTGTAGGCCAGCGGTGCGACCTGGTCAGATGTGTAGGCGCGGATAGCCTGGGCAGTCGCCAGCAAAAGGCGCGATTCGCGCGTGGCCTCGTCGAAGGCGCGTGCCTGCAGCGCAAAGAAGGCACCGCTGCCCCCGATCACCAAAGCGGTCAGGAATACCAGCGCCAGCGCGCGACGGATCAAGCTTGATGTCGTCACATTCAATCCCCCAATTCGAGACTGGAGCGATTCACCCGTTCAAACAAAAGCGGATGCCGCTAGCGCGGCTGGTCCTTGCGAAACGGGCTGTCTGCGTCTTGAAGCTGGATTTCGGTTGCGACAGCGGCCCGTTCCTGGTCGAGATACTGCACCACGGCATTCCGGAAGCCTTCATTGGTGATGAAATGGGCTGAGCGGACCGGCTGCGGACGATAGCCGCGGGCCAGCTTGTGCTCGCCCTGGGCGCCAGCCTCGACGCGTTGCAGCCCGCGTGCCATCGCGGCGTCAATGGCTTGGTGGTAGCACAGCTCGAAGTGCAGGAAGGGATGGTCCTCCAGCTTGCCCCAATATCGACCGTAGAGCGCGTGTGAGCCGATCAGGTTGAGTGCGGCCGCGATATAGCGTCCATCCTTCTTGGCCATGACCAGCAGGACACGGTCGGCGAGACGTTGATGCAGCCGGTCGAAGAAATCGCGATTGAGATAGGGATAGCCCCATTTGCGGGCGCCGGTTTCCTGATAACAGGCATAAAACACGTCCCAGTGTTCAGGGCACAGCTGTTCGCCGGTCAGGTGTTCGATCGTGAGACCGTCCTGGGCGGCGGCGCGTTCCTTGCGCAAGGCCTTGCGTTTGCGTGAGGACAAGTCGGCGAGGAAGTCGTCATAGTCTCTATAGCCGCGGTTCGACCAAATATATTGCCGGTCGAGGCGCGGCAGCAGGCCGCTGGCGTGCAATTCATCTGCTTCGGCTTCGCCGGGGAAATTCACATGCCAGCCGGACACACCCCAACGCGTCGCCAGGTCACAGCAGGTACGGGTGAGGGCCTGTCGCAGGGCCGGGCTGTCGGCCAGGATGCGGCGACCGGTGACCGGCGAGAAGGGGATGGCGGTCAGGAGTTTGGGATAATAGCGACCGCCGGCCCGCTCATAGGCGTCTGCCCAAGCGTGATCGAACACATATTCGCCCATGGAATGCGATTTCACATAGAGCGGCACGGCGCCGACCAGCTTGTCCATGGCATCGCGGGCGAGCAGATGCCGGGCTTCCCAGCCGGTCTCGGCGCCGACGCAGCCGCTGGCCTCGAGCGCTTCCAGGAAATCCCAACTCAGGAAAGGGTCGAACTCGGCGCCGGGCGGATTGGCCAACCGGTCCCAGTCGTCACGCGGCACATCGCCCAGACCGGCAACCGGCTGCACGGTGACCGCCAGAGACTGATCGCCATCATCCGCCGGGGGAGGCGCCATCGTCGGACCGATCAGTTGCGGCGCTGACGGCGCGCTTGGCGAAGCTCCGCCTCGCTCGGCACAGACACGGCCTCGATCTCGGTGGCCCGAACCCAGGCCGGCGTGCCAACTTCCAGCGACGTCCGGGCCCGCGACGCAAATTGGTGGGCGCGCGGTCGGTTGCCGGCCGCATAGGATTGTTCGGCGATGGCCAGCTGGGCGAGGGCGGTGTCACCATTGCGCTCGTGAATGATCGAGAGCTGGTACCAGGCAAAGCCATTGTCAGGCTCGATATCCAGTGCGACCCGCAGATGCTGGGCGGCCTCTTCAAGATGGTCCGGATTGTCGGTTGCGATCATGGCGATGGCGAGATTGACCCGCAGCAGCGGCGCGGTGGGCTCCAGTTCAACCGACCGGGCGTGGGGCGCGATGGCCTCGTCGGCATGTCCGCTCTCGAACAGCATCTGGCCGTGCAGCTCATGGAAATACGGATTCTCCGGCTCTTCATCGAGCAGGCCCTGGATTTCCGACAGGGCGCGATCAAGACGGGCGTCGTGATAGTGGGCGACGGCCCGGGCATAGCGTGCCGGCAGCGATTGGTCGCTCTCAGGGTAGCGGTAGAACACGAATTCCGGCTCAGCGAGGAAGCCGTAGATCTTGCCCTGGATACGGGCGAGCCGGGCCATTTCCTCGGGGCTGTCCTGAACATCGTAAAAGGGCGACTCACTGGCACCGCCGCGCAGATTGGCGATCCGTTCCGACGACAGGGGGTGTGAGCGGAAATAGGGATAGCGGCGCGCGTTCGACATGACTTCCTGATAGCGGAAGCGCTCGAAAAACTGCACGAGCCCTTCGCCGGACTGGCCGCTGGCTTCGAGAAATTGCAGGCCGGCCTGGTCGGCAGAGGCTTCCTGGGCACGGCTATAGGTCATGAAGGAGAGGGCGCCGAACTGTTGCGACGAGGCGAGCAGGGCACCGGCCGCGCCGCCTTCGCCAGCCAGTGCCGCAAGCACGCCGAGGCCGAGACTGACGAACATCGGGGCCTGGGCCGCCGAAATGCCGTCGCCAACGCGCGCCAGGTGGGCGCCGGAGATATGGCCGGCCTCGTGCGCGATCACGCCCTTGAGCTGGTTGGGTGTTTCTGATTCCAGAATGATCCCGGTATGCAGGAAGATGTTCTGGCCGCCGGTCACAAAGGCGTTCAGTTCCGGGTCGGCCACGATATAGAGATCGACATCAGCCGGAACCAGTCCGGCGGCTTCGAGAATGGGGTCGGAGTATTCGCGCAGCATATGCTCGATTTCCGTGTCCCGGATCAAGGACTGACCCAGGCTGGACGCTTGTGTGGCCACAGCAAGAACGCAGGCTGTGGCGACGGTTTTCAGGATCGACATCCTGCCTCCACTGATCGGCCCCCGCTCGGCCCATGATAGCAGCGTCACCCCAAGACGCCACCATGACCAAGATGGGTTGCCCGGACAGGCCGGGCAACCCTTGTTCTGGTTAGTTCCCGAACAGGCCGGTCCGGTTCCACCAGCCGCGACGCTTGGACTTGCCATCGTCGTCGGCGGGTTTCGCGGTGTCGGCCTTTTCGGTCTCTGCCTCGGTTTCACGCGTTTCGTTGCCGGATTCCGTCGCGTCGGCGGCGGGTTCGGCAGCGAGGTCCGGTTCGACCGCCTCGGCGACCGGCTCGGCCGGCGCTTCATCGGCTTTTTTGCGACGGGTCCGACGCTTGGGTTTGGGCGCCTCTTCGGCAACCGGCTCTGCGGCCGGTTCATCAGCAGCGGCCTCGGCTGCCGGAGCCTCCGTCGCCGTATCAGCCGCCTTTTTGCGCGGACGCCGTGTCCGCTTTTTCGGGGCCTCTTCGACGGCCGCTTCGACTGCCGGTGCTTCGACGGCCTGTACTTCGGCCGGCGGCTCGACCGCATCGGAGGCAGGTTCGCTGTCGGCCGCTGCGGGCTTGCGCCGCGAGGTGCGGCGGCGTTTCGGCTTGTCTTCGACCGGAGCGGTTTCGACGGCGGCGGCTTCGGCGGTCGGCTCGGCGTCCGGCTCAGCTGCGGTCGTCGCGGCTTCGCTGGTCACCTCGTCTGTGCCCGACGCAGCATTGTCAGTATTTGCCTCGTCCGTATTCGCCTCGTCCTCGGTCCGGCGACGACCGCGACCACCACGGCGACCCCGGCGACGACGGCGGCGCGGTTGGTCCTCGCCATCCTCACCAGCGGCGTCGCGCGGGTTGTCGCCCTCGTCGGCGCTGCCGTCCTCATCGCTGTCATCGCCTTCCACCTTGACGACTTCCATCGCCGCAGCGGTGTCATCGGAAGACGGTTTGCGGCGGCGGCGCCGCCGCCGACGACGGCCACCGGAAGCTTCGCGGCTTTCTTCGTCATTGTCCGCGTCGTCCTCGTCCGGAACGTCGGGGATTTCGATTTCCTCGATCGATTCGACGGAGAGCGGCGCGATGGTCAGTTCTTCACCCGGCTCGCGATTCTCGAGCGCTTCAATGGTGAATTCCGGGGCCAGGATGGTGTCGTCCGCCGTGACCAGCACATTCATCGAGAAACGCTGTTCGATCATCAACAGATGATCGCGCTTGTCATTGAGCAGGTAAATCGCAACAGCTGTCGGCACCGAAATGCGGATCCGCTTGGCGCGACCACGCGTGCCTTCTTTCTCAAGACCGCGCAGGGCGACCAGGGCGCTCGATTCGGTCGAACGCAGATGCCCGGTGCCCTTACAGGTCGGGCAGGTCGTCGTGGAGCCTTCCAGCAGGCTGGTGCGGCGGCGCTGGCGCGAGATCTCCATCAGGCCGAATTGCGAGATGCGTCCCACCTGCAGGCGGGCGCGATCACGCTTCAGCATGTCCTTCATCTTCTTTTCGACAGCGCGGTTGTTCCGGCTCTCGTCCATGTCGATGAAGTCGATGACGATCAGGCCGGCAAGGTCACGCAGGCGCATCTGACGCGCCGCTTCGGCTGCCGCTTCCAGATTGGTCTTGAGCGCAGTCGCCTCGATATTGCGTTCGCGGGTCGACTTGCCCGAGTTCACATCGATCGAGACCAGTGCCTCGGTCGGGTTGATGACCAGATAGCCGCCCGATTTGAGCGGGGCGACAGGCGAGTAGATCGCTTCAAGCTGGGCTTCGCACTGATGGCGCAGGAAGAGCGGCACGGTTTCCTTGTAGTGCTGCACCTTCTTGGCATGGCTCGGCATCAGCATCTTCATGAAGGCTTTCGCCTCCTTGTAGGCCTCTTCGCCTTCCACCTGCACACAATCGATCTCCTTGTCGTAGAGATCGCGAATCACGCGTTTGACCAGATTGCCTTCTTCATAGATCAGCGCCGGCGCCACCGAGTTGAGCGTCAGTTCGCGGATATTTGTCCACAGACGCAGGAGGTAGTCGGCATCGCGCTTGATCTCGGTCTTGGTGCGCGAGGCACCGGCCGTGCGGATGATGAGACCGACGCCCTTGGGCAGTTCCAGCTCCGAGACCACCGACTTCAGACGCTTGCGGTCGGATGCATTGGAGATCTTGCGGGAAATGCCGCCGCCGCGCGGCGTGTTCGGCATCAGCACGCAATAACGGCCGGCAAGCGAGAGATAGGTCGTCAGGGCTGCGCCCTTATTGCCGCGCTCTTCCTTGGCCACCTGGACCAGCAGGATCTGGCGCCGCTTGATGACTTCCTGGATCTTGTATTTGCGGAACATCTGGCGACGGCGGCGCGCAGCCTGCTGGTCGCTGATATCGTCTTCTTCGCTGTCATCGCCAATGGTTTCGGGCGCTTCGGCCTCACCGTCTCCATCCGCGTCATCGGACGCGGTGTCGGCCGCCGGGGCGGCTTCGGGCTTGGCGTCATCCGCCTCGTCATCATCCTCATCGGCCGCAGAGGCTTCCTCTTCGGCGAGGGCGACGCGGTCCTCATAGGGGATCTGGTAGTAATCCGGATGGATCTCATTGAAAGCGAGGAAGCCGTGGCGATTGCCGCCATACTCCACAAACGCCGCCTGCAGCGAGGGTTCGACCCGCGTTACCTTGGCGAGATAGATATTTCCACGGATGGGGCGGCGGGCGGCCGCTTCGAAGTCAAAATCCTCAACTTTCGAACCATCGAGTACGACGACGCGGGTCTCCTCGGGATGACCTGCATCGATCAGCATTTTCTTGGACATTAAAGTCGTCTCCTGCACCCGCGCACAATCGCCTGTTTCCTGCCAGTCGGCGGGACAAGGAAGAGAGTGGCGGCGGGGGCGAGATGGACGGGGTGCGGCCTGTTTTCAGTGCTCTGGGCATCAGGCGCTCCCTGCGCATCGGCAGTTACCATTAGCGTCCCGCTCCGTTACGGGAGGACGCGGCGGTCGGGGCCCCGGCAATTTTTCGGTCGGACCGGGGCGACGATAAGCGTGTTGGCAGGCCGTTAAAGCCCAGCCGCTTCGCGCCTAGCTTCCGCACTCGACCGGCATATCCGGTGGTGCGTCGCCAAGGCCTTGGCAACATGCAACATTCGAATGCGGAAGAAAAGGCTTTCGCGCCGTAGGCGAGCCGGTTGGAAGAATTCCTTTGGGCATCAACCAAACGTCAAGCTCCGTGCCCTATGGTTACGCAAAAGCCGTGGACAGAATCACGGTGTGTGCGATGGTGTAGTGATGCGGGTTCAACAGTTTTTGATGGCGTTGTCGTCGGTTCTGGCACTGTCCAGTCCCGGTCTCGCGGACCAGGAGGTCCGGGATGTGCGTTTTGGCGTGGATGTCGCCACGACGCGGGTTGTGATCGAGATCTCGGAACCGGCCGAGTTCCGCGCTTTCACGCTAGATGGCCTCTCTGATCGTCTGGTCGTGGACTTGCCGCAGGCGCGCTGGTCGGTTGCCAATCTGGCGTCTGGAGAGGGCGTCGGGCACGGGCTGGTCGATGCCTTCCGCTTTTTTGACAATTCGGTATCCAGCTCTCGCGTTGTGTTCGAGCTCGACCACCCGGCCGTCATCGTCAACCAGTTCGCGCTTGATCCGGCCACACCCGGTGGCAATCACCGTCTGGTGATCGACATGGAACGCGCGAGCCAAGGCAGTTTTCAGACCGCGTCGGGCTTTGATCATACCCGCGCCGATTCTCTTGATTCGCTGATCGCCGAACGCGTCGAGGCTGTTTACGTGCCGCCGCAGCGCGAACGCCGCGTGATCGTTGTGGATCCCGGCCATGGCGGCCGTGATCCGGGTTCGCTCGGGATCCACGGGACCCATGAGGCCGATGTCGCGCTGGAAGCCGCCCGCGAACTGCGCCGCCAGCTCGAGGCGACGGGCAATTATGAAGTCCTGCTGACGCGTGATCGCGACGTCTACCCGTCCTGGGAACAACGTGTCGGTGTCATGGCGGAAGCCAGAGCGGACCTCTTCATCTCCCTGCACTCCGATTCTTCCCAGAATTCGAACGTGCGGGGCGCTGCGGTCTATACGCTCAATGACCGAGCCGAGAACCGTGCCCGTCAGCGTGCCCGCGAAGGCGCGAACCACACCTCGCAAGTGGATGTGAACAATATCCTGGTCGAACTGGAACTGCGCGAGAAACGCAACCAGTCGTCGGCCTTTGCCGAAGTCCTGCTGGAGCACCTTTCGTCGGAGGGGCCCTTGCTGGCCAATCCGCATCGTCAGGCCAACCTGTTCGTGTTGCTCGATTCGCGCGTGCCTGCAGTCCTTGTCGAGATGGGGTTCCTGACCAATCGGACGGACGAGGCCAATCTGACATCGGCGAGTTTCCGGCGCCGCCAGATGAGTGCCATAGTGAACGGGATCGACGATTATTTCACCAACCGCGGTGATGAAATCTTCGCGGATCGGGACATGATCGCACTTCCGGCACGCTGACTCCCTTTAATCTGTTGCCGAGCGCGGCCATAATGCCGCCTCGGAGTCATGCTGGAACGGCGCGTCTGACCTGGAGGTCGAACGGTCGGGTTGCAGCCAGAGGGCAGAATGAAACTCTTCACCTTGCGTAATGTTTTGCGGACAGCTCTCTGGGGCAGTATCGCGGCTGCGGTGCTGGCTGTTATCGGCTTCATCGCCGTCGCCATCTATGTCGTCCGCGTGACCGATGACCTGCCGGACTATCAGCAGCTCGCCGAGTATGAGCCGCCGATCATGAGCCGTGTTCATGCCGGTGATGGCCTGTTGATAGCGGAATATGCGCGCGAACACCGTGTCTTCGTGCCGATCGCCAATATTCCGCAGAATGTGGTGCATGCCTTCATCTCGGCCGAAGACAAGAATTTCTACGAGCATGGCGGCCTGGACTTTCGCGGCATCATCCGCGCCGGCCTGTCCAATATCTCCAACGTGTTGCAGGGGCGCCGTCTGGAAGGCGCGTCGACGATCACCCAGCAGGTCGCCAAGAATTTCCTGCTCTCCAGCGAGCAGCGCCTTGAGCGCAAGGTCCGTGAAATGGTGTTGTCGCGGCGCATCGAGCGCGCCTTCACCAAGGACCAGATCCTCGAGCTCTATCTCAACGAGATTTACCTCGGAAACCGCGCCTATGGCGTTGCGGCGGCGGCGCTGAACTATTTCGGACGCTCGCTCGACGAGCTCGAGTTGCACGAGATCGCCTATCTGGCGGCCCTGCCCAAGGGGCCGGCCAATTATCACCCGGATCGTCATCACGACGCCGCCATCGAGCGCCGGAACTGGGTGCTCTCACGCATGGCCGAGAACGGTTTTGTGACCGAGGAAGCCGCGCGCGAGGCCATGGCCCGGCCGCTGGAAACCGTCGACCGCCTGTCGGGTGCCACCTATACGGCGGCCGAGTATTTTGTCGAGAATGTCCGCCGTGAAGTCTTCTCCCTCTATGGCGAGGATGAGCTTTATGATGGCGGGCTGTCGATCCGGACGACCCTGGATACGCGCATGCAGCTCGCGGCGCGCGCCGCCCTGCGCAATGGGCTGGAGGCCTATGATCGCCGCCATGGCTATCGCGGCGCCTTGTCGAATATCGAATTGGGCGAGGGCTGGGTCGAGCGCTTGGCCGCCGCCGATATCCCGCGTGACCTCGACGAGGGTTGGCTGCAAGCGGTCGTTCTGGAGACCACTGCAGATGCAGCTCGCATCGGCTTCCTCAACAGCGAGGAAGGCTCGATCCCGATGTCGGCGCTGGAATGGGCCCGCGAAACCCTACCTGATGGCGAGATCGGACCGCCGGTCAGCCGTCCCTCGGAGGTGTTGAACCCGGGTGATGTGATCCTGGTGGCCAGCATTGCCGACCAGGAAGGCTTCAGCGATGGCCAGTATGGTTTGCGTCAGGTACCGGGGATCAATGGCGGTATCATGGCCATGGATCCACACACCGGTCGTGTGCTGGCGATGGTTGGCGGCTATTCCTTCCAACACAGCCAGTTCAATCGCGCCACCCAGGCGCGGCGCCAACCCGGCTCGGCCTTCAAGCCCTTCGTCTACGCCTCGGCGCTGGATAATGGCTACACGCCGGCCAGCCTGATCCTGGACGCGCCCTTCATCGCCTCCGGCGGGCCGGACGAGCGCTTTTACATGCCGTCCAACTATTCGGAACGCTATTATGGCATGTCGACCCTGCGGCTCGGCCTGGAGTTGTCGCGGAACGTCATGACGGTTCGCCTGGCCCAGGAAATGGGCATGGCGCCGATCGTCGACTATGGCACGCGTTTCGGGATTTATGACGAAATGGAACCGGTGCTGGCAATGTCGCTCGGGGCCGGGGAAACGACGCTTTACCGCCTCGTTTCCGCCTATGCGACCATGGTCAATGGTGGCCGCCGCGTCGAGCCGACCATTATCGACCGGGTCCAGGACCGTACCGGCGCCACGATCTTTGCCCACGAAGTCCTGCCCTGCGACACCTGCGATGCTGAAGAGTGGGATCGCTCAGCCGTGCTCGAACCGCTCTTCCCGGAAACCCGTGAGGAAGTCGTCGATCCGGTGACGGCCTATCAGGTGGTGAACATGCTCGAAGGAGCCGTGCAGCGCGGCACCGGTACGGCGCTTCGCTCGCTGCCCTGGACGCTGGCTGGCAAGACCGGCACGACCAATGATTTCCGCGATGCCTGGTTCATGGGGTTCGGACCGGACCTCGTGGTCGGTATCTATGTCGGCTTCGACACACCCTATCAGCTCGGCGCAGGCGAGGCCGGTGGCCGTGTCGCGGCACCGATCGCCCGTGACTTCCTGGAAGTCGCGCTTGAGGGTTATCCCGTCGCGCCGTTCCGGGTACCGCCGGGTGTGCGGCTTGTGCCGATCAATCGTCTCAATGGAGAGCCCGGCATTCTGGGCCAATCCGGGGTGATTCTCGAGGCTTTCCGTCCGGGTACCGAGCCGTCACGCCAGACCGATGAAGTGGAAAGTGGTCTCAGCTTTGCCCGCGATTCGGTCAGTGATGATCCGCTTGCCTTCCTGCTCGATGAGCCGGATTCGCAAGACGATGAACCCGACGATGAGCTGGGCGGCCTGTACTGAGTACGGTTCCGACCGTCAGTGCGGCCACGGCTTGTCTGAGGCGCGCGTGCTGATTATCCCCTTGTGAGCAACCGGTTTGAAGAATCGCAGGATTGAACGCCCATGCGTGCAGACATCCAGACCCTGTCCGACGAAATCCAGCAGGCAGTTGGCCTGCTGAGGAGGCGTCTTTGACTGGGATACAGCCCAGAAACGTCTCGATGAACTGAATGCGAAGTCGGAAGACCCCGACTTCTGGAACCAGCCGCAGCAGGCGCAGGTCCTGATGCGCGAACGCAACCGGCTCGACGCGGCGATCAAGACCGTGATCGAGGCCGAGCAGGAACTCTCCGACAGTCTCGAAATCATCGAGCTGGCCGAGATGGAAGACGATGCCGACATGATCGAGGAGGCCGTCGCTGGCCTCGGCAATCTCGGTGAGCGCATGCGCCGCGCCCAGCTGGAGACGCTGCTCTCCGGCGAGGCCGACGGCAATGACGCCTTCGTTGAAATCCATTCCGGCGCCGGTGGTACGGAAAGCCAGGACTGGGCCGCCATGCTGGCGCGCATGTATTCACGCTGGGCGAATGCGCATGGCTACAAAGTGGAAACGATGGAAGAGCAGGCCGGCGAGGAGGCGGGTCTGAAATCCACCACCATCCTGGTCAAGGGCGAGAATGCCTATGGCTGGCTGAAGACCGAGGCCGGCGTACATCGCCTGGTGCGGATATCGCCGTTTGATTCAAGCGCCCGCCGCCATACCAGCTTCTCCTCCGTCGGCGTCTATCCGCAGATCGATGATGCAATCGAGGTCGATATTGATGTCTCGAAAGTGCGCACCGACACCTATCGTGCCTCTGGCGCCGGTGGTCAGCACATCAACAAGACCGACAGTGCCGTCCGCCTGACCTATGACATGCCGGGCGAGGAAAAAGCGGTCGTCGTGCAGTGTCAAAATGACCGCTCGCAGCACAAGAACCGGACGCAGGCCTGGGACATGTTGCGTGCCCGTGTCTATGAGATCGAGCTGCAGCGTCGCGAAGCCGCGGCCCAGGCCGAGGCCGACAGCAAGAGTGAGATTGGCTGGGGTCACCAGATCCGCTCCTACGTCCTGCAGCCCTATCAGATGGTCAAGGACCTGCGGACCAATGTGGAGACGTCGAACACCGGCGGTGTGCTCGACGGCGATCTCGACGCGTTCATGGCCGCAGCCCTGGCAGCTCGTGTCGGCGGGGACGAGGAGGAGGCCTAGCCTCCCGCCTTGTCGGTCCCGTCCAGGCGTCCGAGCAGGTTCGCCATGGCGTCGACATAGCGGCCGAATGCGGCCCGGCCGGACTTCGAAATTCGCACGCGCGTCAAGGGTTTGCGATCGAGAAAACTTTTCTCGATGGTGACATATCCGGCTTCTTCGAGCTTGCGAAGATGGACCGAGAGATTGCCCTGGGTCGCGCCCAGTGCAGTTTTCAATTCGTTGAAGTCGGCGGCTTCGGCTTGGGCGAGATAGGTCATCACGCCGAGCCTTAGCCGTCCGTGGATGATCTCGTCGATCTGGCCGATCGGGGGCGTGCTCATCGCAGACCTGTCAGTCTGCGGCGCGGGACAACCGCCACATCACGAACCCCGGCACGGCCATCAGCCCGAACAGGGCCACCGATGTGACCAGATTGAACAGGCCGGGCGAGCCCATCGTCAGGCCGAGTGCTGCGGCGGCCAGGTACCAACCGATCGCCACAACGCCATACCAAAGACGTTTCTGGACACGGGCGGCGACAAACCAGGCCGCGCCCTGCAGGGCGAAAACGACGGGTATATAGTAGAGCCAGAGCGCGAAGTTCTCGGTCTTGAATGCGTTGAATCCGAATACGAAGACCATGGCGAGATTGGCCAGCCCGGCAGCCTGAAACGCGGTCTCATAGGCCTTGCGCATTGCTGTTCCGGTCGGCTGCTTGCGATCCATCCAGAGTATGATGACAAGCGCGAGCATGAAGCCGCCGGTCGCGCCAACCGCGGCCGTCAGATGGACCCAGCCCGGCAAGGCAACAAGGTCGCTGATACCGACCCAATGGATGAGTGTTTCAAGCCCGTAAAGGAGTCCGGCCGACATCAGCAACAGGCCGGCACCCGGCGAAGGGCGCGGGTCGCCCTCGGCAAGCGTTCGCAGGAATGCGAGATCGGCGCGGGCTGTGGCGAGTTCATCGGTCATGGGCATCCTCGGACGAATTCCGGCGCGCCCAAAGCGGGCGCGCCGGCACTATGTCTTGATTCACGCGGATGCATCAGCGGGTATGCGCGCGTCTTCCGAGCGGCCCTTGATGGCCCGCCGCCCATTCAGCCAACCACCGATCCAGGTATGCCGGACAATCAACTGATAGGTTCCGAGCAGGATGGCAAAGCTGATCGCCAGGATCATGGGCAGTTTGACCAGCCCCGGAAGTGCGACATCGGACAGGGCGACCTGCAGCGCCATCACCAGCGGCAAGTGCATCAGATAGACCCAGTAGGACGCGTCCGCCAGATAACGCCAGACCCTGTTCTCGCGTGAGAAGATCACCAGGGCTGCGCCGGTCAGGCCGAACGCCCAGGTCCAGATCGCCAGTGTATAGGCTGCCGCGACGGGCAGCCGGTCCATGCCCGGACCGACCGGGGTGAAATTCGGCGTCATGCCAAGTTCCATGACCAGCCAGGTCGTCAGCGCGATGGCGATGCCAAGATTGATGTGCCAGGCACGCTTCCAGGCCGTCAGCACGAGATCGCTGCAGCGATGGGCGGCCCAGCCGGCGGCGAACGCCGTGCCATAGGCGATCAGCGCGCCGGTATTTGGGAGAAGACCGGTATCCGGTGTCGGAATGCCGAACCAGCTCATCCACATCGGGGTTGTGATGAACCAAATCGCCAGCGGAGCTGCGAGCAGAAGGGTGCCGAGCGGGGTTCGGGCCAGAAGACCGGTGACTGCATCAATCAGTTTGCCACTCAGGTCCGAACGGTCGATCAGGCGCACCAGCGCTGTCAGCGGCAGGGAGACGGCGTAGAAAATCACCAGCATGTAGAGGAACCACAGATGGGTCAGCGGGAAATTCTGCGCGGTCAGTGGCGGGGTTTCCTGCTGCGGCGCTTCGCCGCCATTCGCCTTGATGGCGCCCCAGATCACCACCGTCACAATCAGGGCGAAGATGGGCATCCACAAGGTTGCCAGTGGCAGGGCAATGCGTTTGGCGCGGTCGAGGGCGAGCCCGAGAATGCCGCGTCGTCCTAGCGCCATGTGCGCGAAGTAGCCGGCAATCATGAAGAACAGGACCATCCGGAAAATGTGCGGGACAAAAAAGCCAAGGCTGAACCCGGCCGTGGCCTGGCTGTCCTGGACGATCCAGATCGGAATTCCGGGAATGAAGGACATGGAGGCGTGCAGAACCACGCCGAGAAAGAGGGCGAGTGCACGCACCGCATCGAGCGCGTGAATTCGGGGTGAAGGCGAGATGGACATGAAGGGCTCCGGTTTGTGAGTTACCGATCATATATCACAGACAAGTTTACAATACAAACTTGTCTGTGTGAAATGCGAGGGCTGGGAAAGGCATGCGCTAGATACAGGTCAAGTTGTTGTAAATCGTGCCAAATAGCCCGGTGAGACAGGGCGCGTGGTCACGCGCACAAAAAAACCGGCGCTCGGATGGAGCGCCGGTTTTCATGATCGGTGTCGATTTTGGCTAGAAGCCGGACTTGCTCGCGACCGGTGGCTCCAGTGAACCGAGCGGGTCCTGCGCCTTGCTCGGTGCCGGCGGCTTGCTGTCGGCTTTGGCGGCAGGCTCAGCCTTCACGCCATTGTCCTTGGCAGCCGGTTTGGCGCCGCCGCTATCTTTCAGCGGATCGGAGGAGTGGCGGCAATGACCATCGAAGAAAGCACCGCTTTCCACGGACAGGGCAGCATGGACGATGTCGCCCTCGATCCGTGCTGTCGAGGCAAGCTGTACCTGACGGGCGCGAACACTGCCTGTGACGCGGCCACGGATGACAACGGTTTCAGCCTGGACTTCGCCGGACACGGTTGCGTCTTCGCCAATGATCAGCGAGCCCGCGCGGATATCACCATCGACCGTGCCATCCAGTTGGATTTCACCGTCGGAAACGATCGTACCGGTCAGAACGAGATCACCGGAAAGAATGGAGGGGGCTTTCGATTTCATGGCGGTCCTTTTCGGGGGGGCGCTGTACGCACCGGTCTCGGGAGACGAAGAGTCTTTGTTACCCTTGTTGAACATATTGGCCAGCTCTCAATAAACGCTCAGGATCGATTGCCGATCCGTTATACCAGATTTCATAGTGCAGGTGCGTGGCCGTACTGCGTCCCGTGGACCCCATCCCCCCGATACGCTGACCGCGTTCGACTGTATCACCACGCCGCACGTCGATTTCGTGGAGGTGACCGTAACGGGTCACGAAGCCGTAACCATGATCAATCTCCACGCAACGACCATAGCCGCCCCGCCAGCCGGCGTAAATAACCCGGCCCGGCCCCGTTGCTTCGATCGGTGCGCGGCGATAGGCGGCGAAGTCCATGCCGCGGTGAGAGGTTGGGCGACCATTGAACGGATCGATCCGGACCCCGAAATCACTGGTCTGGCGATAAGTGTCACCGACGGGCTCGCCCAGCGGACCGGATTGCACGAAATCCTCGAGTTCCTCGACTTCAAGCAAGCGCGAGGCAATCCGGTTGATGCGACTGGTAAACGCAGGATCCATACTGACCGACGAAGACGCAAACGTGTCAGTCTCGGAAAGCGGAATAAAGGGGCCGCCGGTTTCGGTGCTGTCGCGATTGTCAGCGATCACGGTGTCAAGGTCGAGCCCGGTCAGGCGCAGGACAGCTCGCAGATTTTGCAGGCGCGCCTCGGTGGCATCTTCGGCCTGGGCCAGCACATTATCTTGTTCGCCCATGAGATAGCTGATCTGGTCTTCGGGCTCACCCGATACGGTTGCTGCGACGGCGATCAGCGGATCACGCGCTTCACGCGGGGTCGGGTCGGCGGGCGTCGCGGCCATCAGGACACGGCTGTCGGCGAGGGCCGGTGACGGCTCCATTTCTTGGCCTGTCAGCTGTTCGGCGAATTCGACTAGCTGTCGAAGGGTCTCATGGCGCATCTGGAATTCGTAGGCCGTCCGGTCGAATTCCTCCATCCGTGATTCCATCATCGAGATGGCGGTGGCTTCCGTGGCGCGCGCTTCGGCAACCTGACGACGTGATTCGAGACGCTCACGCTCAATCTCGTATTCCTTGGCCGCCATGGCTTGGCCATGGAAGGCAACGGAGACGGTTGAGAAGCAAAGCCAGCCGGCAAGGACGGTCGCGCCAAGCAGGGCTGAAATCTGGACTGTGGTGGAGATCGCAAAATAGCGAACCTGACCATCGGACCGATGGTAGATCTGCCGGTCCGGAAACCAGCGCTCAGCCGTTCCCCAAACAGCTTCTTTCACTCTTGTGAACATGCAGTACGCCGCTCTGTTCTGATTGCCCCGGGCCCCAAGGCGAGCATGTGACACAAAACCGGCCCCAATATCAACAAGTCCGATGCAAGAGATGCGCCGGGTTATACTAGGTTCTCGTAAAATTCCGGCGGCAGGTCGGCGCGAAGCCGCGCCTCGGCGTTGAAGGGCGGTTTCAAACCACTACTGAAGTGTTTGCGTACAAGAGCTTGGAACCAGGTCACCGGATCCTCGCCAGCGCGCGCCGCAACGTGGCGAAACCAGCGCGCTCCGGCGGCGACATGACCGATTTCCTCGGTGTAGATCGTTCGCAGGCAGTCGGCACTGACCGTGTCCCCGGCAGAGACGAGCCGGTTGATCATGCCGGGTGTCACATCCAGCCCGCGGGCCTCCAGCACGAGCGGCGCGACGGCGAGGCGTCCGGCCAGCGAATCGCGTGTTGCCATCGCCGCGTCCCACAACCCGCTATGGGCCGGAAAATCACCGTAGCCGGCGCCGAGTTCGGCCAAGCGTCCGGTAATGAGGCGAAAATGGCGAGCCTCGTCGTCGCCGACACCGATCCAGTCATCAATAAAGGCCGTGCGGGCCTCGTCGGCCAGCGCGTCGTCGAGGGCATAGCGGGCCAGCATGTCGAAGGCGAGATCAATGGCGTTGAACTCGATATGGGCGACGGCGTGCAGCAAGGCCACCCGTCCGGCCGGGCTGTTCAACCGCCGCCGCGGGACATCGGCCGGGGCGACAAGCCGGGGGCGGTCCGGCCTGGCCGGGTGATCGGCCGGAATGACGCCCTGCATTGGCAGTGGCGCCCGGCCGGCTCGCCAAAGCGCAGCCACCTCGCGGGCCCGGTCCGCCTTGGCGTCCGGCGATGCCGTCGCCAACACGCTGCGGGCCAGGGTCAGAATGTCGCCTGCGTCAGCCAAGTTCGCGCACGGCCCCGATGACCTCATCGACATGACCTTTCACTTTGACCTTGTGCCAGATACGGGCAATCCGGCCTTCGCGATCGATCAGAAAGGTTGAGCGATCAATGCCCATATATTCGCGCCCATAGAGTTTCTTGAGCACCCAGGACCCGTAGGCTGCAATGGTCTCGCCCTCCGGGTCCGAGACCAGACGCACCTGCAACCCATGTTTGGCCTTGAAATTGTCATGTCTTTTGACGCTATCCTTGGACAGGCCGATGACGACTGCGCCGGCATTCGCAAAAGCCGCGCTTGCCGCCGTGAAATCGAGGGCTTCTGTGGTACAGCCGGGGGTGTCGTCCTTGGGATACATATAGAGGACGACGATCTGGCCGCGCAGGTTTGCGAGGTCGATCTCGTCACCGCCATCGGCGGGCAGTTTGAAAGTCGGAGCAAGGTCGCCGGTTTTGAGTTCACTCATGTCATTCCCCTGTCTGGTTTCGCCTGCATGGCTTGTCTTGCCGTGTAATGTGCGGTTCCGGGCCGCCACGTCCAGTGTGCGGACTGCGGGAAGGCCGGTCTGAATGCTGCGCAAATCCGTCAAATGGACGCTGATCTACCTGCTCGAAGCCGTGGCGGCGCTGCTGGCCCTGAGCATTTTCGCGATTGGATTCGTGCTGTGGCGCCTGTCATCAGGTCCGGTCGAATTGGAATTCCTGCGTGAGGATGCGCAGGCCATGCTGGCCAGCGCCTTTGAAGGCGAGGTCGTGGCGTTGGGAGCGCTGCAGGCGCGATTCGAACCGTCGTCGCGTACCATTGTGCTGGTCGCGACGGATGTGACCGTGGCGGAAGCGTCCGGTGAGGTGGTCAGCCGGGCGCCGCGTATCGAAGCCGGACTGGCGGCCGATGCCTTGATCTTCGGCCGGGTTGAACCGGTCGAGCTGACAATTGATGGCGGGTCGGTGTCCGTCGTGCGTCGCGCCGACGGCGCGGTGGGGGCGGGACTCGGCGGTGTTGAGCGGGTGGCGGCGACGGCGCGGCAACCGGCGCGCGGCGGCGATGACAGCGCCTCCCTGTTTGAAATCCTGTCCGGACCGGAAGCGCCGGCGCAACTGGGTCGCTTGCGGCGGGTCAATGTGTCGAATGCCGCGGTGCGCGTGGTTGATGACGTTGTGGGTCTGGCCTGGTTTGTCGATTCGGCCGGGGTCGTCTTCGACCGCGACGATAACCGGATACTGGCCGAGATCGACGGGCAATTGGCGACGCCATCCGGGTTTGCGCCGGTGGCGCTACGATTGCGGGCCGGCAATAATCTTGAAAGCCTGTTGCTGGAGGCCAGCTTTGAGGGATTGTCCCCGGCCGGTATCCTGCCGGATACCGGGCCAGCGTCGGCGCTGCGGGCACTGGATGCGCCTATCGACTTGAACCTGGTGGTCGATGCGACCCGCGACAGCGGGATACGCACGGCCTCGTTGCAGTTGGATATTGGCGAAGGCGGGATACTGGTCGATGGCGAGATGCATGCGTTTGAAGGCGCCAATCTCTATGCCAGTTTCGATCCGGTCCTGCGCGAGCTGACGCTGCATTCGGGCCGTGTCCGCTCAGACCTTTTTGCCGCTTCGATTGAAGGGCAGCTGACCGATATCGGTGATTATGAAGGCGTGTTGCCGACGCGGGCGCGGTTTGATCTGGCGATCGGCGAGGGCTTTGTCGATATCGGGCCCGTTTTCGAACGAGTGCCGACATGGGAGCTCCTGGCCGCGTCCGGGGAAATCCGCCTCGATGAGTTTGCGGTGATGTTCGACCATCTCGATCTCGAGATCGACACCATTCGGGCCGAACTCAGCGGTGGTTTGCAGCTGGAGCAGCGCCCGGATGGCAGCTGGCTGCCCAACATGCAGCTGGAAGGGCCGATCACCGGCGATATCCAACCTCAGACTGTGCTCGCTTATTGGCCGGTCGAACTCGCGGATGGCGGCCGGACCTGGGTCGGCGAAGGCATTCTGGGCGGGCGGTTTTTCAACGCCCGCTTCTTCCTCGATCTGCCGGCCTCGGCAATTGACGAGGGGCGGCTCGACGACGACCGCATGCGTTTGAGTTTCGATTTTGAGGACGCGCATGTCCGCTACATTTCGACAATGACGCCGATCACGGAGGGGCGCGGCTCGGCGACTCTGCACGGCAATTCCTTCGAAGTGCAGATGGATCGTGGCCGGATCGGGGATCTTGTGATCAGCGAGGGCTTTGTCGACCTGCCGCGCCTCAACCCGAAAGGTGCCATGGCGCGCTATGGCGGTGTGGCACGTGGCCGGGGCTCGGACATATTGGCGCTGATTGACGAGGAGCCGCTCTACCTCGTTTCAGATTACGGGCTCGATCCGGCGCAAATCGGCGGCGATGGCGAGATGCGGTTCGAGATCAGTCGCGCCATGCTGACCGAGGTCGCGCCGGAGGACATTCCCTTTGTCATCACGGGGCATTTCTCGAATGCCTCGCTCGATATTCCCGGAACCGATTATGCGATCAGCGGCGGCGAGGTCGATATTTCCGCCGACCAGGACGGGTTGCAGGCATCCGGCACGGCCCGACTTTTCGACGCGCCCGTGCAGATCGATTGGCGTGAGACATTCGGCCTGGCTGATGGCGAGGCGTCGACCCGGATCGGACTGGAAGCGGTCATCAATGCCCGCACGCTGGACCGGTTCAACATGCCGGCACGCCGCTATTTCGACGGCTCGATCCGGATTGCCGCCGAGGCGGTGTCCGACGGGCTCGACTTTCGCTCGGTCGCCATCGAGGCCGATCTGGTTGACGCGCTGATCGAGGCGCCGGGTGGATTGTGGGAGAAGGAGGCGGGCGCGCCGGGCAGCGCCTCGCTCAATCTCGTCCGTCGGGATGTTGGCGGTTATGAACTTGGTGCCATCCGGCTTGCTGCGGACGGCGCGGGGTTGGAAGCATCAGCCTTGATTGGTGCGGCCGGCGGGCTGGAAAATGTCACGGTGGACCGGCTTTTCGTCGAAGGGCTGATGGACTTGACCGGACAGGTCACGCCGGCCCTCGACGCCGAGCAAGCGCTGCGGGTGCGTCTGGCGGGACAGTATGCCGATATCAGCTCGATCATGCCGCACATCACCTCGCTTGGCGGTGAAGGCGGGATCACTCTGCCGCTGTCGTTGCAGGTCGATGTCGGACGCCTCATCCTGTCCGAACAGAGCGTGCTCGATCAGTTCAACCTGATCTGGCGTAGCGAAGCCGCCGGTATCCGGGCGGTGTCCGTATCAGGCAATGCGATGGATGGGCCCTTCCAGGCCTCCTTTGGCGCGAGCGAGGCCGGCGGTCCGCGTGATTTCCGCATCGAGGCGCAGTCTCTGGAACGGATATCGGCCCTGCTTGGCATTGAGGGCTATGCCCTCGGTGGTCAGGTCTCGGTGCTCGGCAGTGCGCCGCCACTGGGCACGGACGGACCGTTGACGGCGCGCGTGGAAGTGCGTGGTCTGACCCTGGTCCGGGTTCCTGTCCTGGCCCGCATCCTCGCGGCCGGTTCGTTCCAGGGCCTTGGTGCCCTGCTCAATGGCGAGGGGATCAGCTTTGACGCGGTTGATGCCGATATCGCCTATGAAGACGGGCTGCTGACCATCGGCGAGGGGCGGGCCCGCGGCAGTGCGCTGGGCGTGACCGGGGCGGGCACCATCGACTTTGCCGACAGTCATGCCGCCATCGATGGCAATCTCGCCCCGTCCTACGTGATCAATTCCCTGTTCGGTGGCTTGCCGATCATCGGCGAGGTGCTGGTGTCGCGGCCGGGCGAGGGCGTGATCGGCATCACCTATTCGGTGGAAGGCCCGTTCGACAGCCTGACCGTCTTTGCCAATCCGCTCTCGGCGCTGGCACCGGGTGTGTTGCGGCGCATGTTCGAAGGCACGGCGGCTGAGCGCGCGGCGCGTGACCGTGCCCGTGAGGACGAGGCCGCACCCGTCGAACCGGAGTCTGGATCCGAATCCGCTGACCCCGACCCTGATCCCGACACAGATTCCGGCGAGAACTGATCCCGTCAGGCTGGCTTGGCGAGGGCGTGGCGCTTTTTCCCGATCGACAGCTTGATGGCGCCATCGACCAGATCGGCAGCGCTGGCCTTGGCGAACGGGTCGGTCAGCGGCTTGTCATTGACCTTGGCCGCACCGGCCTTGATGTGGCGGCGCATTTCTCCGTTCGACGATGCCAGCTCGGCGGCGATGAACAGGCTGATCAACAAGACGTCGCCGCTGTCCAGTCCGCCGAACTCGATCGTCGGCAGTGCCGCGCCGACGCCGCCCTGGGCGAAGGTCTGGCGGGCTGTCTCCTCGGCAGCGCGCGACGCGTCCACACCGTGCAGCAGGGCCGTTGCCTCATTGGCGAGACGGACTTTGGCATCATTGATCCGGGCACCTTCGAGCGCTTCCAGATCGGCGATTTCGTCCAGCGGCAGATCGGTGAACAGGCGCAGGAAGCGGCCGACATCGGCGTCTTCGGTATTGCGCCAGAACTGCCAGTATTCATAGGCGCTGAGCATGTCGGCATTGAGCCAGACCGCGCCGTCTGCCGTCTTGCCCATCTTGGCGCCCGAGGCGGTGGTGATCAGCGGCGTCGTGAAGCCGTAGACCTCCTTCTGGTCGACCCGGCGACACAGTTCGACGCCATTGATGATATTGCCCCACTGATCGCCGCCGCCGAGCTGCAGCGTACAGCCATAGCGCCGGTTCAGTTCGAGGAAATCGACCGCCTGCAGCAGCATGTAGTTGAATTCCAGAAAGGTGAGCGGCTGTTCGCGGTCGAGGCGCAGCTTGACCGAGTCAAAGGTCATCATCCGGTTGATGGTGAAATGCGGCCCGAATTTGCGCAGGAAGTCGATATAGCCGAACTCCGACAGCCATTCGTCATTATTGACCAGCACGGCATCGGTCGGGCCATCGCCGATCTGCACCAGCGGCCGGAAGGCCTGCAGGATGCCGTCGATATTGGTGTTGATGGCCTCGTCGGTGAGCATGGAGCGCGACTTGTCCTTGCCCGACGGGTCGCCGATCTTGGTGGTGCCGCCGCCCATCAGGATGATCGGCTTGTGGCCGGCCTGCTGGATGCGGCGCAACATCATGATCTGCACGAGTGAGCCGACATGCAGGCTGGTTGCCGTCGCGTCAAAGCCGATATAGCCCGTCACCACGCCTTCGCTGGCGGCCTTGTCGAGACCGTCAATGTCGGTGGCCTGGTTGAGATAGCCGCGTTCAACGAGATCGCGCACCAGCTGGGACTTGTAATCACTCATGAAGATGTCTCCTGATAGGACGCTTCTAGGTCGACTGGAGCGCCGGGAAAAGAGGGGGCTTGCATGAAACGGATCATCGGCTTGATGAGCGGGACCTCGCTCGACGGAATCGACGCCGCCCTGATCGAGACGGATGGCGACCGGATCGCCCGTTTCGGCCCCGGCGAAACCCAGGCCTATTCCGACAATGACCGGGCTATCCTGCAGGACGCGGTTGATCGCGCGTTGGCGTGGGGATTTGTTGGTCCCAGGCCGGATTTCGGTGCCGCCGAACGCGTTCTGACCCTGCGCCATAGTCTCGCCGTCCAGCGGGTATTGGATGCCGCTGGCCTGGCGGCAGCGGATATCGATCTGCTCGGCTTTCACGGCCAGACCGTGCTTCACAAGGCGCCGGCCGCCGGCGCCAACGGTCAGACGCTGCAGATCGGCGATGGTCCGGCTTTGGCGCGGGCCACCGGCATCTCGGTGATCCATGATTTCCGCTCCGCCGACATGGTCAAGGGCGGACAGGGTGCGCCTCTGGCCACGCTCTATCATGATGCACTGGCGCGCCAGTCAGGGCTGACACGGCCGCTCGCCGTGCTCAATCTGGGCGGCGTCGCCAATGTGACCTGGCTCGCGCCTGATGCGGATCCCGTCGCGTTCGACACCGGACCGGCCAACGGCCTGATCGACGCCTGGTGTCATCGCATGGTCGGACAGGCTTATGATCATGGCGGCAAGCTGGCGGCGCGGGGCCTGATCGATCAGGCAGCGCTCGACGTCCTGATGACGCATCCCTTCTTCGCGCTGAAACCGCCGAAATCGCTCGACCGCTGGGATTTTACGCTCGACCCGGTGCTTGACCTTGCTGCCGAAGACGGCGCCGCGACCCTCACTGCGTTTACGGCACGGACTGTTGCCGACGCGATTGCCGCTCTGGGCCGACCCGAACGTGTTCTGGTCACCGGGGGAGGTCGTCACAATCCGGTCTTGATGGCGGCGCTCGGTGAGGCGACCGGCCTGGTGCAGGAGCCGGTGGAAGCTGTGGGCTGGCGGGGAGACCTGCTGGAAGCCGAGGCTTTTGCCTGGCTGGCCGCGCGCGTTGATTCCGGTCTGCCGACAAGCCTGCCCTCAACGACCGGTGCCAGCGAGCCGGTCTGCGGCGGCCGGCGCGCCGACCCCTAGGGGGCAATGAAAAAGCCCCGACCGATCGGCCGGGGCTTTGTTCAATCAGGGCGCTGTCACGCTCAGCGTTTGCCGGTGATCGTGCGTTCCGAACGCTCCTTCTCGACCAGCGGCAGCCGGCTTTCGAGATAGGTTTCGATATGCTTTTCCAGCACGTCGAGATGTTCGGAGAAGAGGTGATTGGCGTCCGGCACGACCTCCGTTGTGATCTCGATACCCTTCTGGACACGGACTTTCGACATCACGCGTTCGACATCATCCGGCGGCACGATCTTGTCGGCCGCGCCGTGCACGATGATGCCGGAAGCCGGGCAGGGCGCCAGGAAGGTGAAGTCATACATGTTGGTCGGCGGGGCGACCGAGACGAAGCCGGCAATCTCCGGGCGGCGCATCAGAAGCTGCATGCCGACCCAGGCACCGAAGGAATGCCCGGCGACCCAGCAAAAGCGCGCACCTTGGTTATAGCCCTGGACCCAGTCGAGAACAGTGGCGGCGTCCGAGAGTTCGCCAAGCCCCTGGTCATAGCTGCCCTGGGAGCGCCCGACGCCGCGGAAATTGAACCGTAGGGTCGCGAAACCGCGCTTGCGGAACACGTCATACATCATGTCCACGGACGGGTTTTCCATATGCCCGCCGCCCAGCGGATGGGCATGCAGAATCAGGGCAATCGGAGCGGTAGGATCTTCGCTCGGGCTATAGCGCCCTTCAAGCCGGCCGGCCGGGCCGGGAATGATCACATCAGGCATTCAGTCTCGCCTTTTTGGGTCTCTAAGTCTGTGTCTGGTGAATATGCGGCATTTCGCCCGTTGCAAGTGCACAAAAGCGCGCCCATATTCTTGACTAATTCACTCGGATATTGGACGTGCGTCCCTCGCATCGAGGTCAGCCCCCCTTCCGGAAAGGCGGGTCTTAGCATGATCGGCCTGCCGGATGCGAGTGTTTAAGGAGGTAAACGCATGAAGCTGAGCACAAAAGGTCGCTATGCGGTCATGGCGATGGCCGACTTGGCGGATGCCGCTGACACCGGTCCGGTGACGCTGAGTGACATCGCGTCGCGCCAGTCAATCTCCCTGTCTTATCTTGAGCAATTATTCGCCAAGTTGCGCCGCGCGGACATTGTGTCCTCGGTTCGCGGGCCTGGCGGTGGTTACCGGCTGAGCCGCGGCGCCGGCCAGATCCGGATTTCCGACATCATCCTCGCCGTCGACGAGCCGCTGCGTGCGACGCGCTGTTCGCAAGCCAAGGGCTGTCTCAGCGATGGCCGTCGCTGCATCACGCACGACCTGTGGGACGAGCTGGGTCGGCACATCTATCTCTACCTGTCCTCGGTCACCCTGGAAGACGTACTCGAGCGTCGCCTGTTTGGTTCGGCTTCAGGCGCCATGGGCCGGATCGAACGTCCGGCCAGAGCGGCTGTTGCCGACGACATTCACGCGGCTGAATAGAGTTCATGCGCACCTATCTTGATCATAACGCGACCACGACGGTCCGGCCCGGCGCCGTATCGGCGATGACCGATATCATGACCCGTGTCGGCAATCCGTCCTCAGTGCATGCGGACGGTCAGGCGGCGCTGGCGCAGGTCGAGACGGCGCGTCGCCAGGTCGGCAAGGCGTTGTGTGTGCGCCCTGAAGACATTGTTTTCACCTCAGGCGGTACCGAGGCACTCAATCTGGCAATCCATGCGGCGATCAGCGATGGCGGGATCGGACGGATCGTTGTCACTGCGATTGAACACGAAGCCGTCGCGGCCACGGCCCGGGCCAGCGGCCTGCCGGTCGAGGTTTGGCCGGTCAATGCGCAAGGTGTTGTCGAGGTCGACTGGCTGGTCGAGCGCTTGTCACGCTGGACCCCGGCTGACGGCAAGCCCGTTTTGGCGATGATGCTGGCGAGCAACGAGATCGGCACCATCCAGCCGGTCGCGGAAGCAACCCCGCTGATCCGCGAAGCCGGCGGGCTGAGCGTGGTTGATGCGATCCAGGCGGTGGGCAAGATCCCTGTCGATTTCGCCGGTCTGGGTTGCGACTACATGGCCATTTCGGCCCACAAGTTCGGTGGCCCCCAGGGTGTTGGCGCATTATTGGCGAGCTGTGATGCGCCGATGGCTCGTCATCATCATGGCGGTGGCCAGGAAAAGGGCCGCCGTGCCGGCACTTTGAACGTGGCCGGCATTGTCGGCCTGGCGACAGCGCTCGATGAGGCGGTCACCTCGCTCGGCGCGTTCGCGGCGCTGGCAATCCACCGTGATCGCATGGCGGCGGCGCTCAAGGCCGTGTCGCCGGATCTGATCGAGATCGGTGCCGGGGCACCGCGATTGCCCAACACGCTCGGCCTGAGCCAGCCGGGCTGGCCCGGCGCGACCCAGGTCATGGCGCTCGACCTGGCCGGTTTTGCGATCAGCGCCGGCTCGGCCTGTTCCTCGGGCACGTCAAAAGGCTCGAAGGTCGGCACCGCGCTTGGCCTGCCCGAAGCGGCGTCGCAGGGCTTTGTGCGTGTAAGCCTGGGTTGGAATTCGAAACCGGATGATGCAGACGCCTTCGTCGACGCGTGGTCGGCGGCTCTGGCGCGCATTTCCCCGACACTCAAAGCAAGTGCCTGAAGAGGCGATAGGATATCATGGCTGCGGTCAAGGAAACCATTGAAGACGTTCGCAAGCTTGAAGCCGACAAGTACAAGTACGGTTTCACGACGGACATCGAACAGGACCTCGCTCCCAAGGGGCTGAACGAGGAGACCGTGCGTCTCATCTCGGCCAAGAAAGGCGAGCCGGACTGGATGCTGCAATGGCGTCTGGAAGCCCTGGAACGCTTCAAGGCGATGAAGGAGCCGGAATGGGCCAAGGTCGATTATCCGAAGATCGACTATCAGGACATTCACTACTATGCCGAGCCCAAGGCCGGCGCGAAGTATGACAGCATTGACGATGTGCCCGAGGAAATCCTCGCCGATTTCGCCAAGCTGGGCATTTCGCTGAAGGAGCAGGAAGTCCTGCTGGGCGTCAAAGGTTCGGAGAACCGGGTCGCAGTTGATGCCGTCTTCGACAGCGTGTCGGTGGTCACGACCTTCAAGGCCGAGTTGGCCAAGGCCGGGGTGATCTTCTGCTCGATCTCCGAAGCCCTGCGCGAGCATCCCGAGCTTGTCCGCAAATATCTTGGCTCGGTCGTGCCGGCCTCGGACAATTTCTTTGCGACGCTGAACACCGCCGTCTTCTCGGACGGCTCCTTCGTCTATGTCCCGCCGGGCGTGCGCTGCCCGATGGAGCTCTCGACCTATTTCCGCATGAATGCGCAGGGCACCGGCCAGTTCGAACGCACGCTGATCATCGCCGACAAGGGCGCTTATGTGTCCTATCTGGAAGGCTGCACGGCGCCGATGCGCGACGAGAACCAACTCCATGCCGCCGTGGTCGAACTGGTTGCGCTGGACGATGCCGAGATCAAATACTCCACCGTCCAGAACTGGTGGCCGGGGGATGAGAACGGCAAGGGTGGGGTTTATAATTTCGTCACCAAGCGCGGCGATTGCCGCGGCAAGAATTCCAAGATCTCCTGGACCCAGGTCGAGACCGGCTCCGCCATCACCTGGAAATACCCGTCCTGCATCCTGCGCGGCGATAATTCGCGCGGTGAATTCTATTCGATCGCGGTGACCAATGGTCGCCAGCAGGCCGATACCGGCACCAAGATGATCCATCTCGGCAAGGGCACGACCAGCCGCATCATCTCCAAGGGCATTTCTGCCGGCCGTTCCGACCAGACCTATCGCGGCCTCGTCTCTGTGCACGCGAAAGCCGAGGGCGCCCGCAATTTTACCCAGTGTGACAGCCTGCTGATCGGTGATCAGTGCGGCGCCCACACCGTCCCCTATGTCGAGTGCAAGACGCCCAAGGCCGTCCTCGAGCACGAGGCCACGACAACCAAGCTCTCCGAAGACCAACTCTTCTACGCCCGTCAACGTGGCCTCGGCGAAGAGGCGGCGACGGCGTTACTGGTCAATGGCTTCGTCCGTGATGTGTTGCAGCAATTGCCGATGGAATTTGCGGTGGAAGCGCAAGCGCTGCTCAAGGTCTCGCTTGAGGGGAGTGTGGGGTGATGAAACTGGTTCTGCGGGTCATCTGGCAAGGACTGCTCCCGATTTGGGGGCTGGTCGTCCTGTGCGCGGTGATCTGGGACTGGTTCCTCGTATCGGGCTTCTGGCAGCCCGATTTCGCCTATGACAGCCGAATGGAAGTGCTGGGTGAAGCGGTATCGCCGTCGGGCGAACTTTCATTGTCCGTGCAATCCGCCACCCGTGACCTCATCACAAATGGCGAAATGACAGGCTCATTCTCGCAGTCGATGGTGGCACTGAAATCGGGTGAGGCCGAGTACGCCGTGGCATATTTGGGATTGGGTGAGGATGACCGCCTGTCGCCGTTGGAGCAGGATGACCGTCTTGCTATCAGTTGGGCGAGCAATGACCGGGTTGTCGTGACCCATTGTGGTTTGCGTTTTACGTCCATGCAAAATGCGGTCACGCTGCGCGAGGATGCTGACGCTGTCACTAGCCCGGTTCGTCAGGTTGTCGAGGTCGAATACCGGCGACGCGACGATTGCGGTCAGGCCCCACCGGAGGGGCCGAGTTTCAGTTTGACGGCTGGCGATGTGCGTTTTTATGGACAGACAAGCCATTCCGTCCAGGTTCGGGAGGGTGACACGCCGTGACCCGCTCCCCCATCACCCATATCGACGACGCGCCGCTGGAAAGCCTGGCGCATGGTGAGACCTTTTCCGCCGATCTCGCGCGCCTTGGCCCGGTGATCGGGCTTGAGCAGCTCGGCTGCTGCCTGACCATCGTCCCGCCGGGCAAGACGGCTTTCCCCTACCACAATCACCACGCCATCGAGGAAGCGATCATCATCCTGGCGGGTGAGGGGAGCTATCGCTTCGGCGAGGATCGTCACTCTGTGCGCGCCGGTCATGTGCTCGCGGCACCGACCGGTGGCCGCGATGTCGCCCACCAGCTGATCAATACCGGCGCGGGCGATCTCAAATATATCTGTGTCTCAACGATGCAGCCGGTTGATGTCGTCGAATATCCGGACAGCAACAAGGTCGGCGCCGTGCGCTGGTCCGAGGCCGATGGTGATGAACCGGCCTTCCGGCATCGCGCGTTTGCCGCCGAACCGGTCGACTACTGGGAGGGCGAGGGCTGACGCGTGCGCCAGCCTCTCGATGATGCGGGAAAGATGATGATGATGACGATGATCACCACAATGACCACCAGGATGACCCCGATGATGACCCGGCTCGGCGCCGTGCTTGTCGCAGGTCTCGTCGCGACGGCCGCCCATGGCCAGGACTTCACCCATGCAGACGACGGCATGCCCTGGTGCGACACGCTGGAAATCGGCTCCGCCGGGGCCGTCGACTGCGCCCTGATGCCGGCAGACGTCCTGCTAAATTTCGCTTATGAAACAGGTGAATGGGAGTCGATCCTCAGCTTCACCCAGCACGATCCGATGACTGGCGAACTGCTCGACGCCTCCGATCCGCTGACCATTGAAAGCGTCGTATCGGCCCCGACCCTGCGCGATATCAACGAGGACGGCACACCGGAAGTTTTCATCCCCTACATCACCGGCAATGTGAACACCTACTACTATGTCTGGCAGGCCGATGAGGCGGGCCTCTACTACCCGTCCGGCGAGCTGGGCGGATTTGGTGTCGATGCCTTCGAACTGCGCGACGGCCTGGTCATCACGACAACGCGCGACAGCGCCACCACCTATCACGAAACCGCGCAACTGCTTGATGTTGATGGATTTGTTCCCATCTACGAGATGTTGATCAACGCCGCCAACGGCAGCTGCACGATCACCGACGGATCGGGGATCATGGCCCGCGGCCTTGATGCCGCGACGATCACCGCCGACTGCGAAGCGGGTCTCGCCAACTGACCCGCACCCGCTGCACCGACGACAAGAGACGGACATGACAATGCTGAAAATCCAAGACCTTCGCTGCAAAGTTGAGACCCAGGACGGGGACGAAAAGCCGATCCTGAAAGGCCTTTCGCTCGAGGTGCCGGCCGGCGAGGTGCATGCCATCATGGGGCCGAACGGGTCAGGCAAATCGACGCTTTCCTATGTGCTGACAGGCCGCGATGGTTATGAGGTCACGGGTGGGTCGATGGAATTTGCCGGCGAGGATCTGGCCGAGCTGGCGCCGGAAGAACGCGCCGCTTTGGGTCTTTACCTGTCCTTCCAGTATCCCGTTGAAATTCCGGGTGTTCCGACCATCACCTTCCTCAAGGAAGCGCTCAACGCCCAGCGTGCGACGCGCGGCGAGGAGGAGGTTTCGGCGCCTCAATTCATGAAGCTGATCCGGGAAAAGGCCAAACAGCTGAATGTCTCGATGGACATGCTCAAACGCCCGGTCAATGTCGGCTTTTCCGGCGGTGAGAAAAAGCGCATGGAAATCCTCCAAGCGCTGGTCCTGGAACCGAAATTCCTTATCCTTGACGAGACGGACAGTGGCCTCGATATCGACGCCCTGAAGATCGTCTCCGACGGCGTCAACGCGCTGCGGGCGCCCGATCGCGGCATGCTGGTGATCACCCATTATCAGCGCCTCTTGGACCACATCACGCCGGATGTCGTCCATGTCATGGCCGATGGCCGGATCGTCAAATCGGGCGGCCCGGAACTGGCCCGCGAGCTGGAAGCCGAAGGCTATGACAAATATCTCGGTGAGGCGGTCTGAGGCATGACCGCGACCCTTATTCATACCCCGGCCGAACAGGCCCTGATCGATGCGCTGGATGGCGCCACAGGTTGGCAAGCGCAATTGCGTGAAGCCACCCGGCGCGACGGTCTCCCGACGCGGCGCCATGAGCAATGGAAATGGTCAGACCTGCGCCGCGCCGCCAATGATGTCAGCCAGCCCGGCCGTCTTGCGGTGGAGGGGCTGGACGGTCTGACCTCGGTCACGGATGGCAGCCGGATCGAGCTGGTCGTCACAGCGGCAGCCGGTGCCAGTGCCGGCAATGCGGAGTTCGTCATTCCGGCTGGCGCCGCCGTGACCCTGATTGAGCGCCTCCATGGCGAGGCGGGGGCGCTGGGAAATTGGCATATGCAGATCCGCCTTGAGGACGGAGCTTGCCTCGACCGGATCGTGATCGCGGATCATGATGCGGCGGCTGTTTTCGTCGCGTCGGCAGAGATTGAACTGGCCGCGGGGGCGACGCTCAACCAGACCCTTATCGACACGGGCGCGCGTCTGTCCCGCAACGAAACCCATGTGCGTCATCCGGGCGAGGGCGCGCGCGTTGACATGGGCGGTGCCTATATCCTGGCCGCCGGTCGGCATGCTGACAGCACCAATCTGGTTCACCACACCGGCCCGGGCGGCATCACGACGCAGCTCGTAAAGGGCGCCGTCGCCTCCGGCGGGCAGGGGGTTTTCCAGGGCAAGTTCATCGTCGACCGGGCAGCCCAGCAGACCGATGCGCGGATGACGCACCGGGCCTTGATGCTTGGGGAGAAAGCCGAGATCGACGCCAAGCCGGAGCTGGAAATCTACGCCGATGATGTCCAGTGCGCGCACGGCAATGCCTTGGGTACGCTGGATGAAACGGCACTCTTCTACATGCGCCAGCGCGGCTTGCCGGAGGCCAAGGCGCGGGCGCTTCTGATCGAGAGTTATCTCGCCGAACCGCTCGACATGGTCAGCGACGAAGCGCTGCGTGACGAGTTGAAGGTCTGGCTGCGAACCCGCTTGGGGGCGCTGACATGACGGCGCAGAGCACAATCGAGGCACCGTTGAACATCGACGCGATCCGCGCTGAATTCCCGATCCTGCAACGCGAGATCAATGGCTATCCGCTGCGCTATCTCGACAATGCGGCCTCGGCCCAAAAGCCCGAATTCGTGATCGAGAGTGTTGCCGGGGTTTATCGCGCCTCGTACGCCAATGTGCATCGCGGCCTGCATACGCTGGCCAATGAGACGACGGAAGAGTTCGAAAAATCGCGCGAGGATGTCCGCCGTTTCCTCAATGCGGCGCGCACTGAAGAGATCGTCTTCACACGCGGTTCGACCGAGGCGATCAATCTGGTGGCCCACAGTTTCGGCCAGATGCTGCGTGCGGGCGACGAGATTATCATCTCCCAGATGGAGCATCATTCCAATATCGTTCCTTGGCGCTTATTGGCTGACTCAAAAGGATTAAATCTACGTTGGGCACCTGTCACGGATGCCGGAGAACTGGATTATCCACAACTGGCGGGTATGGTTAGTGAGAAGACCAAGCTGATCGCCATCACCCATATGTCGAACGTGCTCGGTACAGTGAACGATGCCGCCCGGATCGTCGAAATCGCCAAGACGCATGACGTTCCGGTACTGCTGGACGGCTCGCAATCGGCGGTCCACCTGCCGGTCGACGTCCAGGCCCTGGATTGTGATTTCTTCGTCTTCACCGGTCACAAGCTCTATGGCCCGTCGGGCATCGGCGCGCTCTATGCCAAGGGCGACTGGCTTGACCGTCTGCCCCCCTATATGGGCGGCGGCGAGATGATTGCCGATGTGTTCGAGGACCGGGTTACCTTCGCCGACGTCCCGCACAAGTTCGAGGCGGGCACGCCGGCGATTGCCGATGCGATCGGTCTGGGCGCTGCGATCCGCTGGCTGGAACGTCATGATCGCATGGCGGTGCTCGAGCATGAGCGGGCCCTGATGGACCGGGCCATGACCGGTCTGGCAGAAATCGATGGCTTGCGGCTTGTCGGTACCGCCCAGGACAAGGGGGCGATCATCTCTTTCACGCTGGATGGTGCCCACCCGCATGATGTGGCGCAGATACTCGACAAATACGGTGTCGCGGTGCGCGCGGGCCATCATTGCGCCCAGCCGCTGATGCGGCGCATGGGCGTGACATCGACAGCCCGTGCCAGTTTTGCCATCTACAACACGATCGAAGAGGCCGATGCGTTCGTCGACGCATTGAAAAAGGCCCGCGACTTCCTCATCTAGGACTTATCATGACCGAACGAACCGACCGCGATGTGATTGACCTGTCCGCTCCCACCGAAGCGGAGATCATCCATGCAGCTGTCTCGGACAGCCACCCCGCCGACGGCACAGGGGCAATTCCCGCCGATGAGTTGGCGCGGATCACGGATGACGTCGTTGAAGCGCTCAAGACGGTCTATGATCCGGAAATCCCGGTCGATATCTATGAGTTGGGTTTGATCTACAAGGTCGACCTGGAAGACGACCGGACCTTGAAGGTTCAGATGTCGCTGACAGCGCCGGGCTGTCCGGTGGCCGGCGAGATGCCGGGCTGGGTCCAGGATGCGGTCGAAAAGGTCGACGGGGTGGGCAAGGCGTTGGTCGATCTGACCTTCGAGCCGCCCTGGACGCCCGACCGCATGTCTGATGAAGCGCGACTCGCGCTCAACATGTTTTAGGAGGCTGATGTGACCGTGCGTGAACGTCCCAAGGCCGTCACCCTGAGCGAAGCGGCGGCCCAGCGCGTCAAGGCGCTGATGGCCCAACGCGGCGCCGGATTCCTGCGTGTCGGCGTCAAGAATGGCGGCTGTGCCGGCATGGAATACGAGATGGCCTATGTTGAGGCCCCGGGCCCCCTCGACGAGCGTGTCGAGGACCAGGGCGTCGAGATTGTGTTGGAGTCGAAGGCACTTCTGTTTTTGCTCGGCACACAGATCGACTATGAAATCACGCCGCTTCATGCGAAATTCGTGTTCAACAACCCCAATCAGACCGACGCTTGTGGCTGTGGGGAAAGCGTGACGATTGTTCCTGTCAAGGAGATCTGACCGGCATGAAACTCATTATCTCGACGACATCGCCATACTCCCGCAAATGCCGTGTCATGGTGCGCGAGCTGGGGTTGGACGGCCAGGTCGAGGAAATTGAGTCACATCCGTTCGATGATGACCCGGAACTCTTGGCCGCAAATCCGCTCGGCCGGGTGCCGTGCCTGGTCCTGGATGACGGCCAAGCCTATACCGAGAGCGCGCTGATCGCCGACTATCTGTGTGAACAGGCGGGTGATCCGTGGCCGCGAGACTGGAATGATCGACGGCTTGAGGCGCTGGGCAATGGCCTGCTTGATCTGACCGTGGCCCGTCGGGTCGAGATGGTTCGCGATGAGGGCATTCAATCGGATTATTGGATCGGCCGGCGCGAGCGCGGCATCATGCGGGCAATCGATGAATTGGAAATGGCCGTCGGGGCGCTTGATACGCCCTTGGCGCAGGGACCGCTGACCATGGCGGTCGCGCTGTCCTACATGGATTTCCGCTATCCCGAGAGCCAGTGGCGTGCCGGTCGGCCGCACCTGAAGAGCTTGCTCGAGGCCTGGGAGGCGCGGCCCAGTTTCAAGGCGACGCCACCACCTGTCGGTGCCTGATATGAAAAGACCGCCGGCGAGGGCGGTCTGACCATTCAATCCATTCCTGCAAGCCGCTGTCAGGCAGCGCTGCGCGAATTCGTGCGCCCGTCATCGACCGTGGTGCGATTTCGACCCTCGGTCTTGGAGCGGTAGAGATTGGTGTCGGAACGCTCGATAAGCTCTTCGATGGACTCGCCATCCTGATAGGTCGCAATGCCCAGCGAGACGGTGATATTGCCAAGGTCTTCGTTGGTCGATTTGCGCAGGAGCTTCTTGGACTCAACCGTCTTGCGAATTTTCTCGGCCACTTGTTCGGCGACATTTGGCGCCGTGTTTGGCATCACGATGCCGAATTCCTCGCCGCCATAACGGGCAACCAGATGGCCTTCTCCGGCATGACGCGTTAGGCAGCCCGCGACGAAACGGATGATCTGGTCGCCAGTCTGATGGCCCCAAGTGTCGTTGAAGCGTTTGAAGAAGTCGATATCGCACAGGATTAGGCTGAGCGGCTGTTTCTTGGTTTCGGCGTCGCGGCGGGCGCGGCGCAGGCTTTCATCGAACCGCTTGCTATTGGCGATGCCGGTGAGGGCATCAGTCATCGCTTCTTCGCGAACTTTCTCCAGATGCGAGCGCAACTGGGTCACTTCATTCGAGGTCGCTTGCAGGCGATCTTCCAACGCCTGACTGCGCCGTTGCATGCGCGCGGTCGCCGAGACGAGGCCCTCGACCAGACGTTTCATGCCTTGGGCATCAGGGCTGGCGATCAGTTCATGGCTGGCGCCTTCAAGGGCCTTGCCATAGGCAAGCGTGTCACGTTCGGCGGCTTCGAGCGTTTCCTGGACCGCGCCCAATTCGCGGCACATGACTCCACCGCTCTCCAGAATCGCGTCCTGGATGGCCTTCCACTGGAAATACTGTTCGAACAATTCGGCGTTCAGGGTCTCGCTGAAAGCATCGCCGGCTTCAACATGACCGCGCAGGGTTTCGCAAAGCTCCGGATTGGTGTCACTGGCGAAGCAGACCCACACCGCGTAATTCTCGGGGGTCGGCGCGATGCCGAATTGATCCATGAGATCAAGCGCTTTGAGCGCGAACTCACGTCCTTCTTTTCCAAGCAGTCGACCGTTCACCAGAAAGTCCTTTCCTGCGGAGGCGAATGACTTCGCCCAGCGGTTAAGGGGGACGCTACCCCGCAAAGGGAAAGAAGTGGTAAAAATCGCTCATGGAATATGAGCAACTGCACCCCGGTCGGGGACTGACTTCGAACCGATGCCCCTAACGGTCAGCGTTCATGAAGCTGGGAACATGGTCACCGAAGCCGACCACGGAACGGTCCGAATCCGAGCCGCGTTCTCGTTTTTGACCCGGCTTGCGCGACGATCTGCGATGGCCTTCGCTTGCATCGTCCGTGTTGCGTTTGGCGCGGGGCGGGCGGTTGTCGATTGCGGGTTCTGGCTTGGTTTCTTTAGCAGACTCAACCGGTTCGCTTGGCGTGGCGGCCGATGCCGTTTGCGCGTCCGCGGGGGGCTGTTCGGCTGTTTCGGACTTGCCTGATCGCGAACGTCGTGATCGCCCGGAGCTCTCGGGACCTTTGCGCGTGCTACCACGACCGGACGAAGACCGTCCGCCGGACGAGCCGGCGCCGACGTCGGAAGACGCGTCGTTGAGACCATCAAGTGTGAGCTCGGGAATCTCCTGCTTGATGAGCTTTACCACCGCCGACAGCGACTTTTCGTCGCCGGGCGCAAAAATCGTGATCGATTCGCCGGATTTGCCGGCGCGGCCGGTGCGACCGATGCGGTGGACATAGTCGTCGGCGTGATGCGGCATGTCGTAATTGAACACATGGCTGACATCGGGAATGTCGAGGCCGCGTGCGGCCACATCCGAGGCGACGAGGAAGCGCAGGGTGCCGGCCTTGAAATCGGCCAGGGTCGCGGTGCGTGCCGACTGGTCGAGGTCACCATGGATCGGGGCGGCGGAGAAACCGTGGCGCTGCAGCGAGCGGGCAACCACGTCAACATCGCGCTTGCGGTTCGAGAAAATGATGCCGTTGCGGACGCCTTCACGCGCCATGGCGAGCCGCAGGGCGGCGCGCTTGGCCTTGGCCGAGCTGTCGGTCAAGCGAACCATCAATTGGGTGATATTGGCGCCGGTCTGGGCCGGTCGCGACACTTCGACACGCTCAGGATCGCGCAGGAAACGGTCGACCAGGCTCTGGATCTCCTTCGGCATGGTGGCCGAGAAGAACAGTGTCTGGCGGCGCGGCGGCGGCGGGACCAGCGAGAAGATTTTTTCGAGGTCGGGAATGAATCCCATGTCCAGCATGCGGTCGGCTTCATCGACCACCAGCATCTGTACGCCGGTCATCAAGAGCTTGCCGCGACCGAAATGGTCAAGCAGGCGGCCCGGCGTCGCAATCAGGACGTCGGCACCCTTGTTGAGGATTTCCTCTTGCGGGCCAAAGGCGACGCCGCCGATCAGCAGCGCCATCGAAAGCCGCTGCCCCTTGGAATAGGTCTCGAAATTCTCGGCGCACTGGGCGGCGAGTTCGCGGGTCGGCGCAATGATCAGTGAGCGGGGCATGCGCGCCTTGGCGCGGCCGCGCGACAGGCGCTCGATCAGGGGCAGGGTGAAGGACGCAGTCTTGCCGGTACCGGTCTGGGCAATGCCAAGCACATCTTTCCCGGCAAGCGCCGCAGGAATGGCGCCGGCCTGGATCGGGGTCGGTTCGCTATAGCCAGCTTGTTCGATGGCTTCGAGTAGTTTCGGGCTCAGACCCAGTTCTGCGAACGTCATGGCGTCCTTTTGTTTGACCAGAAAACGTACGGCCGCGCCGTAGTGGCGCGGCCGCTTGGTGAGCGCAAAATAAGGAGGCCCCGCTGCAAGTCAACGCAACAAGGCTGATCCCCTATCGCCGATAGGCGAATGGCGTCTCGTCCGTGATATTGATGTAACGGTCCCGCAGGCGCGATTGCCGCGAATCCATCGCGGTCGCCTCGCCGTCAATCAATACCGCTAGCGGCGAACTCATCACTTCTAGCGGGTCACCGTCCCACACAACAACGTCACCGGCATAACCCGTGGCCAGAGCACCATAACGGTCCCCCATTCCATAGATTTCGGCCGGGGTGAGGGTGATGGAGCGGAAGGCCTGGTCCCAGGCAACGCCATTGGCAACGGCATTGCCGGCATGCTGGGTGATCAGGCGGGCATTGTAATACCCGTCCGAAGTCTGCGTCGTGTAGGCCACGACAACACCGGCATCGTGCAGGCGTTGGGCACCGCTCAGGGTCGCGGCGATCTCGTCGAAGGAGGCCGGGAGATTACGCAGCGGGTCGAGCAGGACCGGAATGCCGGCTGCTGCCAATTCATCGGCGACCAGCCAGGCCTCGGCGCCACCATCAATGATGATCTGGACCGGGGCATTGTCCGCCTGGAAGCGGATGGCCCGGCGCAGGTCAGCGGCGCGGTCGATATTCAGCACCAGCGGCACCCGGCCACGAACGACCGGCAGCAAGGCCTGTGCGTCATAACGGTTGAGGGCGTCGCCTTCATGGTCGGCCGAGAAACGACCGGGATAGCCGCGGGCATCATTGAAGGCGGCTTCCAGATAGGCCCAGGCTGCGGGGCGCGACCCACCCGCTGTCGATGCGCCGGACTGGCTGAGATCGGCGTAGACGAAGCTGCCGCTGTTGAAGATCGAATCGGCGGCGCCGCTCGTTTCGACCAAGGCGCCGTGCCCGGCAAAGATATTGTGGCCGGTCGAGGGATAGATCGCTGCCCGGGTCACCCCGCGAACGCGGGTGGCTGCGATGTGGGTGCCGGCCGGGTTGAAACCATCGCTGACATCAAGCGCAACCGAATAGGGCGAGTCATTGGCGCCGGCATCGGTCGTGGAGCCTTCCAGCGCGACTTCGATCAGGCCGATCTGGGTGACCGGTGCAAACAGGCCCGGCGTGATCCAGCCGCCATTGGCGTCGATCACATCGGTGTCGGCGGGAATGGTCACGTCTGTTCCGACCGCAACGATATTGCCGTCACGGATCAGAACCGTGCCATTGGCGATGATGCCCTGGTCGGTATTGGTGACAACGCGGCCATTGGTGACGGCATAGCTCTGTGCCAAGCCGGGAGCGGCGCTGGCGAGTGCCAGGGCGAGTGCGGGAATCAGGGTTTTCATCAGTCTTCTCCCTCGCCGGGCTGGCCGAGCATGAAGTCACGAACCGGCTGCTGGCTTTCGTCACGACGATCAAAGCTCATCGCGCCGTCGATCCAGACCTGGTCGGCCCGTGTATAGGTGGAGTAGGGATTGCCGGACCACAGCACGACATCGGCCCGCAGACCCGGCTGAAGGCTGCCGGTCTGATCGGCAATACCAAGCGCCTGGGCCGGGTTCGAGGACAGCCAAGCCCAAGCCTCGCCGTCGCTGATGTCGAGACCGGCCCGACGGCCATCGCCGAGTGCCTTTGCGACTTCCTGGTTGAGGCGTTGGATACCCATATCGCTGTCCGAATGGATCATCGCACAGGCGCCGTTGGCGTGGGTCATGGCGAGGTTTTCGCGCACCGCGTCATAGGCTTCCATCTTGAAGCCGCCCCAGTCAGCCCACACAGCGGCACAGGTGCCGTTCTCGGCGAGGAGGTCCGGAATTTTATAAGCTTCCACCGCGTGGTGGAAAGTAGTGACCTGATAGCCAAACTCCTGAGACAGATCCATGATTTGCGCCATCTGGTCGGCGCGGTAGCAATGCATCTGGATCAGGATTTCGCCGTCGAGCACACCCATCAGGGTTTCCAGTTCGAGATCGCGGGTGGGCGCGTCGCCATCGTCGCCACTTTCGGCCGCTTCCCAGTATTCGTGCCAGCTGTCGCGATAGTCAGCGGCGCGGATCCAGGCCGCCCGGTAGCCAGCCATATTGCCCATGTCCGTCGCTGGCGACTGGCCGCGATTGCCATAGACGCGGGACGGGTTTTCGCCGCACGCCATTTTCAGCGTGTAGGGCGCGTCGGGGAATTTCATCTCTTGGACAGTGCGGCCGGAAACATTGCGCAGCGTGACACCGCGTCCGCCAAACAGGTTGGCTGAGCCGGGCAGGACATGCAGCGTGGTCACGCCGCCCGCCAGGGCGGCCTCAAAACCGGGATCTTGCGGCCAGACACTGTGTTCGACCCACACTTCGGACGTCACGGGCTGGGTCGCCTCATTGCCATCGCTGTGGGCACTGACACTCGGCGAGGGGTAGGCGCCGAGATGGGAGTGGATGTCGATCACGCCGGGCGTGACATAGCGCCCGGTGGCATCGATCACCGTCGCGCCCTCGGGGGCTTCCAGACCGGTACCGACCGCGGCGATGCGACCATTCTCGATCAGTACATCGCCGTTTTCGATTTCGTCACCGATGCCATCCAGCACCGTCGCACCCTGGATCAGGGTGACGCCGCTGGGCCGCGGTGCATAGGTCGACGGATAAGGATCGAGGCTGTGCCGGACAATGTCCGTTTCCGACGCGTCAGTACCCGAATCATTCGATCCGCTTCCGGCACTGCACGCTGCCAGGCCGATCACGGCGGTGGCCGCAAGCGCTGGCATCCATGCCTTGAGTGTCATTCGCTGTTCCCCACATTGCGCCCAGGCTGACAGGGCCGGGCGAGATGTCGGGATTGAACGCCTTCAGCATGCCGTCGTCAAACCCCGATCATACCGATTAAGCAAAGATTTGTGGATTTTCAGGGAGATGGTCCGCTCGCGGTTGCGGAACTCCCCAATTTCTCTTGGTTACTTCACGTATCAATACAGTTTTAGGTAGCCGGCGCCTGGCCGTGGGCAGGCGCCGGCTTGTCTTTAGTCTTCGTAGTCGCCGTAGGGTCGGTCGATCAGGGTGCCGAAGAAAATGGCATTCATGAAGGCCCGTTCGGTGCCGCGGAAAGTGGCCCGGAAGGTCGGATTGTCGGCAAACATCACCACGGTCCCGCGCCCCAGGCGCTGGGCAATGATGGCAGGTGTGCCGGCGATCTCGTCACGCCGACGCGGGGAGGCATAGCCCGACAGAAGCGGCTCGTCGGCATATTGGGCGACCACCGCAAACGGGTTGTCGTCCGGTCGCTGCAGCGTGAACGTCGTGTTGCGATGGACTGGCAACACGCGGTCCGAATAGCCGAATCCGATCGGGTTGGACGGGTCGAGATCGGTCTGGAATATGGCACCGCCGATGACATGCTCGGCGTCATCGACACCCAGTTCGGAATAATTGCGCCGGTCCGGAGTCCCGTTGTCGGAGGCGTCTTCGTCGTCTTCCTCGGCTTCCATGTCGAAGAAGACCGACTGTGCCATGCGGGAGGCCTGTCGCATGGTAATCAATACGCCGCCATCCTCGCGGATCCACTGACCGACCCGGTCCGCCGACCGGGCTGACAAATCAGCATTCCCACCGCCGACGATCACCAGATGCGTATAGCGGGACCAGTCCAGCCCGCCGAGATCATTCTTGCGTCGCAGGGTGACCGGGATGTGCATCCGATGGTCAAGCTGGTGCCAGACTTCGCCGACATCATAGCTGGTGAGCCCGTCATCAAACAGGACCAGGACTTCGGGGCGCCGTACGGCCCGAAATCCGTTGCCATCGCCGAGGTCTGGCGACCCACCGGCGGTTGATCCCGAGGTCACGGCATGGACGGCGACGCCGTCTTCCCGGGCGATCGAGGTGACCAGTTCGTGGATGGTGTCGCGATCCGTGTCCTGACCGACCAGTGGCACGAAGACCGCTCCGGGGCCGAACTCGGTAGCACCGAGATGGGTTGCGATGGTGGCGGACTCGGTGGCAACGCGGACCCGGATGTCGGCGTCCAGCAGGCGGTAGAGGCCACGCGGAGCATAATAGTCGGACCAGCGCAGGACATAGCCATAATTCGAGCGCGGCGGCGCAGGTTGCGCCAGCTCGGCCGCACTGGCCTCGGTGCCAACAATATCGTCTGACCAGTCGCGACCCAGCGGCGCGTAGTCGAGGTCATAGGCGAGGGGCAGCGTCCAGCCTGACACATCGTAGAAGATGTTTTCCTCGAACTCGGTGACGCGGTCGAACAGCGATCGGATCATCGTGTATTGCGGCTGGTTCAGCGAGATCACATAGCTTTCATCGGCTCGCCAGGTCCGGCCATTGCTGCGCACGTCCCGAGCCAGGCGATTGACGCGGATATCGTGCCGGTTGAGCAAATCGACAAACATGTTGGCCCGGGCCGGATCGCCCTCCGCGGTGAAGATGAAACCGCGATCCCGGTCGCGCCCGGCCGCCGCCATCGAATTGGCGAAGAATTCGCGCTGATAGGCCGCGATCTCGTCATGCGCCGCCACCCCCCCCTCAATCGTCGTCAGGGAGGTACGGAAATGGGTGCGCACATTGTCACCATGGCTGACCAGTCCGCGTTCCGCCTCGATCAGGCCGCCCCGTGCGGCGCCGATCTCGAACAGGATGCCGAGCGAGCCATTGACCTGCGGGTAGGTCGATCCCTTTCCGACATAGAAATTGTCGAACCCTTCCTCGGATGTATAGAGGCGGGCCTCGCTGTCGAGAAAGCCGATGTGATGCTGGGCGATTCCGAGCGTCAGTTCGCGGGCCTGTTCCGGGATCAGCGGATTGCGACGGCGCGGCTCACCCGGGTGGAAATAGAAGGTGCTTTCAGTGCCCATCTCGTGGAAGTCGGCCGAGACTTGGGGCTTCCAGGCATGCCATTGCTCCAGCCAGGCGCGGGATTCGGGTTGCGTCTGCAACAGCCATTGCCGGTTGAGGTCGAACCAATAGTGGTTGGTGCGCGCGGTGGTCCACAGATTGTGCTGTTCATGCGCGGGATCGGTGGTCCGCACTTCGCCGCCGAAGGTCTCGACATGATTGGCCCGGCGCGAATGGCCATCCGGATTGAAGATGGCCGTGATCAGGATCACGCTGTTGTCCAGCGTTGCCTCGATCTCGGGACCCTGCGCGGCGGCGAGGTGATAAAGCGTCGGGATCGACGCATCCATGCCGGCGGATTCGGCACCGTGTACGCCGTAGTTCAACCACAGGATGGCGGGGCCGTCGCTCGCCGGTGCGCCCGGTTCGAGCGAGGCGAGGTGATTGGCGCGGATGTCGTCGATACGGGCGTGGTTGTCCGGTGAGGTGACGACGAAAAAGAGAATGGGGCGGCGTTCGTGGGTATAGCCGATGGTCTCGACGGAAATCCGGTCGGAGCCGTTCGCGACTTCCGTCAGATAGGCGACCATTTGTTCATGCCGGACTGGATGCTCGCCGACACCCCACCCAATGACGTCTTCCGGAGCCGGAACATCTGCGTCATAGCTGACGCCGTCTACCTGGAAGAATTCGATCGGTTCAGCGAGTGCCGGAGCAAGAAGTCCGCTGGCGGCCGCTGCAGCGATGCAGCCTCCCGCCAATACCTGCCGGATTGCGCGTCGATGCGTCATGGGCGTCCCCTCGTGATTCTGGTCAACTTGTTGGCCCAGAGGCTAGCGCGCCGGCCGCGCTTGTCCACTCGCCGCTCAGTATCGTGAAGCGACCAGGACCAGGTGTGGCTAGAGGTCGAGGTCTTCCGTGACGAAGCTGGCATTGTCCTGAATGAATTTGAAACGGGCTTCCGGCTTCTTTCCCATCAGTGTTTCCACGAGGGCTTCAAGCGTTGGCAGGTCATCTTCATTGATCACCACGCGAGCCAGGGTGCGCACCGCCGGGTCCATGGTGGTCTGCTTGAGCTGCGATGGTGTCATCTCACCAAGACCCTTGAAGCGGCCGATATCGATTTTGCCGTTGGCCTTGAACTCATCGCGGATCAATTGCTCGCGATGGGCGTCATCGCGGGCATAAAGCGTGCGCGTTCCCTGGGTCAGGCGGTAGAGTGGCGGTTGCGCCAGGAAGAGCCGACCGGAATGGATCAACTCCGGCATCGAGCGGTAGAAAAAGGTGATCAACAGCGCCGCGATATGGGCGCCGTCGACATCGGCGTCGGTCATGATCACGACCCGATCATAGCGCAGGTCTTCGAGCTTGAACCGGCTGCCGGTCTGGCAACCCAGCGCCAGAAGCAGATCGCTGATTTCCTGGTTGGCGGAGATCTTGTCGGCGGTCGCTGAGGCGACATTCAGGATTTTGCCGCGCAGCGGCAGAATGGCCTGGGTCTGGCGCGAGCGTGCCTGTTTGGCCGAGCCGCCGGCGGAATCACCCTCGACCAGGAAAAGCTCGGTTCCATCGGCGTCAGCCCGGGAGCAATCTGCCAGCTTGCCGGGCAGACGCAGGCGCCGCGAAGCGGTCTGGCGTTTGACGTTTTTTTCCTTGCGTCGGCGCATCCGGTCATCGGCGCGCTCGATCGCAAATTCGACCAGTTTGGCAGCCTCCTTGGGCGAGGCGGCGAGCCAGTGATCAAACTGGTCGCGGACGGCCGTTTCCACCAGCTTGGTGGCTTCCGGCGTGGCCAGGCGTTCCTTGGTCTGCCCCTGGAATTCCGGATCGCCGATGAAAACCGAGACCAGAGCGCCGGCGCCGCCCATCACATCTTCGGCGGTGATCTGGGCCGCTTTCTTGGCATGTGTGTGCTCGGCATAGGCGCGCAAACCCTTGGAGAGCGCACCCCGCAGGCCTTGCTCATGCGTGCCGCCTTGTGGTGTCGGGACCGTGTTGCAGTAGGACTGGCAAAAGCCGTCGGCATCGCCGCCATAGCCATTGGCCGACCAGGTGACCGCCCATTCAACGCCACCACCACCGTCTTCGCGTTCCACGCGCCCGGTAAAGCCTTCTGCGGTGACGAGCGCGCGCTTGGCAGCCATCTCGGCCATGCGGTCCGCCAGGCCGCCCGGGAAGCAGAGGATGTCATCGGCCGGTATGTCGGTGCCTTCGACCAGGCTTGGCGCGCAACGCCACTGAATCTTGACGCCGCGGCGCAGGAAGGCCTTTGACCTGGCCATGGCGTAGATACGGGCCGGTTTGACCGACATCTTGTCGCCGAAAATCTGGGTATCTGGCAGGAAGCGCAGCTTTGTTCCGCGCCGGTTCGGTGCCGGTCCGACCTTGACCAATGGTCCCAGCGGCAGGCCGCGTGAATAGGACTGACTCCACAGGGTTTTCTCGCGAGCCACTTCGACTTCAAGCACTTCGGAGAGGGCGTTCACGACGGAAATGCCGACTCCGTGCAGGCCGCCGGATGTCTTGTAGGCGCTGTCGGAAAACTTGCCGCCGGCGTGCAGCACGGTCAGCACGACTTCGAGGGCTGATTTGTCGGGATATTTCGGGTGCGGATCGACCGGGATACCGCGGCCATTGTCGGTGACAGTGATATGGCCGTCTTCATCGACTGCAACTTCGATACGGTCGGCCCAGCCGGCGACGGCCTCGTCCATCGAGTTGTCGAGAATTTCCGCGAACAGGTGGTGATAGGCGCGTTCATCCGTGCCGCCGATATACATGCCTGGCCGCCGCCGGACGGCTTCCAGGCCTTCAAGCACCTCGATATGCGCCGCGGAATAGCCGGGCGCGGGTGCTTTGGACGGGGTCGGCGCGGCGGCGCCGGAAAACAGGTCGGAATCGGAGCTTTGGTTCGACATGATTTCACTTTGCACGAGTCGGGCGTCAGACGGGAAATTCTACGCAGCGGATCGCGGGCGGGCAGCCAGTGTATGCAGTCATCGAGGCGGGATTTCAGGGTGTTCCACAAAAAAGCCCGGCTGATGACAGCCGGGCTTTTCAATTGCGACGCGACGCCGGGGTCAGAAGACCATGCGCATGACCAGACGTGCTGTATGGCGAATGAAGTCCTCACGGACATCGGCGTCATAGTCGAAGGAGAAGGTCGAATACCCGGATCCGGCGGCGATACCGAAGCCGAAAATGGCACCGGTGCCCGGCATCGATTGCGAGCGCAGGGTGAAGGTATCGTCGAAATCGGCAAAGCTCGCCGTGGTTTCGGAGTCGGAGTCGGCGAACTCGTTGCGGAAGCCGACCCGAACGGTTGGCGACCACCAGCTGTTGGTGCTTGTGAAGCGGGCGCCGAGCGTCAACAGGCCAGTACCTGAAAAACTGGTTGTTTCCCGGTCACCGACTGACAGGTCAACGCCGACACCGCCGCCTGTTTCGACATAGGAGCTTTCGCTGAGGCGAAGATAGTCGACCGAGAAGGCCGGGCGAACATACCAACGTTCAGTGACCGCGATGTCCCGTGCAATGCGGGCAGAGGCCGATGTGTGCCAGCCGGTCCAGTCGGCACTGGGTGACGCGTCGAAGGCGCCGATCAAAACCCGGCGATTATGTTCAAAACTGTCGTATCCGACCGATGCGTAGAGATCGACATCGAACATGTCCATGCGCGCGCCGGCATAGGTGCCGATCTGTGCCGTCATCGCGCTCATCGGGTCATCGACGCCGTCAACCTCGGAGACTTCGCTGGCGGCGCCGACGACATTGACGCCAACCGCGTAGAAAGGACCGAACGGACGGTCGAAACCGGCGGCGATACCGATTCCGTGACCGCGATAACCCGGACCGAATGCGCTGCCGGCCCGGTCCGCGAAATAGCCGAATTCCTGGACCCAAAGGCCGCCGCTTTCTTCCGGGCTGCGGCGGACGGCCTCAAGTCTGTTGGCCAAGGCACCGACGGCACTGTCATTGGCGGCCAGGGCAAACTGGATGGCACTGGCGGAATACTCCGGCAGAAGCTGGTCATAGGCCGAGAAAAACTCGTCCTGCGTCATCAGCGAGGCAATGGCCTGGCCGAGCTCTGTATTGGACTGCCAGCCTTCAAGTGCGGCCGAGTAGACGGCGCCCTGGTTGGCATTCATTCCCAGCTCTTCAGCAGTTCGGCGGCGCAATGTCAGGATAAGGGCATTGTCGTCTGTCGGATCGAATTGCAGGCTGGATTCATAAAGCCATGGTGCATCCGTATCCTGCAGCGACGCCAGTGTTTCCTCGATCACGAGGTTATCTGCGGTCAGAACCACGAAAGTCGCCCCGTCGCCGATCAGGTTCGACAAGGTGGCGGAAACACGCGATCCGGATTCGAAGGTCACCGTGCCGCTGCCATGAATGCTGGCGGCAGTGCTGGTCGCATCGTCGATCTGGAACCGCAGCACCGAACCATCCCCGAAGCGGGCTGTCGTAAACGACAGGTTCGTGTCGGCGGTGAGTTGCAGCTCTGCGTCGTCGATTTCTATCGCGAGCGCACCATCACTGTCGGTGACGGCACCGGCGACAACCGAATCGCCGGACAGGATCAGCTGGTCAGCGCCGTCGCCGAAGCTGATATCGCCCGTGACCGTACCGGTTTCCACGCGCAGCTCATCGGCACCCGAACCGAGACGAATATCACCCAGGATGCTGACGACGGCATCCTCTTCGGCCTCAGCGTGCAGGTATTGGCGCACGACGGCACCGAGTGAACCCGCGCTCAGGTCGATGGCCACTGTTTCATACGGGACCGGGTCGGTTCCTTCAGGGGGGGCGGTGTAGGTCGTGCGGATAAGGCCGGTGTTCTCGACCGAGGTCAAAGTTCCGGATTGATCCAACAGCGCGTAGGCACTGCCGCCGGAAACGGCGTTGACGCTCAGTGTGCCGGTGTTGATGAAGCTCGGAACCGAAGCCCCGGTATCAATGTAGACGCCGCGGGCAACCCCGCCGACGCCGTTAACGCCGACAAGGAAGGTGCCTGAGTTGGCAAATGTTGGAACAATCGCGCCATTGCCGAGGAAGACGCCCGTCCCGGTTGCTTCGTATGCGGTGAGGTTCAGCCGGTCGGCGTTCTCAATTCCGCCTTCGAAGGTAACCGTATTGCCGTCGAGCCCCTCGACGCGCATGCCGTAAGCATCCACGCCGTCAAGATCTCCCTGGGCGTTGATCGTGCCGCGATTGACGAATGCGTAGCCGAGACTTTGGGCGGGAATGCTCTCGTCGACATCAGGGGTGTCGGGATCATCCTCAACGGCTTCAAGAACGATTTCGCCGAGCACAATGTCGCCGGAGCTAGCGTCGGCGAAAATATGGGCGGCCGGGGCCGACGTGCGAACGGAGATCGATCCTGCAACTTCGTTCGGAAAGGTTTCACTCGGACCGGCGATGTAAACGCCACCTGCAACAGAGCCGTTCAGCACCAATGCGGATCCGCTCAGCCCCGTGTCATATTCGTCAAGGAGGGGGGTTAACTCGTCGCTTGGGTGTCCCAAGAACCGATAGGAGGTGGTTGAAATGCTCGCGCCGATGCGGACGGCGCCACCGACGTCACCCATCAAGGCGAGGCCGTGACTGCCGACGCCAGTCGCGCTCACCGTCCCGTCAACGAGCACATTGCCCGAGACATCGCCGCTGACATCAACCGCATGGCCATTGTCGCCGGTCAGACGGATCAGGCCGTTGAGGTCAAGATTGCCGTCGATTCCCGTGAGAATGCGCAGGCCGGCACTGTCATTGCCGATGACAGTGATGCCGCTGCTGCTGGCTGTGATGATATCGCCGGTGAAAACCGCAGCCCCGTCGACGAGAATGGCAACCCGGTTGGAGCCATAGGCATTTGGGCCATCGACGCGGCCGTCAATCGGATCGTCAGTGTCCGTCGCACGTGTTTCGGGCACGACCTGGATCGTGCCGTTGTGGACAAGATCGCCTGTTGAGCCGCCAACAATATGGACGCCGACACCGTCATCACCGTCGCCGTCGATCAGGATAGTCCCATTATTGGTGATTGCGTGGTCACTATCCATCGTGACTGCGGTGGAACCAGGTGAAACGGTGACGCGACCGCTGGCACTGATCACGATGTTGTCGGCGACACCGCCATCGCCCGCGGTTGATGTCGCAACCGGTGTCGTCACTTCATCGGTAATCTCGCGGTCTGCGAAAGCGGCAGGAGCTGTAACGGTCAGCGATACAAGGGCGCTGGCGAACAAAAAACGGCGACGCATACGAACTCCTGACAGGACTTCCCAAAACGATTGGGTCGAATGAGATACGATTTGTAGCGAAAGCCTGCGCGCTCGTCGACCGTGTCAGGTGCGCTGGCCACAAAAGAAAGCGACCGGGCAGATGCCCGGTCGCCGTCCTTGACCACAACTCGGTCGAAACTCCTTGAATTAGCAGGAGTAATACATGTCGAACTCGACCGGATGCGGGTGCATCTCGTAGCGCAGCACCTCTTCCATCTTGAGGTCGATATAGGCGTCGATCTGGTCGTCATCCATGACGCCGCCCTTCTTGAGGAAGCCGCGGTCGGCGTCCAGCGATTCCAAGGCTTCGCGCAGTGACCGGCAAACCGTCGGGATGTCCTTGAGTTCTTCCGGCGGCAGGTCGTAGAGGTCCTTGTCCATCGGATCGCCCGGATCAATGCGGTTCTCGATCCCGTCGAGGCCGGCCATCAGGAGGGCGGCGAAGGTCAGGTAGGGATTGCCGGCCGGGTCCGGGAAACGGGTTTCCAGACGCTTGGCGTTCGGCGAGCCGACCCAGGGGATGCGGATTGATGCCGACCGGTTGCGGGCCGAGTAGGCCAGCAGGACCGGCGCCTCAAAGCCCGGCACCAGGCGCTTGTAGGAATTGGTCGATGCGTTGGCGAAGGCGTTGATCGCACGGGCGTGTTTGATGACGCCACCGATATAGTGCAGGCAGGTCTCCGACAGATCGGCATAGCGGTCGCCGGCGAACATCGGTTTGCCGTCTTTCCAGATCGACTGGTGGACGTGCATGCCCGTGCCATTGTCGTTCCAGACCGGCTTGGGCATGAAGGTCGCGGTCTTGCCATAGGCGTGGGCGACCATGTGCACGGTGTATTTATACAGCTGCATGCGGTCGGCCATGGTTGTCAGCGACGAAAACTTCATGCCGAGCTCGTGCTGGGCCGGTGCCACTTCATGGTGATGCTTTTCCGGATGCAGGCCGAGTTCTTCGAGCACGGTCAGCATCTCGGTGCGCATGTCCTGACCGCTATCGATCGGATTGACCGGGAAATAGCCGCCCTTAGGACCCGGGCGGTGCCCCATATTGCCGCCTTCGAACTTCGAACCGGTGTTGTGCGGCATTTCTTCGCTGTCGAGCTTGTAGCCGGTGTCCTGCTGACTCGTGGAGTAGCGGACATCGTCGAACACGAAGAATTCGGCTTCGGGACCGAAATAGGCGGTGTCGCCGACGCCGGACGCTTTCAGGAAGGCCTCGGCCTTCTTGGCGGTTGTGCGCGGGTCGCGATTATAGGCTTCGCCGGTTCCTGGCTCCAGAATGTCGGCGATGATGACCGCGGTTGGTTGCTGATAGAAGGGGTCGACTTCGCAATAGCTGGCGTCCGGCTTGAGAACCATGTCGGACTCGTTGATGGCCTTCCAGCCGGCGATCGAAGAGCCGTCAAACATGATGCCGTCTTCGAAGAAGTCCTCATTGACCTCCGAGCGGTCGAACGTGACGTGCTGCAGCTTGCCGCGCGGGTCGGTGAAGCGCAGATCGACATATTTGATGTCTTCGTCTTTGAGCTTTTTGAGAATTGCGTCTGACATGGGCCAGGCTCCGGATTACTGGTCGAATTGGATTAGAGGGCATCCCGGCCGGTCTCGCCGGTGCGGATGCGAATGACACTTTCGATCGGGCTTACGAAGATCTTGCCGTCGCCGATGCGTCCGGTCTGGGCCGCATTCTGGATGGCTTCGACGGCCGCTTCCACACGGTCCGCAGGCAGCACGAGTTCGATCTTGATCTTGGGCAGGAAGTCGACGACGTATTCGGCGCCGCGATAGAGTTCGGTATGCCCTTTTTGCCGACCAAACCCCTTGGCCTCTATGACAGTCAGGCCTTGCACACCGATCTCCTGCAGGGCCTCCTTCACGTCATCGAGCTTGAAGGGTTTTATGATGGCTTCAATTTTTTTCATCACGGACTCCATGATCTCGCAGTGACGCTAGCCGCGGGCGTCGGGGTGACAAGACAGAAACGGGACTCGTTCGCAGCGTGTCGAGTATATGCCACACAATCGGGCAGGACTGCCTCACAATGGTGCGTCGATGACGACTGATATCCTTGCTGCCGCTGACTGCGCCGCGTGCGACCGGTATGCGGTTGAAAACGGTGTGATGTCCCAAAGCCTTATGCGCAAGGCGGGGGAGGCCGTTGCGACCGCGATTCGCACACGTTGGGCGCCTCGTCCGGTCTTGGTGCTGGCCGGTCCAGGCAATAATGGCGGCGATGGTTTGATCGCGGCAGCGTCTTTGAGAGAATCGGGTTGGCCGGTCCGGGTCGTCTTGTTCGCAGAACCTGCCAGTCTGACCGATGATGCAGCTTGGGCATTTGGCGTTTGGGGTGAGGCGGTCGAGCGGGCTCACGGTGTCGATATCGACAAGACGGGCCTGGTGGTCGACGCCCTGTTTGGTGCCGGCCTGTCGCAGGCGATCTCGGGCGATGCCGCGCGCTGGATTGAGCAATTGCAGCGAGCGCGAACCCCGCAACGGGGGAGGGCAGTGCCCGTCATTGCGGTCGATCTGCCCAGCGGCGTCGCCGGTGATGCACACATGTCGGAAGGGTCCGTTCTGACCGCCGATCTGACGGTCACATTCCATGCCCGCAAGCTGGCGCATCTCATCGAACCCTTCGCCGGGCTTTGCGGCGAGGTCGTGTGTGCCGACATCGGAATTCCCGATGGTTGGCAGCAGTTGGTGGCACCCATCGCGCAGGAAGTTGTCGCACCGGACTGGCCGGCGGCCCGCTCAACAGGCGGTGGTGACCACAAACACCAGCGTGGCCGCGTGGCTGTGTTTTCCGGCGGGGCGAGCGCGACCGGAGCGGCACGACTGGCAGCCCGGGCTGCGTTGCGGGCCGGGTCCGGTCTGGTCACGGTATGCTCGCCACCCTCCGCTCACCTCGTCAATGCGGGTCATCTGACGGCGGCGATGCTTACGCGCTGGGACGGTGCGGCCGACACTGCGCGCGTATTGGCGGATCTGCGAGCGCAATCGGCGGTTCTCGGACCAGCCATGGGAGTCGGAGACGGGAGCCGGGAAAGCGTGCTTTCGGCGCTCTCAACCGGATTGCCGTTGGTGCTTGATGCCGATGCGCTCACCAGTTTCGCAGACACCCCCGATATCCTGTTCGACGCGCTTCACCCGGCCTGCGTCCTGACCCCGCACCAAGGCGAGTTCGACCGCCTTTTCGCGCACCGATTGCGACGTGGCAGCAAGTTTGACCGTGCCGTCGGTGCGGCGGGACTGGCGGGATGCACCGTCCTGCTCAAGGGAGCCGCCACCGTGATTGCGTCGCCGGGTCGGGTGCCGTTTATCAACCGGCACGCCAGTGCGTGGCTCGCCACGGCCGGCAGCGGGGATGTCCTCGCGGGCATGATCGCCTCGGGTCTCGCATCCGGCTTGTCGCCACATGACGCCGCCGCGGGTGCGGCGTGGCTGCATGGCGCTGCCGGGCGGCGCCTCGGTGCCGGACTGATTGCTGAGGACCTGCCGGAGGAACTTCCGGCTGTGCTGCAGGCGCTTCGCCGCCGTCGCCATCGCGAGGCGGTTCACAGCCATCTGCTGTCGCATGGATGCTAAGCGTTTGCGGGGCTTGGAACTTGTCGCGGACCGGTGCAGGGTCTGGTAACGACCTTCCCCCGGGGTAAATCATGTCTGACACAACCTATCGCGCCGATAATCAACTCGATGCGGATGCGCTCGCCTTTCACATGAAACCGACGCCCGGCAAGCTTGCCGTGACCTCGACCAAACCGATGGCGACACAGCGCGATCTTGCGCTCGCTTACAGCCCGGGGGTGGCCGCGCCGGTACGGGCGATCGCCGAAGATCCGGACACGGTCTACGACTATACCTCCAAGGGCAATATGGTCGCTGTGGTGTCGAACGGAACGGCCATTCTGGGCCTGGGCAATCTCGGGCCGGCCGCGTCGAAGCCGGTGATGGAAGGCAAGGCGGTCCTGTTCAAACGCTTTGCCGATATTGATGCGGTCGATATCGAAGTCGATTATACCGATCCGGACAAGTTCATTGAGTGTGTGCGCGGCTTTGGTGACACGTTCGGCGGGATCAATCTGGAAGATATCAAGTCGCCGGAATGTTTCGAGATCGAAACGAGACTGCGCGAAGAGCTCAATATCCCTGTCTTTCACGATGATCAGCACGGCACTGCGATCATCGCTGCGGCGGGTCTGATCAATGCCTGCGATCTGACCGGTCGCAAGATGGACGAACTGAAAGTCGTCCTGTGTGGTGCCGGAGCCGCCGGCCTGACCGTGCTCGAACTGATCGAGTCGATGGGCGTGAAGTCGCAAAACACGATTGTCGTTGATATCGATGGCGTCGTTTACGAAGGCCGTCCGGGCGGGCATGAGCGGCTGAACAAGCACGCGATCAAGACCGACAAGCGCACGCTCGCCGACGCTGCCAAGGGCGCTGATGTGCTGTTGGGCCTGTCGGCAGCGGGTGTGTTCACCAAGGAGATTGTGGCGTCGCTGGCACCCAATCCGATCATTTTCGCGATGGCCAATCCGACCCCGGAAATCACGCCGGAAGAGGTCAAGGCGGTCCGTGACGATGTCATCATGGCGACCGGGCGGTCCGATTATCCCAACCAGGTCAACAATGTTCTCGGGTTTCCCTATATTTTCCGCGGCGCCCTCGATGTCCGTGCCCGCACCATCAATGAAGAGATGAAGATTGCGGCGGCCCAGGCGCTTGCCGCCCTGGCCCGTGAAGATGTGCCCGACGAGGTGGCGCAAGCCTACAAGGTCGAACGTCTGCAATACGGGCCGGACTATATCATCCCGACGCCCTTCGATCCGCGTCTGATTTCCTGGGTTCCGCCCTTCGTGGCGCAGGCTGCGATCGACAGTGGCGTTGCCCGCCGCCCCCTCGAGGACAGCGAGGCCTACAAACAGGTTCTGGCCCGGCGCCTCGACCCAACGGCGGCCGTCCAGCAGCGCATCACTGCCTCAATCCGCGCCCAACAAAAGCGCATTGTCTTTGCCGAGGGCGAAGAGCCGGCCGTGATCCGTGCTGCGCACGCTTTCCAGACCCAGGGTCTGGGCAAGGCGATCCTAGTGGCGCGGGAGGACGTGGTTGCGGCCAACATGAAAGAGTTGGGGATTCCGGCGGGGACGCTCGAAGTCTGCAATGCGCGACTGTCCGAGTATAATGCCGACTATTCCGACTATCTCTACGAGCGCCTTCAACGGAAGGGCTATCTGCGTCGTGACGTTCAGCGGCGGGTCAATAATGACCGGAATGTCTTCTCCGCCTGCATGCTGAAAATGGGCCATGCCGATGGCATGGTCACAGGCGTCACGCGCCACTCTAACGTGGTCATGAATGACGTCGAGCTGGTGCTGGAACCGATCGCGGGCAGTCGGCCTGTCGGCGTAACCATCGCGGTCACCCGCGGTCGCAGCCTGGTCATCGGCGACACCTCGGTCACCGAGTTTCCGGACGCCGAGGCGCTGGCTGAAATCGCTGTCGTCACGGCCAACGCTGCCCGTCGTTTCGGGATGACGCCGCACCTAGCCTTCCTGTCCTATTCCAGTTTCGGCAACCCGCCGGGCGAACGGACGACCAAGATCCAGCAGGCGGTCGAAATTCTCGACGCCCAGGGGGCTGATTTCGAGTATGAGGGCGAGCTGGCGGCCGATGTCGCCCTCGACCCGGACCATCACAAGCTTTACCCGTTCTCGCGCCTGACCCAGCCGGCCAATGTGCTGATCATGCCGGCCATTCATTCCGCCTCGATTGCCGTGCGCCTGCTCAAGGCGGCCGGCGGCGCGACCGTGATCGGTCCGATGCTGGTTGGGTTGGAAAAACCGGTTCAGATCGCACGCCTTGGCGCCAATGTGACGGATATCGTCAATCTGGCGGGCATTGCCGCTTATGACCTCAATCAGCCGGCGCTTTGAGATCGTGATCGCGGCCGGTGCGCCGGAGTACTCGTCAAGCGTTTCGGCCGAGGCCGGAAGCAGTAACCAATCGCAGTGATCTCACGGCGAATTGACGGCGTTGCGATGCAGACAGGCACCGCCATGCCTATCTATGCTCGTGTTCGAGTGAAGAGGGGTTGCGAATGGCGGGACGGGCAGCACATGACATGACGGAAGGGCCGGTCTTCGGCCATATCCTCCGCATGATCATGCCGATGAGTTTCGGCATCCTGGCGATGATGCTGGTCGGGATTGTCGACACATATTGGGTCGGCACGCTCGGCACCGCCGAACAGGCCGCCGTCCAGATGAGTTTCCCGGTCACCATGCTGGTGATGAGTGTGGCGATCGGATTGGGCGCGGGTGCGGTCTCGGCCGTGTCGCGCGCCGCCGGTCGCAAGGACGGCACGTCGACCATCGCCCGGATCGCGACCGATGCCATGACCCTGGCGTTGATATCGGTCGGCTCGGTCTCGATGCTCGGCGTGATCTTCGTCGAGCCAATCTTCCGGCAACTCGGCGCCAGTGAGACCATGTTGCCGCATGTCGTCGATTACATGTCGGTGTGGTTCGCCGGCATCGTGTTGATCGTCGGTCCCATGGTCGCCAGCAACATACTCCGCGCACTCGGCAATGCCGTTATCCCCAGCCTGATGATGATTGCGGCCGCTTTCGTGAACCTGATTCTCGACCCGATTTTCATCCTTGATGACGTGTTCGGCATCATTCCCGGCCTCGGCTGGGGCGTGTCCGGTGCAGCGCTGGCAACGGTTGCCGCCAATGCGGTGACGTTCGCAATGGTCGCCTGGTATCTGGCGGTTAAGGAAAAGCTGATCGATGTCAAACCGGAAGGGTTTGGCGAGGTCTGGCATCACTGGCTGGACATTGCCCGGGTTGGCCTGCCCGCCTGCTTGTCGAATGTGTTCAATCCGTTGGCGATGACGATCGCAATGTCGGGTCTCGCCATGGCTCGTTTCGGGGATTCTGCGGTTGGTGGCCTGGGGGTGGCCGGCCGTATCGAAGCCTTTGCCATCGTACCGCTGTTTGCGCTGTCGGCCTGCATTGGCGCCGTGACCGGACAGAATGGTGGTGCTGACCGCCTCGACCGGGTCCGCGAGGCCTTCCGGTCGAGTTTTATCTTCTGCATCGGGTGGAGCCTTGGCATCGCTGCGATCCTGTGGGTGACCGCGCCCTGGCTGGCAGCCGCCTTCCTTCCCAGTGAGGCCGGGCAATCCACCGCCATCGCCTATTGGCGCATTGTGCCGCTGACGATCGCCGGCTATGGCATCACCATCGCGGCATCTGCCGGTTTCAACGGCCTTGGCCGACCGGCGCATGGCATGGTGATCACGGCATCGCGCGCACTTGGCATGATGATTCCCGCCGTCATCATCGGGGCGTACTGGTTGGATGCGCCGGTCGGCGTTATCTGGGGCGTGGCCTTTGCCAACATCGTGGCCGGTCTGGCAACGGCGCTGTTTGTTCTCACCAGGGCGCCGATGACGGCCAAGCACGGGCGGCAGCGCAAGCGCAGCGCTCCGCCCGCGGCCGAGCCGGTTGCCGACCCGGTCGCGGCGCAGGATACGCCCTAGCGCTTGACCAGAACGGCGCTGAGTTCGGGTTTGCCGTTCAGCTGTGGATGCGGCCAAGTGGAGATCGTCTCCGGCTCGGGCCATCGCCAACGCATATCGGAAAACAGGTCCCGCATCACATCCAACGGGCAGCCATAAGGCGGACCTCCGCGCTCATCCTTCTGCATGAACAACGCAAGCATCCGGCCGCCGGGCTTGAGCCAACGCACGAGCGTTGTCTCATAGTCGCTTCGCAGGCGCGGATGGATGGCACACAGGAATGTCTGGTCATAGACAAGGTCGACCGGCTCCGGTGGTGTCCAGGCGAGGACATCGCCAGCGATCAGCCGGGCGCGCTGTTTCGCCGTGGCAAACTGGTCCGTCTGCCAGTCGATCGCGGTCGGTGAGAGATCAATCCCTGCTGCTGTCAGGCCGGCTTTGGCAAAGGCGAGGACCTCCGGCGACCGGCCACAGCCCGGCACCACGACCCGCTCATCGGCGATGAAGGCACCGCTTGCTTCCCACGCGGCAAAGGCGGGGTGCACAGTGGCGCGTTCCCACGGTGTGTCATTGTCGCGAAACCGGATCTCCCAATCGATTGGGCTGCGATCTTCATCAGGCGTCATGGCGACAGTATCTGATGCGCCTCGTGCCGGGTCTAGGCTGCCTTGTGCATGCGATAGAGATCGACCATCGACAAGGCTTGGCCCGGCGCAGGCGCGGCGCGATCCGCGACTACCGTCTGGCCGGAAAAGAAGCGAACGCCGCTGGCCATCGCGGCCTTGAGCACATGCAGGTCGCGGACATCGTGCAGATAGGTGGCGGCCTTCAGTGCTGCCGCCGCCTTCACCATCTGGTTCAGGGCACGCGCGTCGTGGTCCATCAGACCTTCCGAGTTCGCATTCATCGGCGGCGGCGAGGCGCAAGAGAACAGGCTGACGCCGCTTTGGGCGAACGCGCCCAGCTCTCTCTCACCGAACGGTATCTCGGCCATCAAACCCACACCGTGTTTGCCTAGCTCGGCCAGCGCGGCGGCCTGCTTGGCCGGCTGATCGCTCAGGCCGTCGATGCGAACCAGCAGCGACTTGCGAAGCGGCGCCGGTAATCCGTTGATGGTATCAAGGAGCGTCGCGCGGTGCGTGTCATTGGCCCAACAGCTGGCGTGTATGGCAACCCGCAGCGTCATCCGCTTTTGTTTGCGGGCAAGGGCCAGGAGCATTGCGGTCGCGGCGTCGATCGCGCAGCTGTCGAGATCCATCTGGCTGACCCGGCTCATCCGGGTCGCGATGGCGCGACGCCCTTCCAGGGCCCGTCCGCCGATAACGACCTTGGCGAGACAGGCATTGGCGGCCAGCAGTTGTTTTTGGGCATCCCAGAGCGGCCGGTATTGCGCAATGACGCTGTCTTCCTCGCACTCGGTCACCGGGCGGCTGCGGGGCAGGGGCACTTCCGGCTCCACCGGTGGCTGGGTGCGGGATCGCCGGGCGTCGGCATCCGTCTCCGGCGCTGTTGCCACGCGCGTTGCGGCGAGTTGCGTGATATCGCTGGCATCGACGCGGCCGGCTTCCGTCTCGACGGACAGGTCGGCCGTATCGGGTGATCCAAGGAAGAAACGCATCAGCGCCTCGGAGAGGGCCGCAAGCATGTCCGCGGGATTGTCCGGCGCGCTGGCAAACAGGACGAGAAAGCCTTCCTCGCACGGAATGACGGCGTCATCCTCGTCGAGGCGTTTGGCGAGAAACTGCGTTCCGGCGACGAGCGCCTTCTTCTTGACGCTGGGCCAGTTCTCGCCGGCCTGTTCGCGGACGGCATTGAGGTTGAGCAAGCGGAATTGCCCGACATCAATGCGCTCGCCCCGGGCCATGGCCCGGCGTATGAAGGTCTTGAGATCGGCTGTCATGAAGGCCCGTCGCACAGTCGTTTGAGGGATGATGTACCGACAATGCTTAAGGCCACATTGACCCTGCAGGTTCCGGCAGCAGCCATCGACGTGTGACGGCGCAGGACGGCTCTTGCCTGCCGCGACAAGCCGCGCCATAACGCCGGCCCGACCTGCGGATGTGGCGGAACTGGTAGACGCGCCAGATTTAGGTTCTGGTGCCGAGAGGCGTGGGGGTTCGAGTCCCTCCATCCGCACCACCCATCGCCCTGCGGGCTTCGGGTGGCAGGCCGCCTTGGCGGTCGCAATCAGCACGAACAGTGTGCGGTGATGCGGCCCAACCGCTGCACAGCGTTGCACGCGCCGAATCCGCGTGACATAACGCGCGCTCGATTTTGCACGCGGTTCGCGCCGCCCGTTTACCTGAACATCAAGGCTAACCCATGAACGTCATCGAGAAAGCTACCGAAGGCTTGAGCCGCATCTATGAGATCGTCATCCCGGCCGACGATCTGCAAGCTCGCCTGGCTGCGAAGATCGAAGAGATCCGTCCTGAAGTCCGTCTGAAGGGCTTCCGCCCGGGCAAGGTGCCGACCAGCCACATCCGCAAGATGTTCGGCGAAAGTATCATGGGTGACCTGCTCAACGAGCTGGTTCCGGAAACTACCCAGAAAACGCTCGACGAGAAGAATCTCCGTCCGGCCTCGCAGCCGGACATCTCGGTGACCAGCGAAGCCAAGGACGTGCTCGGCGGCAAGGCTGACTTCGTTTTCGAGATCGCTCTTGAGATCATGCCCGATTTCGAGCCGGCTGATCCGTCCAAACTGTCGGTGACCCGTCCGGTGGCTGAAGTCGAGGACGCTGAAGTCAACGAGGCGCTCGAGCGTCTGGCCGGTGAAAGCCGTGAGTTCGCGGCCAGGAAGGGCGGCAAGAACGCCAAGGCCGAAGACGGCGATGTCGTCGTGGTCGACTTTGTCGGCAAGCTGGATGGTGAAGTCTTCGAGGGCGGTTCCGCCGAGGACGCGCGCGTTGCCATTGGCGATGGCGCCTTCATTCCTGGCTTTGAAGAGCAGCTGCTTGGCGCCAAGGTCGGCGAAGAGCGCGTGCTCAATGTGACCTTCCCGGACGACTATCAAGCCGCTCAGCTGGCCGGCAAGGCTGCCACTTTTGACGTCACCGTGAAGGGCCTCGAGGCCCCGCAGGAGGCCAAGGTCGATGACGAGTTGGCCAAACGTCTCGGCCTGGAAAACCTCGACAGCCTGAAGGATGCGCTGAAAAAGCGTTTCGCCGGCGAGCACGCCCAGCAGTCGCGCATGAAGGTCAAGCGTGACCTGCTCGACAAGCTGGATGCCGAGCACAAATTCGACCTGCCGCCGAAAATGGTGGAAGCCGAGTTCGAGAATATCTGGCGTGAAGTGGCGCACGCCATCGAGCACGATCATCTCGAGGAAGAAGACAAGAACAAGTCGGAAGACGAACTCAAGTCGGAATACCGCGAGATCGCCGAGCGCCGCGTGCGCCTGGGTCTGGTGCTGGCCGAGATCGGTCGCCGCAACAATATCGATGTGACCCAGGAAGAACTGTCCCGCGCCATCAACCAGGAAGCGGTGAAGTATCCGGGCCAGGAGCGCCAAGTCGTCGAGTTCTACCAGAAGAACCCGAACGCCGTCGCCCAGATGCGCGCGCCGATCTATGAGGAAAAAGTCGTCGATTATATCCTCGAGCTTGCCGAAGTGACCGAAACCACGGTCTCCAAGGAAGCGCTCTACGCGGACGAGGACGAAGCGCCTGCCAAGCCGGCCAAGAAGGCCGCCGCAAAGAAGGCTCCGGCCAAGAAAGCACCGGCCAAGAAGACCGCTGCCAAGGCGGATGACGACAAGCCGGCCGCCAAGAAGAAGGCGCCGGCCAAGAAAACCGCTGACAAGGACGAGGCTGCGGCCAAGAAGCCGGCTGCCAAGAAGAAGGCCCCGGCCAAGAAGGCGGCTGCCAAGAAAGACGCTTGATCCTGACAGCGTTTCGCAATGACACAGCGCCGGCGCTATCCAAGCGTCGGCGCTTTTCGTTTCGGCACGATTTGGCAGATGTCGCTGCAGCGTGCGCCTTGCCTACAACTTCGACGCCCGCGATAGTCCCATTATCCCGTCTGATGAGAATCGGCCCGATCCCGGTGCCGTCACCCCAAGGAGCGCGATATGCATGATCCCCAGGATGTAATGATGAATCTGGTTCCGATCGTCGTCGAACAGACGAGCCGTGGCGAGCGCTCTTTCGATATCTATTCGCGCCTCCTCAAGGAGCGCATCATTTTCGTCACCGGTCCGATCGAGGACCATATGGCGAGCCTGATCATTGCCCAACTTCTCTTCCTCGAGTCCGAGAACCCGAAAAAAGAGATCTCGATGTATATCAACTCACCGGGCGGTGTGGTGTCGGCCGGTCTCGGCATCTATGACACAATGCAATATATCCGCTCGCCGGTGTCGACGATGTGCCTGGGCATGGCCGCTTCGATGGGATCTCTGCTGCTGACGGCGGGCGAGAAGGACATGCGCTTTGCAGCGCCCAATGCGCGCATCATGGTGCACCAGCCGTCCGGTGGTTTCCGCGGCCAGGCGTCCGACATTGAGCGCCACGCGGCTGACATCCAGAAGATCAAACGGCGCCTGAACGAGATTTATGTGAGCCACACCGGTCGCACATATGAAGAGATTGAAAATGCCCTCGATCGCGACAATTTCATGTCGGCGGAAGAGGGGCTGGAATTCGGCCTGATCGACAAGGTCATCGAACGCCGCGCGGAAGACGAGAAGGAAGGTTCTGACAGCTAGCACCGAACCGGGATGCAGGCATGATGCTTGATCGGTACTGCATCCATGTGATCGAATGCGCAGCGACGGAAACCTTTCGCTAAAGTTCGGCCTTGATTTTGCACGAGGCTGAAAGCGAAAGCAGGTATCATCGCGATGCCTGCGGGTTGAAATGGAGCGGTCATGAGTAAGACGACGGGCGGAGACAGCGAGTCGAAGAACACTCTCTACTGCTCTTTTTGCGGAAAGAGTCAGCATGAGGTCCGCAAACTGATCGCCGGACCTACGGTGTTCATCTGTGATGAATGCGTCGAACTCTGCATGGATATTATCCGCGAGGAGAACAAATCCTCGCTGGTGAAGTCCAAGGAAGGCGTCCCGTCTCCGCAGGAAATTTTCAACGTGCTCAATGATTATGTGATCGGCCAAGCGCATGCCAAGCGCGTGCTCGCCGTGGCGGTCCACAATCACTACAAGCGCCTCAATCACGCTTCGCAGAACTCTGACGTTGAACTCGCCAAATCGAACATCCTGCTGATCGGACCGACCGGTTGCGGCAAGACGCTGCTCGCGCAGACGCTGGCCCGTATCCTCGATGTGCCCTTCACCATGGCCGATGCAACGACGCTTACTGAAGCCGGTTATGTCGGTGAGGATGTCGAGAATATCGTCCTGAAATTGCTCCAGGCTGCCGACTATAATGTCGAACGGGCCCAGCGCGGCATTGTCTATATCGATGAGATCGACAAGATTTCGCGCAAGTCTGACAACCCTTCCATCACCCGTGACGTGTCGGGTGAGGGTGTGCAGCAAGCGCTCCTGAAAATCATGGAAGGCACGGTCGCGTCGGTGCCGCCGCAGGGCGGTCGCAAGCATCCGCAGCAGGAATTCCTGCAGGTCGACACCACCAATATCCTCTTCGTCGTCGGCGGCGCCTTCGCCGGTCTCGACAAGGTGATCTCGCAGCGCGGGCAGGGTTCCTCGATTGGCTTTGGCGCTGATGTGCGTGAGCCGGACGCCCGTCGTACGGGTGAAATCCTGCGCGAAGTGGAGCCCGATGACCTGCTGCGCTTCGGCCTGATCCCGGAATTCGTGGGTCGCCTGCCCGTCATCGCGACGTTGGAGGACCTTGATGTCGGTGCGCTGGTGCAGATCCTGACCGAACCGAAGAACGCGCTCGTGAAGCAGTATCAGCGCCTGTTCGAGATGGAAGGCGTAGGCCTGACCTTCACCGAAGACGCCCTCAAAGGCATTGCCAACCGGGCCATTGCCCGCAAGACCGGTGCCCGTGGCCTGCGTTCGATCATGGAAGGCATCCTCCTGGAAACCATGTTCGATCTTCCAAGTCTGGAAGGCGTGGAAGAGATCGTCGTCAACGGCGAAGTGGTCGAGGGCAATGCCAAGCCGCTGTCCATCTATGCCGAGCGCAAGGACGACAAGCGGGAGGGTGCTTGACCTTTCAGGGTCTCGTCGCCACCTCTTGAGGTAAGCTGGAACACCGGAGACCGCGCTCGGCGCGTGCATCCGGTGGTTCCGAATAGAGTCACGATCTGTATCAAGGTCTGCACGCGCTCCTCCGGTTGAGCGCGCATGGAGCAAGCATGTCCACCACGAAGACACTCCCCCTTCTACCCCTGCGCGACATTGTCGTTTTCCCGCATATGATTGTGCCGCTCTTTGTCGGGCGCGAGAAATCGGTCAAGGCGCTCGAAGAGGTGATGAAGGCCGACAAGCAAATCCTGCTGGCCACCCAGCGCACCGCGTCCGACGATGAGCCGAGCGCTGACGCGATCCACACCACCGGCGTGATCGCTTCGGTATTGCAATTGCTGAAATTGCCGGATGGCACGGTCAAGGTGCTGGTCGAAGGCGGTGTTCGCGTCGAAATCGGCGGCTATACGGCCCGGACCGATTTCTACGAGGCCGAATGCACGCCGATCGACGAGGATCCGGGCGATGTCTCCGAACTGGAAGCGCTGATGCGTACGGTGTCGGCCAAGTTCGATGACTACGTGAAGCTGAACAAGAAAGTGCCGCCGGAAGCCCTGGCGTCGCTGTCGCAGATCCGTGAACCGGGCAAGCTGTCGGACTCCATTGCAGCCCATCTCGCCGTCAAGATCGACGAGAAACAGTCGCTGCTCGAAGAGCCGGACGTGACCCGCCGCCTGGAGCGCATTCTCGGCATGATGGAGGGCGAGATCGGTGTCCTTCAGGTCGAGAAGAAAATCCGTTCGCGCGTGAAGCGCCAGATGGAAAAGACCCAGCGCGAATATTATCTCAACGAGCAGATGAAGGCGATCCAGCGTGAGCTGGGCGAGACCGATGACAGCCGTGAAGAGCTGGCCGAGCTGGAAGAGAAACTGGCCGAGGCCAAGCTTTCCAAGGAAGCCCGCACCAAGGCGGATGCCGAATTCAAGAAGCTGCGCAATATGAGCCCGATGTCGGCCGAGGCCACCGTCGTGCGCAATTATCTCGACTGGATCCTTTCTGTTCCGTGGGGCAAGCGCAAGCGTCTGAAGAATGACCTGGAACGCGCTGAAAACATTCTGGAAACGGACCATTACGGCCTCGAGAAGGTCAAGGAGCGCATCCTTGAGCATCTCGCAGTTCAGGCTCGCACCAAGAAGCTGAAAGGCCCGATCCTGTGCCTCGTCGGCCCGCCCGGCGTCGGCAAGACCTCGCTTGGCCGCTCGATTGCCAAGGCGACCGGCCGCGACTTCGTGCGCATGTCGCTCGGCGGCGTTCGCGACGAAGCCGAGATCCGCGGTCACCGCCGGACCTATATCGGTTCCATGCCCGGCCGCATCATCCAGTCGATGAAAAAGGTCAATTCGTCCAATCCGCTCTTCCTGCTCGATGAGATCGACAAGCTCGGCGCCGATTATCGCGGTGACCCGGCTTCGGCCCTCCTGGAAGTGCTCGATCCGGAACAGAATGCCAATTTCAACGATCACTATCTGGAGGTCGATTACGACCTGTCGGACATCATGTTCGTGACCACGGCCAATACGCTCAACCTGCCGCAGCCGCTTCTCGACCGGATGGAGATCATCCGTATCGCTGGCTATACAGAGGACGAGAAGGTCGAGATCGCCAAGCGCCACCTCATCCCCAAGCAGATGAAAAATCATGCGCTCAAGGACAGTGAGTGGTCGCTGAGCGAGGAAGGTCTTCGTGATCTGATCCGTTATTACACGCGTGAAGCGGGTGTTCGCAGTCTCGAACGTGAAATCGCCAATCTTGCCCGCAAGTCCGTCGTTCGCATTGAGCGCGGCACGGCCAGCGCGATCACGATCACGCCGGCCAATCTCGGTGATTTCGCGGGGGTCCGGAAGCACCGCTTTGGCGAGACCGAGGATCATGACCAGATCGGTATTGTCACCGGCCTGGCCTGGACGGAAGTTGGTGGTGACCTGTTGACGATCGAAGCCGTCCGCATGCCGGGGCGCGGCAAGATGATGGTCACGGGCAATCTGCGCGATGTGATGAAGGAGTCGATCTCGGCGGCCAATTCCTTTGTCCAGTCGCGCGCGCCGTCGCTGGGCATCAAGCCGACGATTTTCCGTGCGGCAGACATTCACGTCCACATGCCCGAGGGCGCCACGCCGAAAGACGGCCCGTCGGCGGGCGTCGGCATGATGACCGCGATTGTCTCGGTGCTGACCGGTATTCCGGTGCGCAAGGATATCGCCATGACGGGTGAGATCACCCTGCGCGGCCGTGTCCTGCCGATTGGCGGCCTCAAGGAGAAACTGCTTGCGGCCCTGCGCGGTGGCGTGAAGACCGTCCTCATCCCGAAAGACAATGAAAAGGACCTCGCCGAGATCCCGGACAATGTCAAAGAGGGCATGGAAATCATCGCGGTCGAGACCGCCGATGAAGTGCTGATGCGAGCCCTGGTCGAGCCAGTTGAACCGGTCGAGTGGACGGAGGCAGACGAGGCCGCCCTGGCCGCAATGGCCGCCCAGCAGGGTGGTGACCCGGCTGGGCAGCCGATTGCGCACTAGGCGCTGAAAATCGTTTCATTTGAAACAATCTTGGCCGGAGGCGATGTCTCCGGCCATTTTTGTGCAGAAATCATCTGATTTCGCGCAGAAAGTGGATTGACCGTGCGCACCGGGGCGGCCACTGTCGCCGTCATGAACAGCGCGACGTATTTCTTTGCGGCCTATTTTACCAACGCGACCCATCTGGGGGCGGTGGCCGGCTAGCATGTGCATCAGCGCAGCGTAACCAGGGCCTCCCCCACGGGGAGGCCCTTTTCTTTTGTCTGAAGGGATGACGAGCATGACAACGGAAATGACGCGGGACGAGATCCGCACCGCCATCAGCGAGATCGATCAACAATTGATCGATGCCATCGCCCGCCGCTCGGACCTTGTCGAGGACATGCTCAAGGCCAAGGCGAAAACCGGCAGCCCGGTGCGCGACCGTGAACGCGAGCGCGAAGTGTTGCGGTCGGCCGTCCAGCAGGGCGCAGAGCGCGGTCTGTCGAGCGAACTTGTCGAAACGGTGTTTCATGCCCTCTTCGAAAGCTCGATCCGGCGTCAGCGCGAAAATTTTGACTCACTGCGCAATGACGAGCTCAACGAAGCCAGTGTCGCTTATCTTGGCGGACCGGGCAGTTACAGTCATATCGCGGCCCAGAAAGTCTTCCAGCGCCGCAACGCGACCGTCATCCCGTCGCCGAAACGTGACTTCGTGTCGATCTTCCGGGCCGTCGAGAATGCCGAGGTCGATTACGGTGTCATCCCGATCGAGAACACGACCACCGGCTCGATCAATGAGGTCTATGACATCCTGATCAATTCCCACACCCAGATCATCGGTGAGTTCCTGCTGCGGGTGGATCATTGCCTGGTGGGGCGGGCGAGCGGGCAGGGGCGTGTGCGTCGGGTCTTCGGGCATCCCCAGGCACTGGCGCAATGTCGCCGTTACATCGCGTCCCATCCGGAGTTGGAGACCCATATGGCCGCCTCCACGACGCGCGCCCTGGAGCGGTTGCTGGAGGATGACGACACGGCCGTCGCCGTCGCCGGTGAGGATGCGGCCCGCCTTTTCGGCATGGATGTGCTGGAACGCAATGTCGGTGATCACGAGCAGAACATCACCCGTTTCATTGTGATCGGTCGCAAGTCCAAACTCCCGACCCGTGAAGTGGAATGCAAGACCTCGATGATGTTCACCACGCGCGATACGCCGGGCTCGCTGGTCGATGCCCTGCTGGGTTTCCGCGACAATGGCATCAATCTGGTGAAGCTGGAATCGCGGCCGATTGCCGGCAATCCCTGGGAAGAAATGTTCATCATGGATGTCGAGGGCCATCTGGAGGACCGCAAGATCAAGGATTCCATGGCGGTGCTCGAGGAGCACACACGCGAGATCAAACTGCTCGGCTGTTATGCCATGGACGCGATCGACAAGGTGACATCCGCCGAGTAGGTGGAATGGCGAGGCGGGAAGGGGTTGACCGGGCGCTTCCGGTTCGGCCGCTCCGTGACATGACGGTTCGTTGGGGCGACAAAATGAACGTTGTTCGACGGCGCGGTCGGGAGTATCAGAACCGCATGACAGATGTTCAGGATCAGTCCCGGCCGCGCGGTCGTCCCGCACTCGCTCCGGAAGCCCGAGGGGAGGCGTTGGCGGCTGCCGGCGCACTGCTCGCCGAGCAGGGACTGAAGGGCATGAAGGCCCGAACGATTGCGGAGCGGGCCGGCCTGAGCGTGGGCTCGATCTACAAGCTGTTCGGCGACATTGATGACCTGGTGCGCGAGCTGAATGTGCTGACCTATCGTGATGTCGCCCTGCATCATCAGGCCGCGCTGGCCAATGCAGGACTGGACGCTGGCGATGTGCACGGGCGTCTGATGGTTCTGGCCCGCGCCTATCTTGATTTCATCATCAACAATGATGCCCGCTGGAGAGCCCTGCTGACCTTCAATCGCCGCAATTCGGGCGAGGCGCCGCGCTATTACACGCAGCATGAAGACGAGCTTTTCCATATCATCACCGATGTGCTGGAACCGGCGCCGGGACTGGACGGGTTGGAGGCTCGGGAGACCGCTGCCCGGGCCATCTGGGCTGCCGTGCACGGCATCATCGTTATCGTCCTGCCCAATGCCCGCTATGCCGACCCGGTGGCGACGGCGATGGCACAGATCGAAATGATCGTGGGCGCATTTATCCGGGATGCTGCAGCGCGTCGTTGAGACGGGCTTGCGTCTTTGGGGCGGTAGGCATTACAAGCGCCACCTGCCCGCCAGCCGGGCACCGATATCCGGGCGGTTAGCTCAGCTGGGAGAGCATCTCGTTTACACCGAGAGGGTCGGGGGTTCGAGCCCCTCACCGCCCACCATATCCGTAGGTACACGACCAATCGTGTTTTTCGGTTTGGAGCCACCCGGCTTGTCTTAATCGAGAACGGTGTCCGTCGCGCTTTCGAACAGGTCGAGCAGACCGCCGGGCGCGTCCGGATTAAAGACTCGGACATCGGCGCGCGAGGCGAAGCGGGTGATGGTGCGGGCGGTTTCCGTGACCGGTGTGTCGCTGTGCGGGTGGTCATTGAGGATCACCGTGCAATGCCCGTCGAGCACTCTGAGGGCGCTCAGAGTGTGCGAAATCGTGCCGAGATACGTTCCGGCGACCAGGACCGGGCGGGCATCAAGTTCGCGGATCAGGTCGAGATTGAGGCCGTCTGACGCGATCGGCGACATCACCCCGCCGGCCCCCTCGATCACTGTCGGCATCTCGCGGTCGATATGGTCGAGGCACCAGCTGACAATCCTATCGAGCGGGAGTTCTCGGCGTTCCTTGCGGGCGGCCAGGTCCGGTGATAGCGGGGCCTTGAAACGCCAGGGCGAGACTGCTTGAACGCCGTCTCCGGTCAATGCGTCGCCATTGGCCCGCATCAGCCGGATCGTGTCGGTCTCGTTGAGTGCGGATTGGTCGAACCCGGAAATGACCGGTTTGAGGACGCGCATTGTCCGCCCCTGATCGCGCCAGGCGCGGATGAGGGAGCACAGCACATGCGTCTTGCCGATATCGGTGCCGGTGCCGGTGAAGAAAAGTGGTCGCATTACTCGGCAGCTTGGGTTGTTTCCAGGATCGCTGCAAGGGCTTGTGCAAGCTGGTCGATATCTGTGTCGGTATGGGCGGCATTGAAGGTGATGCGCAGCCGCGCCGTGCCGCGGGGCACAGTCGGCGGCCGGATCGCGGTGACCAGGAAGCCACTCGCCTCCAGGGACTTCGACGCGGCCAGCGCTGCGCCTTCGCTGCCCATCACAATCGGGACGATGGGGGAGTGGGGGTCTGGCAGGCCGAGCCGTCGGCAAAACCGCCGGGCCAGTGTCATCGGACGGTCCCGTAGACCCTCATCGGATTCGATCCGGTTTAGCGCCGCGAGAGCCGCGGCGGCGCAGGCCGGCGGCAGGGCCGTTGTGAAAACCAGTGGTCGGGCCCGGGTGCGCAGCAGGTCACAAACCGCCCGCGAGGCACACAGATAGCCGCCATAACTGCCCAGCGCCTTCGACAGCGTCCCCATCTGCAGTGGCGGCGTGACCGGCGGAGTGAAGCAATGCGAGCTGCCACGACCATCGCCGATCACGCCAATACCGTGCGCGTCATCGACCAGCGTCCAGGCGTCGTGCTGATCGGCCAGGGAGAGCAGCCCGGGCAGGGGCGCCAGGTCGCCATCCATCGAGAACACGCCATCAGTGAGGATCATGGCGTGGCGGTGATCGCCACGCAGGACGGTGAGGCGGGCGTCCAGATCATCCATGTCATTGTGCGCGAAAATCTCGACCCGGGCACCGGACAGACGGGCACCGGCATGCAGGCAGGCATGGGCCAGGGCATCGACCAGGACGAGATCGCCCGCGCCGACCAGCGCCGGGGTGATGGCCAGATTGGCGAGATAGCCGGAACCGAACAGGAGGCAGTCCTCGCTGCCCTTGAAAGCCGCCAGCCGCCGTTCCAGCTCGAACAATAGCGGATGACCACCGGTCACCAGACGTGATGCCCCGGCACCGGCCCCGAAGGTTCGGGTGGCCGCGGCGGCGGCTTCGATGACAGCCGGGTCCTGGCTGAGGCCGAGATAGTCGTTGGAGCAGGCATTGACGATGCGCCGCCCGTCGCGCTCGACGATGGCGCCGCCCATCGGCCGGGTCTCATGTGTGACGCGGCGCAGATTGTGGCGGTCCAGTCCGGCGAGTTTGCGGTCGGCAAAACGCTGCAGGGAAGCGGTCGAGGTGGTCATGCAAAGCCTGTCGCACAGAATTGTAGCCTGCTAAAGCCTCCCCATGACTCAGGATGCAGACAAGCGCGGCTTTGACCCAGGCGACCATGCCTTGTGGCGGCCCTATGCCCAGATGAAGACCATAGCGCCGGCCCTTCCGGTTGTTGGAGCGAGCGGCGTGCGGCTGGAGCTTGCCGATGGCCGGACCCTGATTGATGGCGTTTCGTCTTGGTGGACGGTGTGTCACGGCTATTGTCATCCGCACATTATCGATGCGGTCAAACGTCAGCTCGACGCGGTGCCCCATGTGATGCTGGGCGGGCTGACCCATGAACCGGCCGAGCGTTTGGCGCGCCGTCTGGCGGCGCTGGCGCCGGGTGATCTCAATCACGTCTTCTTTTGCGAATCGGGTTCGGTCTCGGTCGAGATCGCGATGAAGATTGCGGTGCAATCGTTCATAAATCGCGGTCAGCGCGGGCGAACGAAATTCCTGGCCTTTCGCGGCGGCTATCACGGCGACACGCTGGCGACCATGTCGGTCTGCGATCCGGATGAGGGCATGCACAGTCTCTTCGCCGGCGCAATTGCCCGTCAGGTGATCGCCGATCTGCCAACCGATCCGGATCGGCTCGACAGCCTGTCGGTCATTCTCGACCAACAGGGCGCGACACTGGCGGGTGTGATCGTCGAACCCATGGTCCAAGGCGCGGGCGGCATGCGTTTTCATGATGCGGCAACACTGCAGGCCTTGCGTGCCCTGTGTGACCAACACGGCCTGCCGCTAATCTTCGACGAGATCATGACCGGTTTTGGCCGACTCGGGACGATGTTTGCCGCCGAGAAGGCCGGGGTCACGCCGGACATCATGACCGTGTCCAAGGCCTTGACGGGCGGGACCCTGCCGCTGGCTGCAGCGATTGCTTCGACGCGGCTGTTCGAAACCTTCTGGGATGACGATGCTGGCAAGGCCTTGATGCACGGGCCGACCTATATGGGTAATCCCGCCGCATGCGCCGCGGCCAATGCCTCGCTCGACCTGTTTGAGCGAGAGCCGCGACTGGCCCAGGTGCACGCCATTGAGGCCATGTTCGCCGCGCTGCTGCCACAGGCGCGCGACTTGCCGGGCGTGCTCGATGTGCGTTGGCAGGGCGCCATTGGCGTCATCGAAATGCAGAGCCTGCCCGCGTTGGACACGCTCAAGGCGGCCTTCGTTGGTGCCGGTGTCTGGGTGCGACCGTTCAACAATATCATCTATCTCATGCCGCCCTACGTGATCAGTGCCGAGGACTTGCAGGCGCTGATCGAGGCGGCGCTGCGCGTGACAGAGGCTTGGGCGCGCCGCCATTTCCTTTAATTTCAATATTTTGAAATTGAGCTTGTACAATCATTTAATTTCATTATACTGAAATTATGAAAAAGACTGACGCCATAGCCGCGCTCGCGGCGCTTGCCCATTCCGCCCGACTGGATGTGTTCCGTCTGCTCGTTGCTTCGGCATCGCCGCGTGACGGTGAGGGGGGGCTGACGCCTGGCCTGATGGCCGAAAAATTGGGCCTGCCCGCACCGACGCTGTCCTTCCATCTGAAGGAGTTGTCGCGCGCCGGACTGGTAACGTACGAACGGCGTGGGCGATCATTGATCTACTCGCCTTGCGTTGCCGCACTGGAGGCGTTGGCCGGATTTCTTCTCGACGATTGTTGCAAGGGCGTGGCCGCTCAGGGCGCCCCAACCGAAACCAAGGAGACCTGTTTATGAAACGCCTGCATGTCAGTTTCAATGTCCGCGATCTCGATGCGTCCATCCGCTTTTATTCCAAGCTGTTCGACAGTGAGCCGACCCTGGTTCGTGAGGATTATGCCAAATGGCTGTTGGACGATCCGCGCATGAATTTCGTGATCGAAAGCGGTGACGGGCCGGTCGGTTTCAGTCATGCAGGTCTGCAGTCCGACAGCAGTGACGAATTGCATGATGTCTTTGAGCGCATGAAATCGGCGGAAGCGCCCTATCTCCCGGAAGGCGTGACAACCTGCTGCTATCACAAGTCCGAGAAGAGTTGGACGTCCGACCCTGATGGCGTGATGTGGGAAGCATTTCACACCCAACACCGGACTGAAGAGCGCGGGGAAGTTTCACAATTTCTGCCGCAGGAACGCTGACTGCCTTCGATCTGCATTCGGTCTGCAAAGCGTGCTGAAACCCGCTTGACCGGGCCGCGGTCTGCCCATAAACAACGCACCTCGCTTCGGCGAGACGCCTCAAGCGGGTGTAGCTCAGTTGGTTAGAGCGCCGGCCTGTCACGCCGGAGGTCGCGGGTTCGAGTCCCGTCACTCGCGCCATTTCCCACCACGGAAATGACGCAAAACAAAACGGCCGCCCTTCGGGGCGGCCGTTTGCGTTTGGGTCCGGCGCAATGCGCCTATTCCGCAGCGACCGGCTCGGCGAGGTCGAGACGGGTCTCGGTGTCGGCGATCAGGTTGCGGTCATCGATCTGCCAAGGATGAAAGCCGGGCTGGAAATAGGCCAGCCAGGCCGGCAGGACACGGCGCAGGATGCCCGGTCGTCCCCACAGATACCAGGCGAGACCAGCGCGAGCGCGAACGCCCTTGATACCGTCCTGGGCCAGCAGGTCGAGACTCTCCCGCCAGCGCTTGACAATGAAGTCGCGGGAAACCCGGGCAAAGACCGCGCAGCGGATACCCCAGCGTTTGATCGGCTTCACCTCCCGCATGATATGGGCATAGGTGTCGAAGGCGACACTCTTGTGCTCGATCTCCTCGATCGCATGCCACAGCCACATGCGCTGCGATTCGCGGTCGGTGTCGGCGTAGAGGCTGCGGTCCTTCAGCGCGAGATGGGCGAAGATGGCCGTGAAATGCTCCAGCGAGACCGTGATGCTCAGCTGGGCGACCGGATGGCCTTCGCGGGCCTGGGCCAGGCTCTCCTCGACGGTCTTGAGGGCACGGCTGACATCATAGCCGTCGGCGATGACGCGCGCGTTGAAGGCGTTGTGCTCGCGGGTGTGGAAGGCCTCCTGACGGGCGAAGTCCTTGATCTGTGCGGCCAGTTCCGGCGGCACGTCCTTCTGGAAACGACGCACGCTCTCGATGAAGAAGGTTTCGCCGGCCGGGAAAGTGACGGAGAGGGCATTGTGCCAGGCCGTGGAAAAGGCGTTGCCGCCCATCCACCAACGGACCCGTCCGGGCGTGTCCTCAAACCGGCGATTGCGCGGGGTGATGACCAGGTCGGCAGGCGTTGCGGTACGGGCCATTGCAAGTCTCCAATCACGTTGCCACCAACAGGTGAACGCTGTTCACATTCTGCGTGAGTTCCCGGCCATGTCAATCAAACGGCCATGCTGCGCGTGCGAAATGATTTGCCATGACCGGCGAAACATGGGACATGGCCCTCACGACCTGCCGCGTGTAGGCAGCCCTATGGCTGCGAACGGCAGGCGTTGGCGAGACAGTCCGTCGGTGATCCGGCGCGTATTGATCATTGCCACCGCGGTGCCAGGTCCGGCGCCAGTCAATTGGCAGCTGATCTACGCAAGCTTCCGCAACGCAAAACCCCAAGGATCCGCCAAGCGATGTTTCGCGGCAGGATTTCCAAGAAAGATATTGATTTTTGACCCAGTTTACTGATCTCGGCCTGGCCGAGCCCATTCTCCGCGCCCTGTCCGATGAAGGCTATGAAACGCCGACCCCGATCCAGTGCGAAGTGATTCCCGCGATGATCGACGGCCGCGACGTCCTCGGTATCGCCCAGACGGGTACCGGCAAGACCGCCGCCTTCACCCTGCCGATCCTGAATCGGCTCCATACCGAAAATCTGCGGACGCAGCCGAAGACCTGCAGCGCCCTGATCCTGTCGCCGACCCGCGAGCTGTCCGCCCAGATCCTCGAGAATGTCCGCGCCTATGGTCGTCACATGCGTGTCACCTCGACGCTTGTCGTTGGCGGTGTGAAGCCGGGACCGCAGATCCGGGCCCTGTCCAAGGGTGTTGATGTGCTGGTGGCCACGCCAGGCCGTTTGCTCGACCTGATGGAATCCGGTGCCATTCGCCTGAACCAGACCTCGACGCTGATCCTCGATGAAGCCGACCAGATGCTCGATCTCGGCTTTTTCCCGGCGATCCGCAAGATCGTCGGCTTCCTGCCGAAAAAGCGCCAAACGGCCTTCCTCTCGGCGACCATGCCCAAGCCGATCCGGGCGCTGGCGCATGAGATGCTGGATGATCCGAAACAGGTTTCCGTCGCCCCGGAATCGCGCCCGATCGAGCGGATTGAACAATCGGTCGTCCTGCTGCCGAAGGAGTCCAAGAAGGACCTCCTGCTCGAACTGATGTCGGACCGTGCCGTCGAGCGGGCCATTGTCTTCTCGCGCACCAAGCACGGTGCCGACAAGATCAACCGCCATCTGGTCGATTACGGCCTCAAATCGGCCGCCATCCATGGCAACAAGTCCCAGGCCCAGCGCATCAAGGCGCTCGACGGGTTCAAGACCGGTGCGGTGAAAATCCTGGTCGCGACCGACATTGCCGCCCGCGGCATTGATGTCGACAATGTCTCGCACGTCGTCAATCACGACCTGCCGAACATTCCCGAAGCCTATGTCCACCGGATCGGCCGGACGGCACGGGCCGGAAAATCGGGCGTGGCGGTGTCGATGTGCGAGCCGGGCGAATATGAATATCTGCGCGATATCGAGCGCCTGACCGGGCTCGATATCGAGCGTGTCTATCTGGGCGATGAGGACAAGTTTCTCGCCGAAGCCAAGAAGGCGACGCCGGCGGCTTCGCAGAAGAAGCAACAGCGTCCGGCCCGCAAGAAGCCCTTTACCGGCGGCTCACGGCCGCAGGGACAGGGTAATGGGCAACGCCAGGGTGGCGGCAATCGTGGTGGTGGATCAGGCCAGCCCGGTGGCGGTCAGTCCGGCGGCGGTGCCAAACGGCCGCGTCGTCGCAACCGTTCGGGCGCCCGCACGCCGGCCTGATCCAGCGCCCGGTATCAGGCGTCAGCCTCCCGTCCCGGCTTCGGCCGGGGCGGTGGCGGCGGCGGGCACCTCATAGGTAAAGCTTGCATCACCCGGCCCGAGCGGCAGGTCGAAGGCAAACCAGACGAAAATCATGGCCAGGGACGACACCAGGATGGCCATGGAATAGGGCAGCATGACCGCGATCAGGCTGCCGAGACCGAATTCCGGCACATAGCGCTGGCAGAAGATCAGGATCAGCGGCAGATAGGGCATCAGCGGCGTGATGATATTGGTCGCCTGGTCCCCCATCCGGTAAGCGAGTGTCGAGCCTTCCGGAGAAATGCCCAGCAGCATTAGCATCGGCACGAAGACCGGTGCCAGAAGCGCCCATTTCGCCGATGCCGAACCCATGAAGAGGTTCAGGACGGCCACCAGCAAGACCATGCCCACAATCAATAACGGGGCCGGCAGGTTCAGCGCTTGCAGGCCTTCAGCGCCCGAGATCGCGATCACGGTGTCGATTTCCGACGCACCGAACAGGAAGATGAAATGCGCCATGGCGAAGGCGAGGATGATGTAGCCGCCCATGTCGGCCATCGATTTCGTGCCGAGTTGCACGACGTCCTTGTCGGACTTCACATTGCCGACCGCGATCCCGTAAAGCGTGCCCGAGACCAGAAAGGCAATCATCAGTAAGGCGACGATCGACCGGAAGAAGGGCCCGAGCCCGCCATTGGCGTCGCGCAGGATGCCGCCGGCCGGCACGGTCAGGAAGAGTACGATCACCGTCATGACGAGCAGTGAAAGTCCGGCCCAGGCAAGGCCCTTGCGCTCATTGGCGCTGAGCGAGCCATCCCCTTCCGGCGCGGCGAAATCTGCAGGGCGCTGCCATTCGCCCAGTCGAGGTTCGACCACATAGTTGTTCACCAGCGTGCCGACGAGCACCAGCAGCGGCGTGAGGGCGAAGGTGAAGTAATAATTGTCCAGATTGTTCAGCGTCCAGCCGGGTTCGATTGTCTGGGCGGCGGTCTGGGTAATGCCAAAGAGGAGGGGTTCGAGCGAGGTCACCACCAGATTGGCCGAGAAACCGGCCGAGACACCGGCGAAGACCGCCGCGATACCGGCAATCGGATGGCGTCCGGCGGCAGCAAAAACGACGGCACCCAGCGGCACCATGACGATATAGCCGGAATCAACCGCCAGATTGCCCATTACGCCGGCAAAGACGAGAACGGGCGTGAGCAGGGAACGTGGCGCACTGGAGACCATCACCCGCATGCCGGCCGAAAGCAGGCCGGTTTTCTCGGCGATGCCGGCGCCGATCATCACGACCAGGACCATGCCGAGTGGGGCGAAGCCGGTCAGCACGGCCGGCATGCCAACCAGCAGGGTCTGCAGCTGGCTTCCGGTCAGAAGGTTGATCACCGAGATCGATTCCCCGGTCACCGGATTCTCGACACCTGTACCGAGGGCCGACAGGCCAAGCGAGGCCAGCATGACCACACCGATCAGGACCAGAAAGATCGTCACCGGGTCGGGCAGTTTATTGCCCGCCTTCTCGACCGAATTGAGAATGGCTGATCCGATGCTCATGGTGTCTCTCCCCCGTGATGAAGCGAGGCGAGTTTGGACGCATTTGATGTCGCGCGGCAATCCTCAACGCAGCATGCGACGGAAGTTATGCGTGATCAGACGGCTTCTTGGCCGGTTTCCGGGGCGTTGGCAGACGGTATCGAAACCTCGCCCATGGCGTCATCACCGGCGGCGAGTGCAGCCAGGGCCGGTGAGAAAAACTGCCGTGAAATGAGCAGGCCGGCGACCAGCAGGGTGCCGCCAATCTGAGCCATTGGTCCCGCGATCCAGGCCAGATAGCCGATCGACAGGAAGAGGGCCCGCAAGCCGCGGTTGAATTGTCGCCCGGCGACCACATTCATGGCGCCGGCCCGGTAGGCGCCGCGCAGGGCCTCGGCCGTGGTGTCTTGGTCGCGCGGCACGTCCGGTGTCGCGCCGAGCAGCATGGCGGAATAATTCACCAGCCGGTAGGCCCAGCCGAACTTGAAGAAGGCATAGGCGTAGATCACCAAGAGGCCCAGTGACATGACTTCCCACTGGATCCGGGAGGTGGTGTCGAGGAAGGGCACATCACCGACCGCCGACATGACCGGATCGAGGGCCGTGATCAGCGTGAAACCGGCGCCGATTCCCAGCAGCGCCGTTGAGGCAAAGAAGGCGATGCCGTTCTGCAGCCCGGCGATGATCTGGCTGTCCATGATGCGGACCGAGCGGGCGGCCATGTTCATCATCCATTGCTTGCGATGTTCATCCATCCGCCGCGACAGGGTGTGTTTGGCCAGCGGGCTGTGGTCGACCAGCCAGGAAAAACCGAGCGCGATCACCGCGAAACCGATGACTCCGTAATAGTTTTCCAGCATGGCCTGCCCTTTCGCCCTTTGGCGGCATGCAGCCATGGGTGAGCGCTGACTTCAAGCTGAAAGCGTCGCGGTGGCCGCGATCCGGCGACCTGGCAGGGGACAGGCCCCGGTTCAGTCCCGCTGGTATTGTCGGTCTGAACAGGTGAAACCTGACGCATGCAGACACAAACCACCGATCCGGCCCGTCACATCTGGTTCCTGCGCGCGACCTGGCCACCGCTCGTGCTGGCTGTGTGCTGTGCGCTGTTGTCACTGGTGCATGCGCAGTTGTGGTGGGGGCTCGTCTGTCTCGGCGGGGCAAGCCTGTTGTGTTTCGACAGTGTGGCCCGTCATCGCGAGTTCCGGGCGCTGCGGCATTCTGTCCGGGTGGCCAAGGGCCTGACCGGGGAAGCGCTGGCGCGGTTCCGGGCGGCGCGATCGACCTGGTGTTCGCGCCGGGCTGCGATCGCTGCGGCGCATGCCGAGGGGTTTGGTGCCGATGCCCGCGCCCTGGTCGACGGCTGGGGGTACAAGCCCTGGCACGTCTTTCCGGATCGGGCGTTCACCTTCGGATCGCCCTTCTTCAAGCCGGCGTTCTGGCAATCCGTGCTCGGTCTGAGGCGGTGAGGGCGATGTCGTCACGCAATGACTGAAATGAGCAGTTGAAAATCATTCTCATCTAGGCTTCCCTATCCGTCGACCCTGACGCAGGCAACTGATGTCAGGCGGTCTTTAGCCCTTGCTCCGAGCGTCCACGCGCTCTAGCTTCCGCGCCAAATCGGGCAGGGGGCCTGATTGGCGTTGGCGATTCGCTTGAAGCGTGTCTTGCCAGCCAATCCGCGGTCTCCCATACCCTACCGGACGCTCTTCAAGGCGAGGCTTGGCGATGGACGCATTGCTTCTGGAATACCTGCCCATCCTGATCTTTTTCGCGATCGCTGCGGCGATCGGGATCGGGTTCATGGTCGCCGCTTTCGTGATCGCGCCGTCGCGGCCTGATCCGGAAAAAGTGTCGACCTATGAGTGCGGGTTCAACGCCTTTGACGACGCCCGGATGAAGTTCGATGTGCGATTCTACCTCGTCGCCATTCTCTTCATCATCTTCGATCTCGAGGTCGCCTTCCTCTTCCCGTGGGCGGTGACCCTTCGCGAGCATCTCGGCCCGTTCGAATTCTGGTCGATGATGGTCTTCCTCACCGTTCTGACCATCGGCTTCGTTTACGAGCTGAGAAAAGGCGCGCTGGATTGGGAGTAGTCCAAAAATGGCATCTGATCTGACACCTCATGCCGGCATGGCTGGACGCGCGACCGTTCCCGGCTATGACCCGAAAAAGCACGACCCGTTCTTTGACGGCGTCAGCGATGCGCTGGCCGACAAGGGTTTCGTGGTTGCGGCCGCCGATGATCTCGTCACCTGGGCCCGTACCGGCTCGCTGATGTGGATGACCTTTGGTCTGGCCTGCTGCGCCGTGGAAATGATGCAGGCCTCGATGCCGCGTTATGACGTCGAGCGTTTCGGCTTTGCGCCGCGGGCCTCCCCGCGTCAGTCGGACGTGATGATTGTTGCCGGAACATTGACCAACAAGATGGCGCCGGCCCTGCGCAAGGTCTACGACCAGATGCCGGAGCCGCGCTACGTCATCTCGATGGGCTCGTGCGCCAATGGCGGCGGCTATTATCACTACTCATACTCGGTCGTGCGTGGCTGCGACCGGATCGTTCCGGTGGATATCTATGTCCCGGGCTGCCCGCCGACCGCGGAAGCCCTGGTTTATGGCATTTTGCAATTGCAAAAGAAGATCCGCCGCGAAGGCTCGATCGAGCGCTAGGAGAGAGCGGGAAATGAGCGAAGCCCTCAAACTTCTCGGCGAGCACGTTGCCAACGCCCAGGATGCCGCCGTCACCGGTTGGTCGATCGCCAATGGTGAGTTGACGGTCGAGATCCATCGTGACCGGATCGAAAGCGTGCTGACCTGGCTGCGTGATGATCCGGCCTGCCGCTTCACGACACTGATCGATATTTGCGGGGTCGATTACCCGCAGCGCGCCGAGCGCTTCGAGGTCGTCTATCACCTGCTCTCCATGCACCAGAATCACCGCATCCGCGTGAAACTGTCGACCGATGAGGAAACACCGGTCCCGACCGTCATCCCGGTCTATCCGGTCGCTGAATGGTTCGAGCGCGAAGCCTTCGACATGTATGGCATCGTCTTCGCCGACCATCCGGATCTGCGCCGCCTGCTGACCGATTACGGCTTTGAGGGTCATCCGCTGCGCAAGGATTTCCCGCTCACCGGTTATGTCGAAGTGCGCTGGGATGAAGAGCAGAAACGGGTCGTCTACGAGCCGGTCGAGCTGGTCCAGGAATATCGCGACTTTGATTTCATGAGCCCGTGGGAAGGTGCCAAATACATCATCCCGGGTGATGAGAAGGCCCAAGACGGCCAGAAGGGTGGCTGAGCATGGCTGATGACATGATCGAAACCGGCAAGTCCGAACGCAATTTCACGATCAATTTCGGCCCGCAGCACCCGGCTGCGCACGGCGTGCTGCGCCTGGTGCTGGAGCTGGATGGCGAGGTTGTCGAGCGCGTCGATCCGCATATCGGCCTTCTGCACCGTGGCACCGAGAAGCTGCTCGAGCACAAGACCTATCTCCAGGGCATCGGCTATTTCGACCGTCTCGACTATGTCGCGCCGATGAACCAGGAGCACGCCTTCTGCATGGCCGCTGAAAAGCTGGCCGGCATCACCGTGCCCAAGCGCGGCGAATATGTGCGCGTGCTCTATTGCGAGATCGGCCGGGTGCTCAATCACCTGCTGAACGTCACGACGCAGGCCATGGATGTTGGCGCGCTGACGCCGCCGCTCTGGGGTTTTGAAGAGCGCGAAAAGCTGATGGTGTTCTATGAGCGCGCTTCCGGTTCGCGCATGCATGCCCATTATTTCCGGCCGGGCGGGGTCCATCAGGACTTGCCGATGAAGCTGGTCGAGGACATTCGCGCCTGGTGTGACCAATTCCCGGCCAAGCTGGACGATATCGACAGCCTTCTGACCGAAAACCGCATCTTCAAGCAGCGCAATGTCGATATCGGCGTTGTGACCAAGGAAGACGTGCTGGCCTGGGGCTTCTCCGGCGTCATGGTCCGTGGCTCGGGCCTCGCCTGGGACCTGCGCCGTTCGCAGCCCTATTCGGTCTATGACGAGCTGAAATTCGACATTCCGGTCGGCAAGAATGGCGATTGCTATGATCGCTACCTCTGTCGCATGGAAGAAATGCGCGAGAGCGTGAAGATCATGATCCAGTGCTGCGACTGGCTCATGAAGGACGAGAATGCGGGCGAGGTGCTGGCCACCGACTCGAAATTCTCGCCGCCGCGCCGCGCCGAGATGAAGCGCTCGATGGAAGCGCTGATCCAGCACTTCAAGCTCTATACCGAAGGTGTGCGGGTGGAAGAGGGCGAGGTCTATGTTGCCGTCGAGGCGCCCAAGGGCGAATTTGGCGTCTATCTCGTCTCGGATGGCTCGAACAAGCCTTATCGCCTGAAGATCCGCGCACCGGGCTTCGCCCACCTCGCGGCCATGGATTACATGAGCAAGGGCCACATGCTGGCCGACGTGTCCGCGATCATCGGCTCGCTGGATGTCGTGTTCGGGGAGATCGACCGATGAGCGTTCGTCGTCTCGCAAAAGAGCAGCCGGAGAGCTTTGCCTTCAACAAGAAGAGCGAAGCCGAGATCAAGTTCTGGCTGGCCAAATATCCCGAAGCCAAGAAGGCCTCGGCGGTGATCCCCATGCTGTGGATTGCGCAAAAACAGGAAGGCTGGGTGTCCGAACCTGCCATCCGTGACATCGCGACCCGTCTGGAAATGCCCTATATCCGCGTCTACGAAGTCGCGACCTTCTACACCATGTTCAATCTCGAGCCGGTCGGGACGCACCTGATCCAGGTCTGCGGCACCACGCCCTGCATGCTGCGCGGTTCGGACGAGCTGATTGATGTGTGCAAGAAGCGCATCGGCAAGCCGCACGAGATTTCCGCCGATGGCAAGTTCACCTGGGTCGAGGTTGAGTGCATGGGCGCCTGCGCCAATGCTCCGATGATCCAGCTCGCCAACCCCGATGGGGACCATTACATCGAGGACCTCGACGGCGCCAAGCTGGAAGCCCTGATGGACGATCTGGCCGCCGGCAAGACGGTCAAATACGGCCCGCAATCGGAGCGCAATGCCTCCGAGCCGCATGGCACCAAGGTGCTGACCGACCCGTCGCTCTATGATGGTTCGCGGGCCAAGAAAATCAAGCTGCCGAATACGGCAAAGCCTGAAACCAGCAAGGCGGAGGGCTAGACCATGCCGGCACAACTCCTCCAGGACAAAGACCGTATCTTCACCAACCTGTTCGGGCATCACAGCCCGGATCTGGAAGGCGCCAAGCAGCGCGGCTGCTGGAATGGCACCAAGGAAATCCTCGAACAGGGTCGTGACTGGATCATCGACAACATGAAAGCCTCCGGCCTGCGCGGCCGTGGTGGTGCCGGTTTCCCGACCGGTCTGAAATGGTCCTTCATGCCCAAGGAAGTGGGCGCCCGCCCGCATTATCTCGTCGTCAATGCCGACGAATCCGAGCCGGGCACCTGCAAGGACCGTGAGATCATGCGGCATGATCCGCACCTTCTCATCGAAGGCTGCCTGATCGCTTCATTCTCGATGCAGGCCCATGCCTGCTACATCTATCTGCGCGGTGAATATGTCACCGAGCGCCTGGCGATGGAAAAGGCCGTCAAGGAGGCCTATGAGGCCAAGCTGATCGGCGATGACAATATTCATGGTTGGCCCTTCCACGTCTATATCCATCACGGCGCCGGCGCCTATATCTGCGGCGAAGAGACGGCCCTGCTGGAAAGCCTGGAAGGCAAGAAGGGGCAACCGCGCCTCAAGCCGCCATTCCCGGCCAATGCCGGCCTTTATGGCTGCCCGACCACGGTCAATAATGTCGAATCGATTGCTGTGGCCGGCACCATACTGCGCCGCGGCGCCGAATGGTTCGCCAGCTTTGGCCGCGAGCGCAATGTCGGCACCAAGATCTTCTCGATCTCCGGCCATGTGAACAATCCGTGCAATGTCGAAGAAGCCATGTCGATCCCGATGAAGACCCTCATCGAGACGCATGCCGGCGGTGTGCGCGGCGGTTGGGACAATTTGAAAGCCGTCATTCCCGGTGGCTCTTCGGTCTCGCTCCTGCCGAAAGACATTTGCGACGACGTGCTGATGGATTTCGACGCGCTCTCGGCGCACAAATCGGGGCTGGGTACGGCCGCCGTCATCGTCATGGACAAGTCCACCGATGTAGTGAGGGCGATCGCCCGGATTTCCTACTTCTACCGCCATGAAAGCTGCGGCCAGTGCACGCCGTGCCGCGAAGGCACCGGCTGGATGTGGCGCGTGCTGACCCGCATGGCGGCCGGCGAGTCGACGATTGAAGAGATCGACATGCTGCTGGACGTCGCCGGTCAGGTCGAAGGTCACACGATCTGCGCTCTTGGCGACGCGGCCGCTTGGCCGGTCCAGGGCCTGATCCGCCATTTCCGGTCCGAGATCGAGGACCGCATCAACAATTACCGCGCTGGCAAGCCTGTCTTTGTCAGCCAGGTCGCGGCCGAGTAGGGGCATCATCCGATGAGCGAAGATCTCCGCAAAATCATTATCGACGGCGAGGAAATCGAGGTTCCGACTTCCTATACGCTGTTGCAGGCGGCTGAAGCGGCCGGCCGGGAAATCCCGCGCTTTTGCTATCACGAGCGCCTTTCGGTCGCCGGTAATTGCCGGATGTGCCTGGTCGAGCTCGTCGGCGCGCCGAAACCGGCGGCCTCCTGTGCGATGAATGTGCGTGACATGCGCGGCGGGCCGAATGGCGAGCCGCCGGCGATGAATACGCTGTCGCCGCTGGTCAAGAAGGCCCGTGAAGGGGTGATGGAATTCCTGCTCATCAACCACCCGCTCGATTGCCCGATCTGCGACCAGGGCGGGGAATGCGACCTGCAGGACCAGTCGCTTGTCTATGGCCGTACCGGTTCCCGTTTCCCGGAGAACAAGCGCGCGGTTGAAGACAAGGAAATGGGTCCGATCATCGCCACGGAGATGACGCGCTGCATCCAGTGCACGCGCTGCGTCCGTTTCGTGACCGAAGTCGCCGGTTCGCCCGAGATCGGCATGATCGGTCGCGGCGAGGATGCCGAAATCACCACCTATCTGGAAAGCGCTGTGACGTCGGAGCTTTCGGGCAATGTCATTGATCTTTGCCCGGTCGGCGCGTTGACCTCCAAGCCTTATGCCTTCAATGCCCGCCCGTGGGAGCTGACAAAGACCGAGACCATTGATGTGATGGACGCGCTCGGCTCGAATATCCGTGTCGATGCGCGCGGCTCCGCCGTGCTGCGCATTCTGCCGCGTGTCCATGAGGGCGTGAATGAGGAATGGATTTCCGACAAGACGCGCTACGCCTGGGAGGGCCTTGGCCGTCAGCGTCTCGACAAGGCTTATGTCCGCGAGAACGGCAAGCTGCGTCCGGCCGACTGGCCTGAAGCGCTGACAATCGCGGCTGAGAAGCTGGGCGGTGACGCCTCCAAGATCGGCATGATCGCCGGCGATCTGTGCTCGGCCGAGGAAATGAAAGCCGCCAAGGATCTCGCCGACGCGCTCGGCGTGGCCTCGATCGATTGCCGCCAGGATGGCGCGAAAGTCGGAGGCGGCGCGCGTGAGGATTATCTCTTCAACGCGACAATTGCCGGGATCGAGGAGGCCGATGCCATCCTCATCATCGGCGCCAATCCGCGTACCGAGGCTGCCGTCCTCAATGCCCGCATCCGCAAGACCTGGCTGCACAATGACACAAAGGTCGGGCTGATCGGTGAAGCGGTCGATCTGACCTACCCCTATGAGCATGTCGGCACCTCGGCCGATATTCTCGCCGGTCTCAAGAAAAAGCGCTCCGGCTTCATCAAGACGCTCAAGGACGCCAAGCGTCCGCTCATCCTGGTTGGTTCTGGCGCCCTGACGCGCGCCGATGGCGCCCAGGTGCTGCGCGCCGCCGGTGAACTGGCCGATGCAGTCGGGGCTGTCAGCGCCGATTGGAATGGCCTCTCCATCCTGCACACGGCCGCCAGCCGTGTTGCCGGTCTCGATCTCGGCTTTGTGCCGGGCGAGGGCGGTCATGATGTGGCGGGCATGCAGTCCACCGCGCTCGACACGGTCGTCCTGATGGGCGCCGACGAGCTGGACATGGCCCAGTTTGGCGACGCTTTCGTGATCTATGTCGGCAGCCATGGTGATGCCGGTGCACACCGCGCCGATCTCATCTTGCCCAGTGCTGCCTGGACCGAGCAGGACGGTTTGTTCTCCAATACCGAAGGCCGCGTCCAGCTGGCCTATCGCGCGACCTTCCCGAAGGGCGATGCGAAAGAGGGTTGGGCGATCTTCCGGGCCCTGTCCGAGCGTCTGGGCAAGGCGCTGCCTTACAACAATCTCACCGAATTGCGCCACAAACTGTTCGAGGATGTTCCCGTCCTGGCAGGAATCGATCACGCACCGGGTGCGCGGGACGGATATGACGCCAAGGCGGCCGGCACGGCCGGTGATGTCGAGGCAACCGATTTCGTGCCGGCGGTGCGGAATTTCTACTTCACCAACCCGATTGTTCGGGCCTCCAAGACGCTGGCGGAATGTTCCGCCCTGGCGTCCGGTCCGGCCCAGATGGCTGCGGAGTAAGCGATGACGGATTTCATCGAACAATTCGGTGTCTGGGGCGGGCTTGGCATGGCCGTGGCGCAAATCCTCGCCTTTGCCATCGTCCTCCTGGTCTCGCTGGCCTTCCTCCTGCTGATGGACCGCAAGGTCTGGGCGGCCGTCCAGATGCGCAAGGGCCCGAACGTGGTCGGCGCTTTCGGCCTGCTGCAGTCTTTCGCTGATTTCTTCAAATTCGTGTTCAAGGAAATCGTCGTGCCAGCTGGGGCGGATCGCTCGCTCTACCTGTTGGCGCCGCTGATCACGCTGATCCTCGCCTTCGTGACCTGGGCCGTTGTGCCGGCCGCGCCGGGCTGGGTGATCGCCGACCTCAATGTCGGCCTGCTCTACCTGTTCGCCATGTCGAGCCTGGGTGTCTACGGCATCATCATTGGCGGCTGGGCCTCGAACTCGAAATATCCTTTCCTCGGGGCGCTGCGCTCGGCGGCGCAGATGGTGTCCTATGAGGTCTCGATCGGCTTCATCATCGTCACCGTGCTCTTGTTTGCCGGATCGATGAACCTGTCCGAGATCATCGAGATGCAGGCTGGCGGTTTCTGGAACTGGAATGTGTTGTCCTTCCACGCCTGGCCTATGCCGATGTTCCTGGTGATGATCCCGATGGCGGTGATCTTCTTCATCTCGGCCCTGGCCGAAACCAACCGTCCGCCGTTTGACTTGCCGGAAGCCGAGTCGGAACTGGTGGCGGGTTATCAGGTCGAATACTCCTCGACCCCGTATCTGCTGTTCATGGTCGGCGAGTATCTCAACATCGTGCTGATGTGTGCGATGACGTCGATCCTCTTCTTCGGCGGCTGGAATGACCCGTTCGGTCTGGACGTGTCGGGCTGGCCCTACCTGGCCTCGCATGCGTGGTACTTCTTCTGGTTCGCCGCCAAGATCGTCTTCTTCTTCTTCATGTTCGCGATGGTGAAGGCCTTGGTGCCACGCTACCGCTACGACCAGCTGATGCGGCTGGGCTGGAAAATCTTCCTGCCCATCTCGCTCGCGGCAGTCGCCCTGGTCGGCGCCGCCGTCGTTTACGGACCGCAGGGGTAAGTCATGGGACGCATTCAACAAGCATTTCGCGGCGCGCTCCTGATGGACTTCTGGTCCGCCTTCGGACTGGGCATGCGCTATTTTTTCGCCAAGAAAGCGACGCTGAACTACCCGTTCGAAAAGGGTCCGCTCAGCCCGCGCTTCCGCGGCCAGCACGCGCTGCGTCGCTATGCCAATGGCGAAGAGCGCTGCATTGCCTGCAAGCTGTGCGAGGCGATCTGTCCGGCCCAGGCGATCACGATCGAGGCCGAGCCGCGCAGTGACGGCTCGCGCCGCACGACTCGCTACGACATCGACATGACCAAGTGCATCTATTGCGGTTACTGCCAGGAGGCATGCCCGGTCGATGCAATCGTGGAAGGCCCGAATTTCGAATTCGCTGCCGAGACCCGCGAAGAACTTTTCTACGACAAGGCAAAACTGCTCGAGAACGGCGATCGCTGGGAACGGGAAATTGCCAAGAACCTGGAACTCGACGCGCCTTACCGCTGATGCGGTGGGTGTGTCCGGGACGCATTTGAGAGGACGAGGGCACCATGCTCGCTAACCTGGCTTTCTGGGCCTTTTCCGGAGTGGCGATCTTTTCGGCCTTGATGGTCGTGATCGCGCGTAACCCGGTGCGGTCGGTCTTGTTCCTGATCCTGGCCTTCTTCTCGGCGGCCGGGCTCTTCGTGCTGCTCGGCGCCGAATTTCTCGCCATGCTGTTGATCGTTGTCTATGTCGGCGCGGTCGCGGTCTTGTTCCTCTTCGTCGTGATGATGCTGGATGTCGACTTCACCGAGCTGAAGCAGGGCTTTTTGAGCTATCTGCCATTGGGCGGGCTGGTCGCCATCATCCTGGCCGTCGAGCTGGGCATGATCGGCATGACCTGGCAGGCCTCCGACCAGGCGATGGCGCTGCGTGATGCGGCCATCCCTGAGGGCATGACCAATATCGAGGCGCTCGGCCTCGTGATCTACGACCAATATGTCTATTTCTTCCAGGCTGCGGGCCTTGTGCTGCTGGTCGCCATGATCGGCGCCATCGTGCTGACCCTGCGCCACAAGCCGGGCGTGCGTCGCCAGAGCGTGTCGGCCCAGGTCGGTCGCGATCGCAAGGACGCCGTGACCATGCATGATATCAAGCCGGGACAGGGGATTGGGGAATGATGGACGTCGGACTGGGACATTATCTCACCGTCGCCGGTGTGCTCTTCACCATCGGTGTCTTCGGCATTTTCGTGAACCGCAAGAATGTCATCATCCTGTTGATGTCGGTCGAGCTGATCCTGCTCTCGGTCAATATCAACCTGGTGGCCTTCTCGGCCTTCCTCGGCGATCTCGCCGGGCAGGTGTTCGCACTCTTCGTCCTGACCGTGGCGGCCGCTGAAGCGGCGGTCGGTCTGGCCATTCTCGTCGTCTATTTCCGCAACCGGGGTGATATCTCGGTTGAGGGCGTCAACCTGATGAAGGGCTAGGGGATCATGGCACCCATTATCGTCTTCGGGCCGCTCCTCGCATCGGCCTTTGCCGGCCTTCTGGGCAATCATGTCGGCCACCGTACGGCGCAGACCGTCACGACCTTCTTCGTGCTCTTGTCCTTCGTGCTGTCGGTGATCACCTTCTTCGACGTCACCTATGGCGGCAATGCCCAGACCATTCATCTGGCGACCTGGATGAGCGTCGGCGCGTTCGACGTCTCCTGGGCGATCAAGCTGGACAGTCTGTCAGCCGTGATGCTCGTCGTGGTGACCTCGGTCTCCTCGCTCGTTCACATCTATTCCTGGGGCTATATGGAGCACGACCCCCACCGGGCGCGCTTCTTCTCCTACCTGTCGCTCTTCACCTTCGCCATGCTGTCGCTGGTGACCGCCGACAACTTCCTCCAGCTCTTCTTCGGCTGGGAAGGTGTGGGACTGGCCTCCTATCTGCTGATCGGCTTCTGGTATAAGAAGAAGTCGGCTAATGATGCGGCCATCAAGGCCTTCGTGACCAACCGGGTCGGCGATTTCGGCTTTGCCCTGGGCATCATGGCGATCTTCCATGTCTTTGGCTCGGTGAGCTTCGACGACGTCTTCGCGGCTGTGCCCGAACACACCGATGCGGTGCTGGCCTTTGCCGGCATGGAGCTCAATGCGATCGAGTTGATCGCCTTCCTGCTCTTCATCGGCGCGATGGGCAAGTCGGCCCAGTTCTTCCTCCATGTCTGGCTGCCGGACGCGATGGAAGGCCCGACGCCGGTCTCCGCGCTGATCCACGCCGCAACGATGGTCACCGCCGGTGTCTTCCTGGTCTGCCGGGTTTTCCCGATCTTCGAGAATGCCGAGGCGGCTTCGGCCTTCGTGACGGTAATCGGTGCATCAACCGCGCTGTTCGCGGCGACGGTTGGTGTGGCGCAGAACGACATCAAGCGCGTGGTCGCCTATTCGACCTGTTCGCAGCTTGGCTACATGTTCTTTGCCGCCGGCTTGGGCCTCTATGGCGCCGCGATGTTCCACCTGTTCACGCACGCCTTCTTCAAGGCGCTGTTGTTCCTCGGCTCCGGCGCGGTCATCCACGGCGTCCACGACGAGCAGGACATGCGCAAGATGGGCGGCCTCTACAAGATGATGCCGATGACCTGGCTGATGATGCTCATCGGTACGGTCGCGCTGACCGGTGTCGGTTTCTCCTTCGGGGCCCTGGGCCTTCTGCCTTGGGATCTGGGCTTTGCCGGCTTCTTCTCCAAGGACGCGATCATCGAGGGCGCCTTCATGGCGGGCCGCGAAGGTGTCTTCTTCGGCATCCCGGCCTTCTGGATCGGCTGTGTCGCAGCCCTCCTGACGAGTTTCTACTCCTGGCGCCTGATCTTCATGACCTTCCACGGCAAATATCGGGGTCCCAAGGACGTTTACGATCACGCCCACGACCCGAAATTCGCCATGGCGATGCCGCTGGTCGTGCTGGCTGTCGGCGCGGTCCTGGCGGGCGGTCTCTTCAAGTCGGATTTCATCGGCGAGAATGCTGGTCATTTCTGGCACGACGCCGTCCCGGCCGCCTCGCACGGCCCGGCCGTTGCCGGTGATCACGCTGTGGCCGACAGCCAGGGTAACGACCATGCCGTGGCCGATGATCACGCCACCGAGACAAGCCATGATGCGCCGCCGTCACACGTGGCCGCGGATGCCCACGCCGTCGTCGATGATCACGCCGAAGAGGCCGAAGGCGATCATGGTGGCGGACATCACCCGCCGACATGGGTCTTGCTGTCGCCTTTCATCGCGACCCTTATCGGCTTTGCCATGGCGATCTGGTTCTACCTGGTCAATGAAGGCATGGGTGCCCGCATCGCGGCGCGTGGCGGTCCGTTGCATTCCTTCCTCTACAACAAGTGGTATGTCGACGAGATCTACCATTTCGTCTTCGTACGCGGTGCCAAGGCACTGGGTGACCTGTTCTGGAAAATCGGTGATGTGAAGCTGATTGACGGTCTCGGCCCCAACGGCGTCGCCGGCACGACGTTGGCGGCGGCGCGCCGCCTGGCCAAGGGTCAATCCGGTTTCCTCTATCACTACGCATTCGTCATGCTGATCGGCGTCCTGGGCTTCACGCTCTGGATCCTGATCGGGCAAGGGGGTCTTTAAATGTTCGGCGAATTTGAAGCCTTCCTGTCAATCCTGACCTTTGTCCCGGCGCTTGGTGCGCTGGTCATTGCGATCTTCCGGTTCACGGCCCGGTCCGAGGACCAGGGTCTGATCGACCGCAATTCGCGTTGGGTGGCTTGGCTGGCGACCATGGTGACGCTGGGCATGTCGATCCTGCTTTTGGCCAATTTCGACGCCGAAGCTACCGGCTTCCAGTTCGTGCATGAAGTGACCTGGCTCGAGCAAATCGGTCTGGGCTATCGCATGGGCGTGGATGGGCTGTCGGTTCTGTTCGTCGTCCTGACCGCTTTCCTGATGCCGCTCTGCATCATGGCGTCCGGCGCGATCAAGAATCGCGTTGCTGACTACATGATCGCCTTTCTGCTGCTGGAAACCCTGGTTATCGGCGTCTTCTGTGCGCTCGACTTGGTGCTCTTCTACATCTTCTTTGAAGGTGGTCTGATCCCGATGTTCCTGATCATCGGTGTCTGGGGCGGCCAGAACCGGGTCTATGCCGCGTTCAAATTCTTCCTCTACACCCTGCTCGGCTCGGTGCTGATGCTGGTCGCGATGATCGTCATGTTCCTGCAGGCCGGCACAACCGATATCACTGTGTTGCTGGAGACTGACTTCGCGCGTAATGCGCAAATGTGGATGTGGCTGGCCTTCTTCGCGTCATTTGCCGTGAAGATGCCGATGTGGCCGGTCCATACTTGGTTGCCCGACGCCCACGTCCAGGCCCCGACTGCGGGGTCGGTCATCCTGGCCGGCGTGCTGTTGAAGCTCGGCGGTTACGGCTTCCTGCGCTTTTCCTTGCCGATGTTCCCGGAGGCGAGCGCCTATTTCGCGCCGATGGTCTTCGTCCTGTCGATCATCGCCATCATCTACACCTCCCTGGTGGCCTTCCGGCAAACCGATATCAAGAAGCTGATCGCCTATTCCTCCGTCGCCCATATGGGCTTCGTGACGATGGGTCTGTTCGCGATGAACGAGACCGGTGTCCAGGGCGCCATCTTCCAGATGATTTCGCACGGCGTGATCTCCGGTGCGCTCTTCCTCTGCGTCGGTGTCATCTATGACCGGATGCACACGCGGGAAATCGCCTTTTATGGTGGACTGGTCCACAAAATGCCGGTCTTTGCGGCGATCTTCGGCCTGTTTGCGATGGCCAATGTCGGCCTGCCTGGCACGTCGGGCTTCGTCGGCGAGATCATGACCATGGTTGGTGCCTTCCAGGTCAATTGGTGGATCGCTACCGGTGCGGCAACCGGCGTCATCCTGTCAGCGGTCTACATGCTGACTGTCTATCGCGATGTCGTGTTCGGTGAGCTGACCAATCCCAAGCTCGAGACCATCACCGATATCAACCGGATGGAGTGGCTGATCTTCATCCCGCTCATCATCGGTACGCTGGTGCTCGGCCTGTTCTCGACCCTGATCACGGATGTGACGGCCACGGCCGTCGATCATCTGATTTCCAACTATGATGCGGCACTTGCCGCCTCAGCCCAGTAGGAGCAGCCAGTCATGACGGCGGACATGCTTTCCCACGACTTGTCGCTTCTGATCCCGGAACTTGTCCTGGCGGGCGGTGCGATGGCGCTGCTGATGCTTGGCGTTTTCCTCAAGGGTGATCGCACCGAGACCCTGGTCCAGTGGCTGGCCATCGGCCTTCTGGTCGCCGCCGGCCTGTCGGCACTTTTCCTGGTCAGCGGTGAGGGCACGGCCTTCAATGGCAGCTTCATCTTCGACAGCCTGGCCCGTTTCTCCAAGACCGCCATCGCGCTCGTCGCGGCGATCGCCATGCTGCTCGCCATGCCGTATCTGAAGGCCGAAAAGCTGGGCAAGATCGAATACCCGGTCCTGGTCACACTGGCCGTGACCGGCATGGTGATGATGGTGTCGGCCAATGATCTCATTGCCATGTATATGGGTATCGAGCTGCAATCGCTGGCGCTCTATGTGCTCGCCGCCTTTAACCGCGACAGCTTGCGCGCCTCGGAAGCCGGCCTGAAATATTTCGTGCTTGGTGCACTGTCGTCGGGACTGCTCCTTTATGGCGCTTCGCTGGTTTATGGCTTTGCTGGCTCCACCGGTTTCGCCGATATCGCCCTGGCGGTGCAAAGCGGCAGCAATGTCGGCCTCACGGTCGGGCTGGTCTTCGTGATCTGTGGTCTGGCGTTCAAGGTTTCGGCGGCTCCCTTCCATATGTGGACCCCGGACGTCTATGAAGGCGCACCGACGCCGGTCACCGCCTTCTTCGCGACGGCGCCGAAATTCGCCGCCATCGTGCTACTGGCCCGCGTGCTGATGGAGCCGTTTGGCGCCGTGGTGGAGCAGTGGCGGGATGTGATCTGGATCATCGCTGTCCTGTCGATGGCGGTGGGCGCCTTTGGTGCCCTGACCCAGCAGAACATCAAGCGCCTGATGGCCTATTCCTCGATCGGCAATATGGGATATGCGCTGGTCGCCGTGGCCGCTGCCAGCCAGACCGGGCTATGGGCATTGCTGGTCTTCATGACGCTCTACATGGTTGGCGTGATCGGCTCCTTCGCCGGTATCCTGTCAATGCGGACGCGTGAAGGCATGGTCGAGCAAATCTCCGACCTGGCCGGCCTGGCGCAGAAAAATCCGGGCCTGGGCTGGTCGATCACGGCCTTGATGTTCTCGATCGGCGGGCTGCCCTTCATGGTCGGCTTCTTCGGCAAATTCTTCGTCGTCTATGCCGCCGTCCAGGCCGACCTGATGATCCTCGCCGTACTCGCGGTGCTCTTCTCGGTGGTGGGCGCGGCCTATTATCTGCGCATCGTCAAGGTGATCTGGTTCGATACCTCAGAGGTCGAATTCGTGCCGTCGGCGGTCTCGACCTACTGGATTGCCCGCATTGCCGGCCTTGCGACGGTGCTGTTGCTGCCGGTGCTCGGCTGGCTGGTCTTCCGCGCCTATTCGGTCGGCCTGGCGCTGCTCTAGCGCCTTGCCCGACCTGCAACCCCGTATCGAATGGCTCGAGGAAACCGCCTCGACCAATGCCGATATCCGGGAGAGGGCCGTTGCCGGTGAGCGCGGCCCGCTCTGGCTGGCGGCGCGGCGGCAGACGGCGGGGCGTGGCCGGCGCGGGCGTGTCTGGTCCGGTCTGACCGGCAACCTCTTCACGACGGGCCTCTATACACTGCAGTGTGAGCCGGCGCGGGCCGCCGAATTATCCTTCGCCGCGGCGTTGGCGGTTGCGGCGGTATGCGACAGCGCTACCCGGGATCCGGCGCTCACGCGTCTCAAATGGCCCAATGATGCGCTCACGGGCGGTCGCAAGGTGGCGGGTATCCTGCTGGAAAGCGGGCCGGCGCCCGGCGGCGGTCTGTGGCTTGCCGTTGGTATCGGCATCAATCTCGCCGAGGCGCCGGATGATGCCGAGCGTCCGGCAACCGCTCTGGCGCGCCATGGCCGGACCTTGGCGCCGGATGACGCGCTTGTGACCTTGATTGACGCCTTCGAGCGCGAACGACAGGCTTGGCATTTGGCCGGCTTTGGACCGATCCGCGATCGTTGGCTGACCCGCGCTCACGGCCTCGGAGAGCGCTGTGAGGCGCGCCTGGAGGGCGAGACCGTCAAGGGCGTGTTCGCCGATCTTGGCCCTGATGGCGCGCTGCGACTGGACTTGGTTGGCGGCGGTCGCCGGTATATCTCCGCAGGTGATGTGTTTTTCCCCGGGCCGGGGATGAAAGGATAGCCATGCTGCTCGCCATTGATTGCGGCAATACCAATACGCTGTTCGCCATCCATGATGGCAGCGACTGGGTCGCCCAATGGCGCTCAGGCACCGACTCGACGCGCACGGCGGACGAGCATGCCGTGTGGCTGTCGCAATTGATGGCGCTGCAGGGGCGTGCCTTTTCCGACATTACTGACTGCGTGATTTCGACCGTCGTGCCGCAGGCCCTGTTCAATCTGCGCAACCTGTCGCGACGCTATTTCAGAACCGAACCGGTGATCGTCGGCGAGCCGGGCGTGCGCATGGATATCGAGGTCCGGCTCGAGCGGCCGCAGGATGCCGGTGCCGACCGCCTGGTCAACGCGCTGGGTGCGCGGGCGGTCTATGACGGCGCCCTGATCATCATTGACAGCGGCACTGCCACGACCTTTGACGTGATCGCAGCCGATGGCGCCTTTGAGGGTGGCATCATCGCGCCGGGGATCAATCTTTCGATGCAGGCGTTGCACGTTGCGGCCGCGAAACTGCCGCGCGTCGCCATCGCCAAACCCACCAGGGTGATGGGCAAGGATACAGTGTCGGCGATGCAGTCGGGCGTCTTCTGGGGCTATATCGACCTGATTGACGGGCTGGTACAGCGTCTCAAGACCGAGTACGCCCAACCCATGACCGTGGTCGCGACCGGCGGCGTCGTCTCGTTGTTTGACGGAGCCTCGAAAGCCATCGACCACTATGACGCGGATCTGACCATTCGCGGCCTTCTCGAAGTCTGGAAACTCAATGGCGGTGCCGATACGTGACCGATAGCCTCTACTTCCTGCCGCTGGGCGGATCGAACGAAATCGGCATGAACCTCAATCTCTACGGTTATGGGCCGCAGGGAAAACAAAAATGGATCATCGTTGATTGCGGCGTCACCTTCGGTGATCTGTCGACGCCCGGTGTCGATCTGATCATGCCCGATCCCCGTTTCATCGAGGAACGTCGTGATGACCTGATCGGCATGGTGCTGACCCATGCCCATGAAGACCATATGGGGGCCGTCGCCCATCTCTGGCGCAAGCTGCGCTGCCCGATCTGGGCAACGCCCTTCACCGCTTGGCTGGTGCGTGACAGGCTCCGGGAATACGGTTTGCTGGACGAGGTCGAACTGCACGAGATCGCACTCGACAGCCGCTTCAATCTCGGCCCGTTCGACCTGCAACTGGTGACCCTGACCCACTCGATTCCGGAACCGAACGGGATCGCCATCCGCACCCCGGCCGGCATGGTCCTGCACACCGGCGACTGGAAAATCGACCCGGCGCCGATGATCGGCGAGGTCACTGACGGCGACGCCATTTCCGCCATTGGCGATGAAGGCGTGCTGGCAATGATTTGCGACAGCACCAATGTGTTCTCGCCGGGCGAGAGTGGCTCGGAGGGCGATGTCCGTGACGAGCTGATCAAGGTGGTCGGCGAGCACAAGACCGGCAAGGTCGCCATCGCGGCTTTCGCCTCCAATGTCGCGCGCCTGCAATCCTCGATCGAGGCCGCCGAAGCCAATGGGCGCCGGGTTTGTCTGGTCGGGCGCTCGATGCACCGCATGACGGCGGCCGCCAAGGCGGTCGGTCTGCTGCAGCACGTCCAGGACTTCATCAGCGAAGAGGAGGCGGGCTTCCTGCCGCCGGAAAAAATCCTCTATCTGTGCACCGGCTCCCAAGGCGAGCCCCGCGCCGCCCTGTCGCGCATTGCCGCCGGCAATCACCGCAATGTCTCGCTCAGCAACGGCGATACGGTGATCTTTTCCAGCCGGGTGATTCCGGGCAATGAGCTGGGCATTTTCGAGCTGCAGAACCAGCTCGCCGAGCGCGGTGTCCACATCATCACCGAGAAGACCCGGCCGATCCACGTCTCCGGCCATCCCTGCCGCGACGAGCTGGCGCAGATGTATGCGTGGGCCAAGCCGAAAGTCGCCATCCCGGTGCATGGCGAGCGCCGTCACCTGCTCGAACATGCCGATTTTGCCCGTGAGCTGCAGGTGCCGCACGCGGTCTCGGTGCGCAATGGCGACATGGTCGAAATCCGGTCGGACGGGACGGCTTCCATCATTGATGAGGCACCGGCCAGCCGGCTTCATGTCGACGGCAATTTCCTGGTGGATGCCGGTGCGGCCTCGATGCGTGAACGCCGCAAGCTGGCCCATGCCGGCCAGGTAACCCTGGCGATGGCCGTCAGCGAGAAGGGCGAGATCATGTCCGGTCCGGAAGTGCGTCTGCAGGGCGTGCCGGAGGATGCCGAAACATCGCTTGATGATTTTGCCGATGCCATGGCCGACGAGGCCGAGCGCGCCTTCGAGCGCCTGTCCAAACGCGATCGCCGCGATGTGGAACTGGCCGAGGAAGAGGTCCGCCGCGCGGTCCGGCGCGAGGCAAGCCGGATCTGGGGCAAGAAACCCTGGGTCGAGATCATGATGCTGGAAGTCTGACCAAGGGAGATCGTCGATGAAAATCGGACGTTTGAACCATGTTGGCGTGGCCGTCCCTGATATCGAGGCGGCCAAGAAAACCTATGCCGATCTCTACGGCGCCCGTGACGCCACCGAGACGAAGGATTTCCCGCATCTGGGCGTGAAGGTGGCCTTCGTCCATCTCGACAATTCCGAGATCGAGCTGATCGAACCGTCCGGCGAGACGAGCCCGCTTCACAAATTTCTCGAGCGCAATCCCAAGGGTGGTCAGCACCATCTCTGCTTCGAGGTCGCCGATATCATCGCTGCCCGCGATGACATGGTGGCCAAGGGCGCGACCGTTCTCGGCACGGGCGAGCCCTATATCGGGGCGCATGGCGTGCCGGTGATCTTCATCCACCCCAAGGACAGCCATGGCCAGTTGATCGAGCTGATGCAGGAGCCGGCGCGATGAAACGCTATATTGGTTATCTGCCGGTCGCCATCGCCGCCATTCTTTGGCTCAAGGGCTTCTTCATCCGCGATGGCGGGGTCGGAGTCATCAATGGTCTGGTGGTTTTCCTGATCGTCTGGTGGCTGTTCTTCTTCATGATGCTGCCGATCGGTGTGCGGTCACAGGAAGAGGCCGGCGATGTCGTCTCCGGCTCCGAGCCGGGGGCGCCACAGGCCCCGAACCTGGCCCGCAAAATGTGGTGGACCACGATCGTGACTTCGATCGCCTGGATTCTCTATTTCGCGATCACCGAGAGTGGTGTGATGGCGCAATTCATGCCGACCCGGTTCTACTGAGACACGGATTTGACAGCAGGGCATCCGGACCGGGGAGCGAGCCGGAGGCCGACCATTGAGGGGACATTCAATGACCGACAGTTCGCAACAGGCCGGTGGCAAACGTCGCGGCGCCTTCACCCGTTTTCTTGATGGTGTGGAATGGCTGGGCAATCTCCTGCCTCACCCGGTGACGCTGTTCGCCCTTCTGGCAGTCGGTATCGTGCTGTTGTCCGGCCTGCTGGGTTCGTTCGGTCTGGCCGTTGAAGACCCGCGACCGGCCGGCGGACGTGGTGTCGCAGAAGACGGCATGATCCGGGTGGTCAGCCTTATGAATGGGGACGGTGTTCGCCGGATTTGGACCAGTCTCGTCACCAATTTTACCGGCTTCGCGCCGCTTGGCGTTGTCCTGGTGGCGATGCTGGGAGTCGGTGTGGCCGAGAAGTCCGGCCTGCTGTCAGCGGCGGTTCGCGCCATGGTCCTGTCGGCGCCGCGCCATGTCGTCACGGTCGCCATCGTGTTTGCCGGGATTATCTCCAACACGGCGTCCGAGGTTGGCTATGTCGTTCTGATCCCGCTCGCCGGCGCAATCTTCTATGCGCTCGGACGTCATCCCTTGGCGGGCATGGCGGCGGCCTTTGCCGGTGTGTCCGGCGGCTATAGCGCCAATCTCCTCATTGGGACGATTGATCCGCTGCTGGCTGGCATCACCCAGGAAGCCGCCCGCCTGATCGATCCGGACTATGTCGTGGTCGCGACGGCCAACTGGTATTTCATGTTCGTCTCCACCTTCCTGATCACCGGCATCGGGTCGCTGGTCACGATCTTCATCGTCGAGCCGAAACTGGGCGATTACGATCCGTCGCGGGCCGACGACACGGTGCTCGACAAGAACATGATGCAGCCGCTGCAGGACACAGAGCGCAAGGGGCTTGGCTGGGCCGGTCTTGCCATTCTCGGCGTCTTTGCCCTGATGGCGCTGACCCTCGTTCCCGAGTGGGGCGTATTGCGCAATCCTGAAACCGGCGACCGCATCAACTCGCCCTTCTTCCGTGGCTTCGTGGTCTGGATCCTGATCTTCTTCGTGGCGGGCGGCTATGCCTATGGCCGCGCGACGGGTTCAATGAAGACTGATCGCGACGTCATCAACGCGATGGCGGCGGCACTTGGCTCGCTCGGTCTCTATATCGTCCTGGTCTTCTTTGCCGCCCAGTTCGTCGCTTTTTTCGGCTGGACCAATCTCGGTGCCATCACGGCGGTGACAGGCGCCCAATTCCTGCAGGACAGCGGGCTGACCGGACCGCTGGTCTTCTTCCTCTTCATCCTGATGTGTGCGGTCATCAACCTGTCGCTCGGCTCCGCCTCGGCCCAGTGGGCCGTGACGGCGCCGATCTTCGTGCCGATGCTGATGCTGATCGGTTATGCCCCGGAAGTGATCCAGGCGGCCTACCGGATCGGGGACTCAACGACCAATATCATCACGCCCATGATGAGTTATTTCGGCCTCATCCTCGCCTGGGCGACGCGCTATGACCGTAACCTCGGGGTCGGCACGCTGATTGCGATGATGTTGCCGTATTCGATCTTTTTCATATTGTTCTGGTCCGGCTTCTTTTTCCTGTGGACGTTCGGATTTGACCTGCCGGTTGGGCCCGGCTCGCCGACCTATTATCCGGCCGGCGAGTAGCCCCGGGGGCGCTAGCTTCGATTGACCCGCGCCGCAAAGCACCCGTGCGCGGCATTGTGGACGTCGATATAGGCGACGTCCTCGCGGGCCAGGGCAGTCTGGATCTTGCTGGTCGGGTCACCATCCAGCGACAGGTCGGCGCCGACCAGCATGCCGGTCTCGTCAAATAGGCGCAGGGCGAGGGGGCGGCCGCGCATCACCGGCGGAATTTCGTCGTGATAGCGGGCGGCTTCCCTGGCATTTTTTCGAACATAAATCGCATAACTGCTGCGATAGGGTGTTCCAGCCGAATGGCTCTCATAATTGAGCAGGAGCAGGTCTTCGCCCGGTTCGGCATCTTCCAGGGTGACCCGGCAGGGAAAGCCCGGCTTGGCGTTCGCGGTCGTGCGGACGATCCCGCGGGCGGCGAGGGTTTTATCGTCGAGGCTGAAGAGGGGCGTGAAGGCGTCCGGTGCGAGGCCGGTGATCGTGAAGGGCATGGCAAGTCTCCGCGTGATTTGACGTCGGCACGCTGCCGCGTTCGGCCGGCGGCGCCCACCCGTTACTTGCGATAGGACCGCGAGGTGCCGCGGCACGTGGTAGTTTGCGCGTGCGGGGACAAAGGTGCATGCCGATTTTGCGATCACATTTCGTATCAGGACTTGCCAAGCGGCTCGATATGACAGACGTTCGTGTTGTGAACATTGTTCACCAATTCGCGTTGCGCTATCAAGGAACAACGCAAGACACGTTTGGTCGCTCCTGGGGAGGAAACGCGCCATGGCATCGCTTCGCGATCTATATCCGATGCAGGACATCGACAAGAACTGGTCGGTGCCGGAACAATTCAACGCCACTTTCGACTTTGAGTATGACGAAGGTCGCTCGACCCTCATGCACCTGTACCAGAAGGGCAAGGACATGCAGTGGGATGCGGTCAATCGCATCGACTGGACGCTCGAGTTGGACCCGGAAAACCCGATGCAGCTGCCTGATGAAGGCATCGCGCTGCACGGCTCTCCGATGTGGGAGAAAATGACGAAAAAGGAACAGATCGCGTTCCGCCGTCATGCCCAGGCCTGGAATATCTCGCAATTCATGCAAGGCGAGCAGGCTGCTTTGATCTGCGCTGCCAAGATCGTCGAATCAGTGCCCGATCTCGACGCCAAATTCTACGCCGCCACCCAGGTCATGGACGAGGCCCGCCATGTTGAGGCCTACAAGAATCTGATGACCAAGTTCGGCGTCGCCTATCCGATGACCGAACCGCTGCGCCAACTGGTCGACCAAGCCCTGCGCGACAGCCGCTGGGACTTTACCTATCTGGCCATGCAGGTCGTCATTGAAGGCCTGGCCCTGGCCGCCTTCGGCACGATCCGTGATCTGGCCCAGAATCCGTTGGCCAAGATGGTCAATGCCTATGTGATGGAAGACGAGGCGCGCCATGTTGCCTTCGGTCGCCTGTCACTGCGCGACTATTATCCCCACCTGACCCAGGCCGAGCGCGACGAGCGCGAGGAATTCCTGGTCGAGGCCTGCTACCACATGCGCGACCGCTTCCAGGCGCGGGAAGTCTATGAAGTCATGGGCCTGCCGGTGGAAGAATGCGTCGCCTGGGCCGAGCAGTCGGAAATGAACAAGCTGTTCAAGACCTTGCTGTTCCAGCGCATCGTACCGGTGGTGAAGGATATCGGCCTGTGGGGTCCGAAAATCCAGGCCGCCTATGCCGATATGGGCGTGCTGCATTATGCCGACCAGGATCTCGACGCCCTGGCCAAGCAGGACGAGGAAATCGCTAGGGAGCTCGACACCGTCAAGCACCAGGACGTGCGCACAGCCTATGTGCATGCGGTAGGTGGCATGGCCGAGTAGGCCGGACCGGCTCACACACAGTATCCCGGACTTGGGGCCTCGCATTGCGCGGGGCCCTTTTCTTTTGGGGATCAGACTCCGTCGACATCCATGGCGCTATGCACAACTGCGAGCACGTCAATACCGTTATCGCGGATGCGATAGAAAACAATGTGCGCATTGTGGCGGAATGACCGCGAACGATCGGCGACGTCATTGCGTGCACGCCCGGTCGTCGGGTGTTCCGCGAGCCAGCTGAAGCGGGCGTCCAAGCTGCGCAGATAACTCTGACATTGCGCATGGCCCCACTTCTGCGTGGTGTAGCGGGCGATGGCTTTGAGATCTGCAACGGCGCGCGGCGTAAGCCGCACACGTTGTGTCATGCCTCTCGCCCAGCCTCGGCGATGATGGCTTCGATATCGTAGTGATCAATGAAGGCTTCCTGGTCCGCTTCGCCAAGGCCTTCTCGGACATGGCGTTGCAGGGCAGCAAGTCGTGCGCCGCGTCCTTCGAGTTCTCGCAGGGCAGCCCGCACGACTTCACTGGCGGTGCCATAGCGACCGCTTGCGACCTCATCCCGGATGTAGGATTCCCAGTAGGGGCCGAGGGAGAGGCTGGTTGATGCCATGATTGTGCTCCTGGATATTCAAAATGAATATAGCGGCAACTTGGCCAAGCGACCAGTGAAAACCGGGCGCGCTTGCGCGCGTTGGGCCATAGACCGCTTGTTAGCCAGCGGGCCGCATCCGTGTCTTCAGGTCAAGGGCGCCGCAGGCGCCGCTTCGCGGACAAGTCCCTTGAGCTGAAGACACGGATGCGGCTTTCTCTCGGCAAGCGATTTATGGATGGCCTCGCGCGGCGCGCCCTTAGTTGAGTTGTGGCGCCAGCCTCCACCCCCTCAACTCTCCCCAAACGCATAGGGCGAGGCCCTCAGCTGGTGCGGATCCATGGTCAGCTTTCTGTTGAGCGGCGGGAAGGCGCGCTGGGCACAGTCTTCGCGTTCGCACAGGCGGCAGGCGAGGCCGATCGGGGCGGGGCGGGCGTCGCCCATCCCGTCTGCGTGGGCGATCTTGCCGGCATTGTCCCAATCACAGCCCAAGGCAATCGCGTGCAGGGTTGGCGGCTGGCCGGTCGGGCCTTGCGTCGACTGGCCGCGGGCGAGCGACAGCATGCGGGTGCCGTCGGGCAGTTCGAAGGACTGGGTCAGGATACGCTCGGGCAGGCGCAAGGCATCGTAGAGATTCCATTTCGGGCAGCCGCCGCCGGCGCGGGCAAAGGGCATGATGCCGCCGCCGAAGCGCTTGGAGACATTGCCCGCCGCATCGACGCGGATCATGAAGAAGGGCAGGCCGCGCGCGCCGGGGCGTTGCAGTGTCGTCAGGCGATGACAGACCTGTTCATAGCTGGCTTCGAAGCGGCGTTGCAGCACGCCGAGATGATAGCGATGGGTCTCGGCGGCGCGGTGGAAGGCGGCATAGGGCATTTGTACGGCGCCGGCGAAGTAGTTCGCGAGGCCGATCTTCAGCAGGCGCCGGCCTTCGGCGCTGGGCAGGTCGATCTGGTCACACAGGCGGTCGAGCAGCTCGGCCTGTTCCAGCGAGGCCAGTACGACCGCCATGTGAAAGCCGCGCGAGGCGGGGGCGAGTGTTTCCGACAGGAGCAGCCGACGGCCGTGAAAATCGAGGCGCCGCCGCGCCCCGGCCATCACCTCTTCATCAAGCACACGCACCGTGAAGCCATGCTGTTCCTGCAGATAGGCGGCCAGCGCCTGGTCGCGATTGCGGCTGCGCAGCCCGGCCCGGTCGCACAGGGCCTCGGCGGCCTCTTCGAGATCCGGGAAGTGATTATGATGGGCGTCGATGGCATTGCGCACCGATTCCAGCACCGCCCCGGGACCGCCGGTCGTCGCACCGGGGCCAGACATGCGGGTCGCCATGTCAGCGGTCGCGGTCGCCATTTCGCGATAGGATTGGAACAGGCGGGTGAGGGCCTCGGCGGCGCGCGGCTGGCTGTCGGCCAGCTCGTTGAGCTCCATCCGGTCCAGCTCCAGACCGGCAAGGACCGGGTCGGCGGCGGCTTCGGCCAGGTCGGCGATCAATTGCCGATCGCTCTCATTGGCAAAGCTGCGGACATCGACATCGAAGGCTTCGGCCAGGGCCAGCAGTACCCGCGCGGTGACCGGTCGCTGATTGCGTTCCAGGAGGTTGAGATAGCTCGCCGACAGGCCCAGCGCCTCGGCGGCCTCGGCCTGGGTCATGCCGCGTTCGCGCCGCAAACGGCGCAGGCGGGCGCCGGCGAAGATTTTCTCGAAAGCCTGGTTGTCGCTCATGATTTGTACCAATATTTACAAACTGACATCAACACAATGTAATGATCATACACGCAAACCTCTTTATAGGAAAAGCCATATCGACAGGCCCCGTTCCGTTTGACAGCTTGAGGTCAATATCAAGCCAGCCAAACCGGCCAAGCCGGAACGGAGACAAAAATGACGACTTTTGCGGAACTGGTCCCCAACACGGCCGATGATCGTTTCAACGGTATCGAGCGTCCCTACTCCCCCGAAGATGTGCAAAAGCTGCGCGGCTCGGTCACCATCAGCCAGACCTTGGCCGAGCGCGGTGCCAACAAGCTGTGGGAACTCCTCAAGACCGAGCCCTACATCAACGCTCTGGGCGCGCTGTCGGGCAACCAGGCCATGCAAATGGTCCGCGCCGGGCTGAAAGCCATCTACCTGTCCGGTTGGCAGGTTGCCGCCGACGCCAATACCGCCGGCACGATGTATCCGGACCAGTCGCTCTATCCGGCCAATTCGGCCCCGGAACTGGCCAAGAAGATCAATCGCGCCCTGCAACGCGCCGACCAGATTGAAGTCAGCGAGACCGGCGAAGCCAGCCGTGACTGGTTTGCCCCGATCGTTGCCGATGCTGAAGCCGGTTTTGGTGGCACGCTGAACTGCTTTGAGATCATGAAGGCCTTCATCGAGGCCGGTGCTGCCGGCGTCCATTTCGAGGACCAGGTCGCGGCGGAAAAGAAGTGTGGCCATCTCGGCGGCAAGGTCCTGATCCCGACCAGCCAGCATGAGCGCAATCTCGCTGCGGCCCGTCTCGCCGCCGACGTGATGGGTGTCTCGACGATCACGGTTGCCCGGACAGACGCCGAATCTGCCAATCTCATCAATTCCGATATCGACGAGCGCGACCATGAATTCATCGATTTCGATGCCGGACGGACGCCGGAAGGCTTTTTCCGCCTGAAGGAAGGCGTTGGCGTTGATCACTGCATCAAGCGTGGCCTGGCCTATGCCAAGATCGCCGACCTGTTGTGGTGGGAAACCTCCAAGCCGAATCTCGACGAAGCCCGCCGTTTCGCCGAGGCGATCCAGAAGGAATTCCCGGGCAAGATGATGGCGTATAATTGCTCGCCGTCCTTCAACTGGGAAGCCAATCTCGATAAGGCCACGATCGAAACCTACCAGCAGGAACTCGGCGCCATGGGCTACAAGTTCCAGTTCGTGACCCTGGCCGGCTTCCACCAGCTCAATCACGGCATGTTCGAACTGGCTCGCGGCTACAAGTCGCGCGGCATGGGCGCCTATTCCGAGTTGCAGCAGGCCGAGTTTGCTTCGGAAAAAGACGGCTACACCGCGACGCGCCACCAGCGCGAAGTCGGCACCGGCTATTTCGACAAGGTCTCGCTCGCCATTTCCGGCGGCACGGCCTCGACGACGGCCATGGGTGAGTCCACCGAGTCGTCCCAATTCGCAGCCGAGTAACGCCACACTCACTGCTCCTTGCCGGGGTGCGATCCCTCCGAGCGCACCCCGGTCTTCTCTCCGCCCCATCCAGGAGACTGACATGACCCTCATTGCCCCTTCCGGCGTCGAAGTCCTGGGCCATCTTGAGCCCGGCTATCGCGACATTCTCAGCCATGAAGCCCTCGGCTTCCTGGCCGGCCTGCACCGCCGTTTCGAAAAGCGTCGCCAGTCCCTGCTGCGCTATCGCAAGGAGCGCCAGGCCGAACTCGACCAGGGTGCCTTGCTGATGTTCCCGCACGAGACCGTCGATATCCGTTCGGGCGAATGGAAGGTCCGTCCGGCCCCTGCCGACCTGCAGGACCGCCGCGTCGAGATCACCGGCCCGGTGGATCGCAAGATGGTCGTCAATGCGCTCAATTCCGGCGCCAAATGTTTCATGGCCGATTTCGAGGATGCGACCGCACCCTTGTGGTCGAATCTGATCGAGGGCCAGATCAATCTGCGCGATGCCAATCTGCGCGACATCGATTTCACCGATCCGAAGAATAACAAGCGTTACCAGGTCAAGGATGATGCGGCAGTGCTGATCGTCCGTCCGCGCGGCTGGCATCTCGACGAGCGCCATGTCCATGTCAACGGCCAGGCCATTTCCGGCTCACTGTTCGATTTCGGCCTCTATGTCTTCCACAATCACGCGGCCCTGAAGGAACGCGGCACGGCGCCGTATTTCTACCTGCCCAAGCTGGAAAGCCGGCTGGAAGCGCGTCTGTGGAGCCTGGTCTTTCAGCATGCCGAGGATGAACTCGGCCTGGAGCGTGGCACGCTGCGCGCCACCGTGCTGATCGAGACCCTGCCGGCCGCCTTCGAGCTGGATGAAATCCTCTACGAGCTGAAAGACCATATCGTCGGCCTCAATTGCGGCCGTTGGGATTATATCTTCAGCTATATCAAGCGCTTGAAGTCACGCCCCGACCATGTCCTGCCGGATCGGTCTGCCGTGACGATGAGCGTGCCCTTCATGGCTGCCTATTCGCGCCGTGTGGTGGCGGTCTGTCACCGCCGTGGTGCCCACGCCATGGGCGGCATGTCGGCCTTCATCCCGGTCAAGAATGATCCGGAAGCCAATGCCGCCGCGACCGAGAAGGTCCGTGAGGATAAGCTGCGCGAAGTCAAGAATGGGCATGACGGCACCTGGGTCGCTCACCCGGACCTGGTCCCTGTCGCGATGGAAGTCTTCAACCAGCACATGAAGGGCCCGAACCAGCTGGAGCGTCCCGCCGATCCGCATGAGCGTCCGGTGACCACGCAGCAATTGCTCGAGGCTCCGGCCGGCGACATCACCGATGCCGGCGTCAACGACAATATCGACGTCGCCATCCGCTATATTGCCGCTTGGCTGGGTGGTCGCGGTGCCGTGCCGATCCGCAATCTGATGGAAGATGCCGCGACGGCCGAGATCGCCCGCGCCCAGCTCTGGCAATGGCGCACATTCGGCAAGTCGACCGCCGAAGGTGTCGAGCTGACCGGCCCGATGCTGGGGAACAAGATCGAGGATATCTGTTCCTCGATCCAGGACGAGGTGCCGGACCAGGCCGAGCTGTGCGACCGTATCCGTGCTGCTGCCGACATCCTCACCGAGTTGGTCCTGTCGACCGAGTTCGCCGAATTCCTGACCCTGCCGGCCTATGACCGGCTGACCTCGGAACTCAAGGCGCCGATGAAGCTGATGGAATTCGAGGACTAGTCAAACAATGAGCTGATGACGGTTGGTCGTCTCAGGCGCGGGGTTCGGGTGAGGTCGAAAAGACCGGCCCGGGCCCCGCATTTCGTTTAACCGGTGACGCTCGGCGCTCCCGGCATCCGATAACCGCACAGATCCGCCAGCTTCCAGCCCGTGGCGGTCTGTTCGAAACGACAGGTCATGTAATCGCCGCGATAAGTGCCCCAGGGCAGGGGCGCGTCGGCCAGCGGGGTTTCCACCGGCGGGGCGACCCGGTCATGGGCGCGCTGCGGATAGACCAGGATCTGGCGCGAGGCTTCCGTCGCCACAAAGCCCGGATCGTCGAAAATGCACAATGGGGGTTGGCTCAGCATGCCGGTGACCGTGCCGCGCGTATTGCCGTCACTGCCCCAGACATGGCTGCGCACCATCGGATCGCGCGAGATGAAGGCGTTTTGCAGCAGGCCCGGCGCCATCGCGTCGGCGACCGCGGTTTCATTGTGGCTGATGATCGCGGAGAAGGCCGCCATTTCGTAGGTCATCGGCGCCCGACACATGGGAACCGTTTCTGTCGCACAGGCTGACAGACCCAACACGGCGGTGGTGGAGGCAAGCGCTAAAACACGTTTCATCGATTCTTCCGGTTTGCGATCAGGTCGTCTACGACGCCCGGGTCGGCCAGTGTAGACGTGTCACCGAGATTGCCAAACTCGTTCTCGGCGATTTTGCGCAGGATGCGGCGCATGATCTTGCCGGACCGCGTCTTGGGAAGGGCGGGCGCGAACTGGATCAGGTCCGGTGTCGCGACGGGACCGATTTCCTGGCGCACCCATTTTTTCAACAGGTCGACATCGCCATCGGCTGGTTCGCGGCCACCCATCAGCGTGACATAGCAATATATGCCCTGACCCTTCACATCATGCGGATAGCCGACCACGGCGGCTTCCGCGACATCGTCATGGGCGACCAGTGCGCTCTCGATCTCGGCCGTACCCAGACGGTGGCCGGAGACATTGAGCACATCATCGACCCGGCCGGTGATCCACCAATATCCGTCCTCGTCTCGGCGGGCGCCGTCACCGGTGAAATAATAGCCGGGATAGGTAGAGAAATAGGTTTCCACGAAGCGGTCGTGATCGCCGTAAATTGTCCGCGCCTGACCTGGCCATGACTGGCAAATGACCAGATTGCCGCTGGCCGCGCCACTGTCGCTGACGCGCTGGCCTTCTGCATCCATCAGGGCGGGTTCGACCCCGAAGATCGGTGTGGTGGCAGAGCCGGGCTTGAGATCGGTCGCGCCGGGCAGGGGCGTGATCAGCGCACCGCCCGTCTCGGTCTGCCACCAGGTGTCCACGATCGGGCAGCGGGCCTCACCGACCACGTTGTAATACCAGTTCCAGGCTTCCGGATTGATCGGTTCGCCGACCGTTCCGAGCAGGCGCAGCGAGGCGCGGGCGTGCTTCTTCACCGGCTCATCGCCTTCGCGCATCAGGGCGCGGATGGCGGTCGGGGCGGTGTAGAAAGTGTTGACCTGGTGCTTGTCGACGACCTGCCACAAGCGGTCCGGACCGGGCCAGGTCGGCACGCCTTCGAACATCAGCGTGGTGGCGCCATTGGCGAGTGGTCCGTAGACGATATAGGTGTGGCCGGTGACCCAGCCGACATCAGCCGTGCACCAATAGATTTCGCCCTTTTTGTAGTCGAAGACATATTCATGCGTCATCGACGCCCAGACCATGTAGCCGCCGGTGGTGTGCAACACGCCCTTGGGCTTTCCGGTCGAGCCGGAGGTGTAGAGGATGAAGAGCGGATCCTCGGCTTTCATCGGTTCGGGCGGACAATCAGGACTGGCCGCAGCGACCAGGCTCTCATAAGCGACATCGCGGCTGTCATCCCAGCCGACAGTGCCGCCGGTGCGCTTGACCATGATCACCTTGTCGACAATGCCGGCGGTCGCCACCGCCTTGTCGACATTGGCCTTCAGCGGGATCGGCTTGCCGCCGCGCAGACCTTCATCCGCTGTGATGACGAAGCGGCTTTCGCAATCGGTGATGCGCCCGGCCAGGGCGTCCGGAGAGAATCCGCCGAACACCACCGAATGCACCGCGCCGATGCGGGCGCAGGCCAGCATGGCATAGGCCGCCTCCGGGATCATCGGCATGTAGATCGTGACCCTGTCACCCTTTTTCACGCCGATGGATTTGAGTCCGTTGGCGAGGCGGCAGACCTGTTCGTGCAACTGGCCATAGGTGATGGTGGCATCGACGGCCGGGTCATCGCCCTCCCAGATGATGGCGGTATCGTCGGCGCGTTCGGGCAAGTGCCGGTCGATACAATTGGCCGAGGCGTTCAGCGTGCCGTCGGCGAACCAGCGGATGTGCAGGTCGGCCTTGTTCCAGCTGACGTCCGAGATCTCGGTGAAGGGGGTCATCCAGTTGATCCGCTGCGCCTCCTCCCGCCAAAAATCATCGGGCGTCTCGATTGAGCGGCGATACATGTCGGCATAGCGTGCGGCATCAATGCCGGCGGTCGCGGCACGATCGGCGGGGACCGGGAATAGGGCGTTCGGATCGGTGTGGGACATGGTCGGGCTCCGCGCGGGTCAGCACTTCAGGGTCGCCGAACGATAGCGATTCAGACCGCACTGGCAATCAGACCAATTCAATCCATCACAGGTCGTCCTTGTCTGGCATCATCCCTTCCGCCCGCAAGGTGGTTTTCGGGTCGAGCGTGCGCATGGCAGCGTAGTGCGAGAGGAAAACCTCGCCGGACAGCTCGTCAAAGAAGCCAGCGTCGATCAGCTTGTCGGCGACTGGTCCCTTGACCTCCGAGAGGTGAAGTCGGACGCCGGCATCGGACAGTCGTGAATTGATCGCGCGCAGGCTGCCCAGCGCGCTGGCGTCGACGAAGTTGACGGCCGGAAACAAGAGGACGAGATCGGTCGGGCGGCTTTCGCGGGCCAGGATGTCGCCAGCCAGCGATTCCAGGAATCGGGCATTGGCAAAATAGAGGGCTTCATCGATCCGCAGCGAGACCACATGCGGTGAGCAGATCACCTCATGCCGGTTGATATTGCGGAAATGGTGGGTGCGTGGCACTTGGCCGACCTCGGCCCAATGTGGTCGCATGGTTCGTTGCAGCACCAGGCCGACTGACAAGGCGACGCCCAGTGTCAGGCCTATCTCAACACCCAAGAATAAAACCCCGACCAGGGTCAGAAAGGCCGCAGCCCCGTCGGCATGGGAGAATTTCCAAGCGTGCCACGCGTCCTGGAAATTCGCCATGCGCCAGATTGCAGCGAGAATGGTGGCGGCGAGGGCGGCCTTGGGCAGGTGGTAGAAAAGTGGCGTCAGGAAGACGGCCACGAGCAGGATGATGATCGCCGTGAACACGCCGGCCAGCGGGGTTTCGGCGCCGGCGCTCTCATTGACCACCGAGCGGGCAAACCCGCCGGTTACCGGATAGCCGCCGGTCAACGCCGAGGCGGCATTGGCGGCCCCAAGGCCCAGTAATTCGCGGTTCGGCTCGATTGTCTCACGGCGCCGGGCCGCCAGTGACTGGCCGACTGATACGCTCTCGACAAATCCGACCAGGGAGATCAGGGCGGCCGGTCCGATCAGGGCGCGCCAAGTTTCCAGCGGCACAAGCGGGAAGGCAAGCGGCGGCAATCCCGACGGCAATTCTCCGACAATCGCCAACCCAGCCCGTTCATTGAGGCCGAGCGTCCACGCCGCCAATGCTGTCAGGGCCACCAGTGCTGCCGGTGCTGCGCGGGTCAGCGAGGTGACGAGTCCATCGGCCATGCCAGACCGCTTGAGCAATTGGGGCAGGAGGGAGCGGGCGCCGATCAGGAAAGCAAGGCTGATTAGCCCGACAAGGAGCGCGACTGCGTTGATTCCGTCAAACTCGTGCGCAAAGGAGACGATCAGCTCGGGAATGGTCGCGCCTTCCATTGATACGCCGAGGAAATGACGCAGCTGGCTGGCGATGATCAGTACCGTCGATGCGGTGATGAAGGCTTCGACCACCGGACGAGACAGGAAGTTGGCGACACTGCCAAGGCGCAAGACGCCGAAGAGCAGGAGAAAGGCGCTCGACAGGAGGGCGAGGGCCCCCGCTGCGGCCATGATTTCAGCAGGATTGGTGAGCCCAAGCGAACCGATGGCCGCCGCTGTCATCAGCGAGATCACCGCCACCGGGCCGACCGCGAGGACCCGGCTCGACCCGAACAGGGCATAGGCGATCAGCGGCGCGATCGAGGCATAGAGCCCGGCCTGCGGCGGCAGCCCGGCGAGCAGGGCGTAGGCCAGACTCTGCGGGATCAACAGGACGGCCGTGACCAGGCTGGCCAAACCGTCCCGGGTCAGCTGGGTCCGGCGATAGCCGTCCAGCCATTCCAATCCGGGCAAGAAACGACGCAGGACCTTCAACATCTCACAGCGCATCCAACGGAAGCTTGAGATAGCGCGTGCCATTATCTGCCGGCGGCGGCAGGTTGCCGGCGCGCATATTGACCTGGACCGAGGGCAGGATCAGGCGCGGCATGCTCAATTCCTTGTCGCGAGCGGTGCGCATCGCCACAAATTCGTCCTCGGTGATGCCGGCATGGACATGGATATTGCCCGCCTTTTGTTCGGCCACCGTGGTTTCCCAAGCGTAGTGGTCCCGCCCCGGCGCCTTGTAGTCGTGGCACATATAAAGCCGGGTTTCGTCGGGCAGGGCGAAAATCTTTTGGATCGAGGTGTAGAGGCTCCGGGCATCGCCGCCGGGAAAATCGCAGCGAGCGGTCCCGAAGTCGGGCATGAAAAGCGTGTCGCCGACAAAGGCAACATCGCCGACATGATAGACCATGCAGGCTGGCGTATGGCCCGGCGTATAGATCGCTTCGGCTTCAATGGAACCGATCTTGAAGCGCTCGCCATCCTTGAACAAATGCCCGAATTGCGAGCCGTCGCGGGCGAAGTCCGGCTCGGCGTCAAACAGGTCGCCGAACACTGCCTGGACATGGGTGACATGCGAGCCGATGCCGATCCGGCCCCCGGTTTCGCGCGCCAGATAGGGCGCGGCAGAGAGATGGTCGGCATGGACATGGGTTTCCAGAACCCAGTTGACGGTCAACCCTTCGCGGCGAATGTGCTCAAGCAGGCGATCGGCGGACTGGGTCGAGGTGCGGCCGGAAGCCGGGTCGAAATCGAGGACCGAGTCAATGATGGCGGCCTGCTTGGTCATCGGGTCGGAGACGACATAGCTGACGGTGAAGGTGTCTTCGTCGAAGAAGGCCTTGACGGTTGGGGTCTGGGTCATGAGTTCGGCCTTTCCTGTTGCCGAATGGGATCGCGTTGAGACCTTCATATAATATATTTGCAAAACTATGCAAGTACGATTATATAGATCGCAACGGCCCACATCCGGGCATCAACACTCGATGGAAGATCACTATGACAGACCACAAGGATTTTGAACCAGCCGAGGTGCAGGCCGGGCTCGAGGCCGGCCGCTATCTCTTGGTGGACGTGCGTGAAGCCGGCGAGTTTGCAGACGAACGCATTCCCGGCGCAATCTTGGCGCCGCTGTCGGGCTTCAAGCCGGACTGCCTGCCGCGCGGCGACGACCGCGAGATCATCCTGCACTGCAAGTCGGGCGGCCGTTCCGGGCGGGCGCTGCAGATGTGCCGCGAGGCTGACATAAAGGTCGCCGGCCATGTGAAGGGCGGAATTCTCGGCTGGAAGGCCAGCAAGCTGCCGACACTGCGTGCAGAAGATGCGCCGACCGGCATGACCATCCAGCAGGCGGTCATGGCGATGGCGTCTTTCCTGGTGCTCGTCTCTATCGGCCTGTCGCTGGTTTTCTCGCCCTGGTTCCTGGTCCTCGGGGCCGGCGTCAGCGCCATGTTGCTGCAAGCGAGCTTCACCGGCTTCTGTCCGGCCAGCTCGGTCTTCGCCAGTCTCGGTTTCCGGCCGGGCTAAGCCGCTGCGCCGTCTTCCGGCGCGCAGTAGGTCGCATAAAGCGCCGACATCACCGTCGCAATCCGCGCATCGGCCAGGCCATAATAGATGGTCTGGCCGTCACGCCTGGTTGAGACGAGGCCCTTGTTGCGCAGGATGGCCAATTGCTGCGACATCGCCTGGTCGCGCATGCCGAGCGCTTCGGCCAGCTCGCCGACCGAGCGCTCCTTTTCCATCATCGCACACAGGGCCAAAAGGCGGTTGGGGTGGGCCAGCGTCTTCATGAGATCGGCGACGGTCTCGGCCATCGGCTTCATGTCATCATATTGCATTGGCTGACCCGGTAGTTGCGTAGCTTCGCAACTATATAGGGGAGGACCTGTCATCCGCAATCATCGGGCCATGCTGCAAGTCAACTGAATCTGTTATTGTGTTAGCGCGCTAATACGCTATATCGACCTCAAGGAGATCGACATGATGACCGATACGCCCACCAGCCGACCCGACGGACCGACCGACCTGACCGCCCTGAGCGAGGCCATTCTCGCTTTGCGCGACATCGGCGAGGCCGAACGTTTCCTGCGCGACCTGCTGACGCCGGGCGAGATGAAGACGCTCACCGAGCGCTGGCGGGTCGCCGGACTTCTGGCCGAGGGCGGGCATTCCTATCGCGAAATCTCCGACATGACCGGCGCCAGCACGACCACGGTCACCCGGGTCGCACGCTTTCTCAGCCAGGAACCCTGGCAGGGCTATCGCACCATTCTCAACCGTCTCAAGGAGAGCCGATCGTGACCTCCCGTCTGCGCATTGCCGTTCAGAGCAAGGGCCGCCTCGCTGAAGGTGGCATGGACCTGCTGAAACGCTGTGGTCTGCGTTTCGCCTATGGCCGCGACAAGCTGCACCAGCGGGCCGAGAACATGCCCGTCGACCTGATGCTGGTGCGCGATGATGACATTCCCAATTTCGTCGGCAGCGGTGCGTGTGATTACGGCATTGTCGGCGAGAATGTTCTGGCCGAGGAGCAGGCCTCCAGCGTCCGGGCCCGTGAGCTCGAAATCGCCCTGCGACTGGGTTTTGCCGGCTGCACGCTGAAACTGGCCGCGCCGCAGGATGGCGATATCCGCTCGTTCGAGGACTTGGCAGGCAAGGCGATCGCAACCTCTTATCCCGGGCTGACCGCACAGTTCCTGAAGGATCGCGGTATCGAGGCCGAGATCGTCGAAATGCGCGGCTCGGTCGAAGTCGCGCCAAGGCTGCGCATTGCCGATGCAATCTGCGATTTGGTGTCGTCCGGTGCCACCCTGCAGGCCAATGGTCTCAAGGCGTTTGAAACCGTCCTGCGCAGCGAGGCGGTGCTGATCCGCCGCAAGTCCGGGCGCCCGGCTGACAGCGATGCCATCGCCAATATCCTGATGCGGCGCGCCGAAGGCGTGATCGCGTCGGCCCAGACCAAATACATCATGCTGAATGCGCCGACCGACCGGCTTGACGCGATCCGGGCGCTGCTGCCGGGCGCGGATGCTCCGACCATCGCCAAGGTCGCCGGTCGCGAGGATGTCGTTGCCGTGCATGCCGTCTGCCGCGAACGCGTCTTCTGGGAGACCCTGGAAGCGCTGGAGAAAGAGGGCGCCCGCGCCATCCTCGTCCTGCCGATCGAAAAAATGCTCGCCTGAGGCCAAGACCATGCTGGACATCATCAACTGGACGCAGACCTCATCCGAGGATCGCGCTGCCGCGCTGGCCCGGCCGCTCAGTGCCGGCACGGCGGACGCCGCGGCGCGCGACATCGTCAATGCCGTACGCGATCAGGGCGAGACGGCCGTCCGCGCCTACGCGCAACGGCTCGACGGATATGCGCCGTCCGATTTCCGGGTCCCGGCCGGCACCATTGCCGCTGCACGTGCTTCCCTCGACCCGGCGGATGCCGAGGCGATCAAGGCGGCAGCCGATGCGGTCCGGCGCTTTCACATCGAACAGGGCTATCGTAATTATTCGGTCGAAACCTGGCCCGGGGTGACGGCCTCGCGCCGCGCCACCCCGATCGACACGGCGGCACTCTATGTGCCAGCCGGTTCGGCGCCGCTGGTGTCCTCCCTGATCATGCTGGCCGTGCCGGCACAGCTCGCCGGCGTGCCGCGTATTGCCGTCGTCGCGCCGCCCCAGGGCAAGGCCGGTGTCAATCCGGCGCTGCTCGCCGCCGCCGATCTGCTGGGCCTCGACGAAGTCTATGCCATTGGCGGTGCCCAAGCCGTCGCAGCCCTGTCGCTGGGTGTTGCGGGACTGCCGCGGGCTGAGAAGATTTTTGGTCCTGGCAATGCCTATGTTGCGGCCGCCAAGGCTTATGTCAGCAGCCTGCCCGGCGGGCCTGCGGTCGACCTGCCGGCCGGACCCAGCGAGGTGATGGTCATCGCCGACGGCCAAGCGGACCCAGACCTGGTCGCCAGCGATTTGCTCAGCCAGGCTGAACATGATCCCTCTGCCCAGGTCATGCTGGTCTGCTTTGATGGAGACACAGCGAACCGCGTGGCGGCATCTGTCGGACGTCTGATTGCCGACCTGCCCCGTGCTGATATCGCCCGCCAAGCACTTGCGGCCTCGCGTATCCTCATCTGCGACACGGTCGAGGATGCCGCCGATATCGCCAATGTCTACGCGCCGGAACACTTGATCCTGCAGGCCGAGAGCGCCGAGCGCCTGCTCGGGCTGGTCCGTCATGCCGGCTCGATCTTTGTGGGAGCCTGGACGCCGGAAGCGGCGGGTGATTATGCCGCCGGACCAAACCACACCCTGCCCACAGCCGGCACCGCCAAGGCGCATGGCGGCGTCTCGGTGGAAAGCTTCCAGAAGACGACCACCATCCTGCGCGCCAGCCGGGGCGGCGCCGCTGCCATGGCGCCGACGGTTGAGCGCCTGGCCGCGCTGGAACAGCTGGACGCCCACGCCCTGGCCATGCGCCTGCGCCGTGAAAAGGCGGCGGAGGACGCTGTGCAGCTTGCGCCTGCCGGTCCGCGCGCCGGCAGCAAGCGCCGCAAGACCAAGGAGACCGACGTCACGGTGACGGTCAATCTGGATCGCGATGGCCCGATCCGGATCGCCACCGGTATCGGCTATTTCGATCACATGCTCGACCAGATTGCCCGGCACGGCGGTTTCGCGTTGGACGTGGCCGTGGAAGGTGATCTCGAGATTGATGGCCACCACACGATCGAGGATGTCTGCCTGACCTTTGGTGAGGCCCTGCGCACGGCGCTTGGTGACAAGCGCGGGTTGGGTCGGTTCGGTTTTGAACTGCCGATGGATGAGAGCCGGGCGGCGGTCTGGATTGACCTGTCTGGTCGACCGTTTGCGCGCTTCGATGGGGAAATCCCCGGCGACAGTGTCGGCGAATTCCCGGTCGAGATGACGCCCCACTGTTTCCGCTCAATCGCCGAGAGTCTCGGCGCGGCCATCCATGTGAAGGTGGAGGGCGAGAATGCCCACCACATGGTGGAAAGCTGCTTCAAGGCCTTCGGTCGCGCCTTGCGTCAGGCCTTGCGGGTTGAGGGCGATGCCTTGCCATCGACCAAGGGCATGCTGGCATGAGCATCGGCCTGATCGACACGGGCTGCGCCAATCTGGCGTCGGTCCGATTTGCGCTTGAGCGGGCGGGACTGACCTATCGGGTCATTGACACGCCGGCCAGGATGACTGGCTGTGACCGTTTCATCCTGCCCGGTGTCGGTGCGGCCGGCCCGGCGATGCGGCGCCTGCGTACTGCCGGCTGGGACCAGGCTCTGGCGACCGACACGCGCCCCTTGCTCGGGATTTGTCTCGGCATGCAGATGCTGTTCGAGCGCTCGGCCGAAGGGGAGGTCGCGTGCCTTGGCCTGATCCCGGGGGCGATCGAAAAACTGCCACCGCCGGCTGACGGTGTCTGGCCGCACATGGGCTGGAATGCCCTTGAGATCCTTGATCCGGACGAGCCCTTGCTGGCCGGAATCGAGACCGGTGAGCATGTCTATTTCGTGCATGGGTTTTACGCCCCGCCCGGACCAGTAACTGCGGCGGTCTGTGATTATGGGCGTCCAGTCTCGGCATTGGTCCGGCATCGGCATATCGCTGGCTGCCAGTTTCACCCGGAACGTTCCGGGGCTGCCGGAGCGCGTATTCTGGCAAATTTTGCAATGAGTTCGAGATGATACTTTATCCAGCAATTGATCTTTTGGATGGCCGCGTCGTGCGGCTCCACAAGGGTGAATTCGACGCCGTAACCGATTATGGCGACGATCCGCGGGCCGTTGCCGAGCAGTTTGGCGAGGCCGGGGCGGTATGGATCCATGTCGTCGATCTTAGCGGCGCCCGCGATGGAGCCCGACGTCAGGGCGCGATTATTCGCACCATCTGCGAGACCGGATTGCGGGTGCAGACCGGTGGTGGCGTTCGCACGGCGGAGGATATCGAAGACCTGCTGGCCAGCGGTGTCGAGCGGGTCATCGTCGGATCGCTTGCCGTGACCGAACCGGAACGGGTGCGAGACTGGCTCGACCGTTATGGCGGCGATCGCCTGACGCTGGCGCTCGATGTGCGCCAGATTGGCGGGCGCTACCGGCCGGCCCTGAAAGGGTGGACGGATACGACCGACACCACGTTGGAAGACGTTCTCGCATCCTATGCCGACAGTGGATTGGCGCATGCCCTGGTCACCGATATTGGCCGCGACGGCGACCTCTCCGGCCCCAATATCGGTCTCTACACGCGCCTCGCGACCGTCTATCCCGACATTGCCTGGCAAGCCTCGGGCGGTGTCGCTTCGCTGGAGGATTTGCGCGCCGCCAAACAGGCCGGCGCGGCTGGCGCGATTACCGGCAAGGCGCTGTATGAGGGACGCTTCACCGTGGCGGAGGCAGTGGCATGCTTGCGCGACGCATAATCCCCTGTCTCGACGTGCGTGACGGGCGCGTGGTCAAAGGCGTGCGCTTTCGTGATCACGAGGATGTCGGCGACATTGTCGATCTGGCGCGTCGCTATGCCCGGGAAGGGGCCGACGAGCTGGTCTTCTACGACATCGCCGCCAGCGCCCGCGGTCGGACAGTCGAGCCGGAATGGGTCAGTGCGGTGGCGCGCGAACTCGACATTCCGTTTTGCGTCGCGGGCGGCATCCGCTCGGTCGACGATGCCCGGGCGCGCCTGTTTGCCGGAGCGGACAAGATTTCGGTCAATACGCCGGCGCTGGAGGATCCTGCCATCATTGATCGGCTGGCGGCCGAGTTTGGCAGCCAGTGCGTGGTGCTCGGTGTCGATAGTCGAATCATTGAGGGCGCTTGGCGAGTGCACCAATATACTGGCGATCCGGACAAGACCGTGATCGGTCATCGCCGAACGCTGGACTGGATCGCCGAGGGAATCGACCGCGGGGCTGGCGAGGTTGTGCTCAACTGCATGGACCAGGATGGTGTTCGCGACGGCTATGATATCGAGCAATTGCAGGCGGTCCGGCAGGTGTGTTCCACACCTTTGATCGCCTCCGGCGGGGCCGGGCGAAAAGAGCACTTCAAATCCGTGTTCGAACTTGCCAAGGTCGAGGGCGCGCTGGCTGCCAGCGTGTTTCACAAGGGGGTCATCGAGATCGGGCAGTTGAAGGCTTGGCTTGGTGGTGAGGGAATCAGGGTTCGGCCATGATTGATGCAGATACGCTCGACTGGAAAAAGGGCGATGGCCTGATCCCGGCGATCGTCCAGGATGTGGCGACCCGTCAGGTCCTCATGCTCGGCTATATGAATGCCGAAGCGCTTGCGGCGACGGTTGAGAGCGGCAAGGTCCATTTCTTCTCGCGCTCCAAACAGCGCCTGTGGAAGAAGGGCGAAACCTCCGGCAATACGTTCAAGCTGGTCAATCTGACCGCTGATTGTGATAGCGATGCGCTGCTGGTCGAGGTCAAGCCGAAAGGCGTGGCCTGCCATACCGGCACGGTCAGCTGTTTCGGCGATGATCCGGGGCCGGGGCTTGGCTTCCTGGCGCATTTGCGGGCGATCATCCGCAAGCGCAAGAAGGACAAGACCAAGGGCTCCTATGTCGGCAGCTTGATGGCCAAGGCGCCCAAGCGACCGGCCCAGAAGGTCGGCGAAGAGGGGGTCGAGGTGGCGATGGCGGCCGTGTCGGAAAGCAAGACCGCGCTGGCGGCCGAGTCGGCGGACCTTCTCTTCCACCTCATGGTCTTGCTGGAATCACGTGAGCTGAGCCTGGACGATGTCGTCAATGTTCTGCGCAAGCGGCATGCGGTGCGGGCATCGAAGCCGACCGCGTAGTCGGACGGCGGCTGGCGGTGTGTGCTGGTTCCGGTCGAAAGCGTGTCGCAGGCATATCCGCGACAGTCTAGCTTCGCCGCGTGTCGGACGGTCCGAATCGCTCGCTCATGACATGGCGGTCACCGGGATGGGTCAGCCGGGCGACGGTAACCACCTCGTCGCCTTGGAACGTCCGCCTTTCCAGCACAAGGCAGGCCGTGCCTGGGGTGATGTCGAGACAAGTTGCAAGGGTCTCGTCGGCATTGATGGCCGACACGGTGTGTTCAGCTTCGGTCCACGGTGTCTTGCGCAATAGCCAGCCACCGGGCGCTTCCGTGTTGAAATCGGCTTGGGCGGCGTCGGGAAGCAGCGCCAGATTGATCCAGCGCTCCTCGAACTCCACGGCCGCGCCGTCGGCGGTATGGATGCAGCTGACATGCTGCACGCGTGCGCCCGGTCGGAGGCGCATCAACCGGGCGACGTCGTCATCAACTGGCCCGGTCCGGTTCAGCAGGCAGCGATAGCCATAACGCTGGCCGCGTGCCGGAATGGCACTGGCCATGTCGACGATTTTGAGAATGGCCGCCGGGGCATCCGGACGCGCGACAAAGCTGCCGGCCCGGCGTTTGCGTACCACGAGGCCTTCATCAGTCAGAGCGCGCAGCGCGCGGCTGACAGTCATTCGGGCGGTGCCGAAATGGTCGCAGAGATCGGCCTCTGATGGCAGGCGATGGCCGGGCTCCCAGCTGCCCGACCTGATCCGGTCGAGCAGGGTGCGCCGGATCTGGTCATAGACCGGGCCGTCGCCGTCGAGCTTGAGCTGATCTCGCCAATCACTCATGCGGACCAGCCTTCCAAGATCGATTGCAGCGTATTGGCATAACGTAGCTCGACGGCGTCCCGGACAAGGGACCGGCCTTCGGTCACGCACAATCGCCCGCCGACATGCACGCTGCGGACCTGACGGGCATCACCGGCAAACAGCCAGCTGTCGAGCAAGGCGTCATCGCGGCGACCGGTCAGCACGGGATGTCGGGTCTCGAGTTCGACCAGATCCGCGCGCAGGCCCACTTGCAGACGCCCCATCGGTTGGCCCAACGCTTGGGCCCCGCCGGCAAGACAGGCATCGAACAGGTTGTGGCCGGTGCTGGTGCCGGGGCGTGTGAGGAGATTGCGTTGGCGGTGCGTCAGGCGCTGACCATACTCCAGGAGACGGATTTCCTCGGCCAGATCAATGCGGATATGGCTGTCCGAACCGATGCCGATCGCCCCACCGGCGGCGAGGTAATCGACGGCCGGGAAGAGGCCATCGCCCAGGCTGGCCTCGGTCAATGGACACAGGCCGGCGACAGCGCCGGAGGCGGCGAGGTCGCGAATTTCACCCGAGTCCATGTGGGTGGCGTGGACCAGACACCAGCGGTCATTGACGGGCTGGTGGTCGAGCAGATGGCGGACCGGGCGCTGGCCGGTGGCAGCAAGACAGGCCTCGACCTCCCCGGTCTGTTCGGCGATGTGGATGTGGATGGGGTCCTTTCCGGCGAGGGGCAGGATGGTGGTGATATCGTCCATCGAGGCGGCGCGCAGCGAGTGCGGGGCGATGCCGACACGGGCGTTTGGCAGGGGTCCGGCATGATGCCGGGCACGCTCCATCAAACGGGCATAACTATCTGGATCATTGAGGAAACGGCGCTGTCCCTGCGTGGCGGGAGTCTGGTTGAAACCGGCATGGCGGTAGAAGACCGGCAGCAGGGTGAGGGCGATCCCGGTCGTGTTCGCTGCCGCGCAGATACGGCCCGCCATTTCACCCGGGTCATCGTAGGGGGTACCGTCGGCATCATGGTGAAGATAGTGGAATTCGCCGACGGCGGTAAAACCGGCTTCCAGCATTTCGACCTGAACCAGCGCGGCGATCGCTTCGACGGCGTCGGGATCGAGTCGGTCGAGGAAGCGATACATCACCTCGCGCCAGGACCAGAAACTGTCACGGCCCGGACCGCGCCTTTCCGACAAGCCGGCCATGGCGCGCTGGAAGGCGTGTGAGTGGAGATTGGCCATGCCCGGCACGACGGTTCCCAGACGCGTATCGCGTGCTTGTGCCGAAACGCCGCTTGTTACCGCGCAAATATGACCGTCGTCATCGCAGGACAGGCGGACATTGCTGGCCCATCCATCGGGCAGCAAAGCGTGCGCGAGATGAAAATCAGTGGACACGGTGTCTCCCCGCTGGACAGACTCGAAAACCGGGATTTATTGTATAGACAATTAGACGCGAGCAAAGCCCTTTTCACAAGCCCGCTCGCCGGGAGATCACAGCGATGATGTTCGACCGCCTGCTCACCGAAGCCCGTCTCGCGACCATGGTCGCCGGCCGTGATGCCTATGGCGTGATCGAGAAGGCGGCGCTGGGCATCAAGGACGGGCGGATCGCCTGGATCGGACCGATGTCCGAAATTCCGGGCGAGGCTCGCGAGACGGAACGCCTGGCCAGTCGCTGGGTGACGCCGGCGCTGATCGATTGCCACACCCATCTGGTCTTTGCCGGTGACCGGTCCGACGAGTTCGAGCGGCGCCTGGGCGGTGAAAGCTATGAGAGTATCGCCCGGTCAGGCGGCGGAATTGCCCGCACGGTCGTTGCGACCCGCGAAGCCGGTGCCGCCGAGCTGGCCGCGTCGGCGCTGACCCGGCTCGATGCCCTGGCCCAGGAAGGGGTCGGTACCGTCGAGATCAAGTCGGGCTATGGCCTGTCCCGCGACAGTGAGCGCACCATGTTGCGCGCCGCACGCGGTGTCGCCCGGGCCTCGGGCATGCGAGTTTCGGCGACCTTGCTCGCCGCTCATGCCGTGCCGCCGGAATACAAGGGTGAGAGCGGTCGCTATATCGACGAGGTCTGCATCCCGCTGATCCGCGAAGCGGCCCGTGAAGGTCTGGCCGATGCGGTTGATGCCTATTGCGAGGGGATCGCCTTCACGCCGGAAGAGACCCGCCGCCTCTTCATCGCCGCCAAGGCCGCCGGCCTGCCGATCAAGCTGCATGCTGACCAACTCTCCGACACGGGCGGCGCCAAGCTGGTCGCCGAGTTCGGCGGCCTGTCGGCCGACCATATCGAATACACCAATGCCGACGGCATCGCCGCGATGGCCAAGGCCGGCACGGTGGGGGTGCTGTTGCCGGGCGCTTTCTATTCGCTCCGGGAGACGAAGAGGCCGCCAGTTGACGCGCTGCGGGCGGCGGGTGTGCCGATGGCGGTCGCGACCGATGCCAATCCAGGCACGTCTCCGATGGTCTCGCTCCTTACCGCTGCGAACATGGCTTGCATCCTGTTCGGTCTGACCTTGCCGGAAGCCTTTGCCGGAATGACCCGCAATGCGGCGCGGGCGCTGGGTCTGCAAGACGAAATCGGCACGCTGGAGGTTGGCAAGGCGGCTGACCTCGCCATCTGGGATGTCGAACGTCCCGCAGAAATCATTCAATGGATCGGACGCCGGCCGCTGCATGGCCGCATCCTCGCAGGAGAATGGCAGTGACAGCTGTGACCATCAAACCGGGCGCCATGACGCTGGCCGACTGGGCGAAAATCTGGCGCGGCGCCGAGATCCGGATCGATGCGGCTGCAAAGGTCGATGTCGATGCGGCGGCGGCCACGGTCGACCGGCTGATCGCTTCGGGCAAGGCGGTCTATGGCCTCAATACCGGTTTCGGCAAGCTGGCCCAGACCCGTATCGCCGATGACGAATTGGCCACCTTGCAGGAACGGCTTGTCCTGTCGCATGCGGCTGGAGTCGGCGACCCGCTCGCCCCCCGTATCGTGCGCCTGATCATGGCGCTGAAACTGGCCAGTCTCGGCCGCGGCGCGTCCGGCATTCGCTGGGCCACGATCGAGGCCATGCAGGCCATGCTGGATGCCGATGTGCTGCCGGTCATCCCGTCGCAGGGCTCGGTCGGCGCCTCCGGCGACCTGGCGCCGCTGGCGCATATGTCGGCGGCGCTAATCGGGGCCGGAGACGTGACCGTCGGCGGCGAGCGCATGCCGGCCCGTGAGGGTTTGGCCAAGGCCGGCCTGAACCCGGTCCAGCTGGGTCCGAAGGAAGGTCTGGCCTTGCTCAACGGCACCCAGACCTCGACTGCCCTGGCGCTGGCCGGCCTGTTCGAGGTCGAGGCGGGTTTTCAGGCTGCCTTGGTGTCGGGTGCGCTGAGTGTCGACGCCGCCAAGGGCTCGGTCGCGCCGTTTGACCCCCGCATTCACGCGTTGCGCGGCCATCCGGGTCAGATCGATGTTGCCGCGGCCTTGCGCGGTCTGCTCGACGGTTCGGGCATCCTCGAAAGCCATGTCGGCTGCGAGAAAATCCAGGACCCGTACTGCCTGCGTTGCCAGCCCCAGGTGATGGGCGCCGTGCTCGACCTCCTGCGTCAGGCCGGCGCCGTGCTGGAGCGCGAAGCCAATGCGGTGACTGACAATCCGCTGATTTTCACGGATACGGACGAAGCCATTTCCGGCGGCAATTTTCACGCTGAACCGGTTGCTTTCGCCGCCGACCAGATTGCCATGGCAGCCTGTGAGATCGGTTCGATCTGCGAACGGCGGATCGCGCTTCTCACAGACCCGGCCGTCTCCGGCCTGCCGGCCTTCCTGACGCCCAATCCGGGCATCAATTCCGGCTTCATGATCGCCCATGTGACGGCGGCGGCGCTGGTCTCGGAGAACAAGCAGAAAGCCTATCCGGCCTCGGTCGATTCCATCCCCACAAGCGCCAACCAGGAAGACCATGTCTCGATGGCGACCCATGGTGCCTTCCGCCTCCTGAAAATGGCGGAGAATCTGCATGCCGTGGTGGGAATAGAGCTGCTTTGCGGCGCCCAGGGTACGGACTTTCATGCCGGCGTGAATTCGTCCGCCTCGCTGGAGGCGGCCAAGGCGCAATTGCGCGAGACGGTTCCCGCCTATGGTGATGACCGCTACTTTGCCAGCGACATCGCCAATGCGCGCGATCTCGTGACGGGCAGGGGGCTTGTCGCGGTCGCGGGCGTGCTTCCCGGGATTGCCTGATGGACGTTTTCACCCTCAAGCGCGGCAGCTCGCCGCTTGTTGTCTCCATGCCGCATTCGGGCACGGCGCTGGCGCCGGGTCTGGCGGATCGCTTGAGCGAGCCTGCAGGCGGGCTGCCGGATACGGACTGGCACATACCGGAACTCTACGATTTCCTCGATGCGATGGGCGCGACGGTCATCCGGGCCAATTATTCGCGCTATGTCATCGATCTCAATCGCGACCCGACCGGCACGTCGCTCTACCCGGGGCAGGCGACCACCGACCTGGTGCCGACCACCCTGTTTGACGGCACGCCGATCTACAAGGACGGCGAGGCCCCGCACGATGCCGAGATCGAACAACGCCGGACCGAGTTCTATGACCCCTACCATCGCGCCCTGACCGAGACCTTGATGGCGACCCGGATGGAGCATGGCTATGCCTTGCTCTGGGATGCCCACTCGATTGCGTCGGAAGTGCCGCGCCTGTTTGAAGGCGTGCTGCCCGATCTCAACCTCGGCACGAATGGCGGCGAGAGCTGTGACCGGATGATCGAACGCTGGGCGGTCAAGGCGATGATGGATCACGAGGAGTATGCCTCCATCGTCAATGGCCGCTTCAAGGGCGGCTTCATCACCCGCGCCTTTGGTCGTCCGAGCCAGAATATCCATGCCCTGCAAATGGAACTCGCCCAGTCCGCCTATATGAGCGAGGCGCCGCCCTGGACGCTGGACACAGCCAAGGCCGACCAGCTGCGCGCTGCCCTCAAGGACGTCATGAAAGCCGCGCTCGACGCGGCCAAAAATCTCTATTCCGGAGAAGTGAAGTAAATGTCCCAGACCCGCCGCGACAATTCCCGCATCATCCGCGCCAAGCATGGCTCCAAGCTCGACGCCACCCATTGGGCCGCCGAAGCGCCCTTGCGCATGCTGATGAATAATCTCGACCCCGACGTGGCCGAGAAGCCGGAAGAGCTGGTGGTTTATGGCGGCATCGGTCGGGCGGCGCGTGACTGGGAGAGCTATGACCGCATTGTCGCGACGCTGAAGCGGCTGAAGGAAGACGAGACGCTTCTGGTCCAGTCCGGCAAGCCGGTCGGGGTTTTCCGGACCCACAAGGATGCACCGCGCGTTTTGATTGCCAACTCCAATCTCGTGCCCAATTGGGCCAATTGGGATCATTTCCGCGAACTCGATAAAAAGGGCCTGATGATGTACGGCCAGATGACGGCCGGGTCCTGGATCTATATCGGTTCGCAGGGCATCGTTCAGGGCACGTATGAGACTTTCGTCGAGGCCGGTCGCCAGCATTATGACGGCGATCTCACCGGCAAGTGGATACTGACCGGCGGCCTTGGCGGCATGGGCGGCGCCCAGCCGCTGGCTGCGACCATGGCTGGCGCCTCCATGCTGGCGGTTGAATGCCAGCCGAGCCGGATCGAGATGCGCTTGAAGACCGGCTATCTCGACAAGAGCGCGGATAATCTCGACGACGCTCTGGCGATGATCAACGCGGCCTGTGCCAAGGGCGAGGCAATCTCGGTCGGCCTGCTGGGCAATGCGGCCGAGGTCTTCCCCGAACTCGTGAAACGCGGCGTCAAGCCGGACATGGTCACCGACCAGACCTCCGCCCACGACCCGGCAAACGGTTATCTGCCTGCCGGCTGGAGCCTCGCCGAATGGGATGAGAAGCGCGAGAGCGATCCCGCTGCCGTTGAAGCCGCCGCCAAAGCCTCCATGGCCGAGCAGGTCAAGGCGATGCTGGCCTTCTGGGAGCAGGGCATCCCGACGCTGGATTATGGCAATAATATCCGCCAGATGGCGCATGATGAGGGGGTCTCGAATGCCTTCGACTTCCCCGGCTTTGTGCCGGCTTATATCCGCCCGCTCTTCTGCCGCGGCATTGGTCCCTTCCGCTGGGCGGCGCTGTCGGGTGATCCGGAAGACATCTACAAGACCGACGCCAAGGTGAAGGAACTCATCCCGGACAATCCCCACCTTCACCGCTGGCTCGATATGGCGCGTGAGCGCATCCACTTCCAGGGCCTGCCGGCGCGCATCTGCTGGGTCGGTCTGGGCGAACGCCACAAGCTGGGCCTCGCGTTCAACGAGATGGTCCGCACGGGCGAGCTCTCCGCCCCGGTCGTGATCGGCCGCGACCATCTCGATTCAGGCTCGGTCGCCAGCCCCAATCGCGAGACCGAAGCCATGATGGACGGTTCCGACGCCGTCGCCGACTGGCCGCTCCTCAACGCGCTCTTGAACACCGCCTCCGGCGCCACCTGGGTCTCGCTGCATCATGGCGGCGGGGTCGGCATGGGCTATTCGATGCATTCCGGCCAGGTCGTCCTCGCCGACGGCACCGAAGACGCCGCCGCCCGCGTTGGCCGCGTGTTGTGGAATGACCCGGCGACCGGTGTGATGCGTCATGCCGATGCGGGCTATGAGATTGCCAAGGACTGCGCGCGGGAGCAGGGGTTGGATTTGCCGAGTGTGAAGTAGGGAGTGTTGTGGTCACTCTGCATCGCGCTTAGCGTGAAACACGTATTCCGTCGGTCGGGGAGTCACGATGCTTCGCTTTCTGTTTGTGCTGATTCCGCTGGCGGCTTCCTTCTTTTGCGCCAGCGCCTTCGACGGCATGATTTACAATGCGGAGTTGGGCACCGGGATCGGGTTGTTGCTGACGGGCGTGGCACTGACTGTGGCGACGGGGTTTTGGATCGCAGGCTGCTTGATGGCGCTCGCGCGTCCGCGGGTCGTTGCGGGTTGGGGAACCTTCTCGGTTTTCTTGAGCGCGGGCGGCGTGTTCGTCGCGATAGCCGGTCTTGCCGGTCTCTATGTTCATTACACACAAGGTGGGTTTGGTCCGCATAGCCATCGGTTCGGATACTTCCCGTATGTCTGGTGGCTGATGACCTATGCGGGAGCTCTCACAGCCATCGGTAGTTGGTTCCAACACGGGCGCGACTGACTGAAAATCCACCGCCGTTGTAGCCCTCATTCGGTCCTGTGGGCCACCTTCGCTCTAGGAGAGCAGGAATATCCAGCGCGCCTTTCTCTCTCCGCGAGGAGCAAGGGAATCGCCGGGAGGGCGAGACGGAGGGGCGGCGCCGAAGGCGACGTGCGGGTTTCCTCGCTCACGCTCGGCCTCATCGACCCGATGCTTCGCACCGGCCCACTTCCCCATGAAATGGGGAAGAAACCCGTTCCCATTTCTCCCGGAAGCGCGTCAGCGCTATCCGGGACCGACGGGATACTCATCGCTTGTGAAGACGCGCGGTCGGTCCCGGCTCTCCAACCAGCTTTCGCCGGTTTGCGGCCGGGAGAAATGGGTTTCGCCTGTCCATATTCACCCGCAAATTGTCATCCCGGCGGCGGAGACGTCGCCAGAATTAGGCTGACGATGTAGATCCCATTGATCGCGACCGCGAACGCGCTGGCGGCGGTGATCTTGCGCTGGCTGATCAGGTCGTAAGCCGGTACGGCCAGCAGGAAGGCCAGCCACATGGGCAGGACGAGATAGACGTCCACGTGGAGAATATAGGTCACCCGCGAGAAGGCGGGAAACATCAGGGCGAGGCTGGCGAACAGCATGAAGCGCTTGTGCAGGGCCGACTTCGTCCGGTTCAGCAAAGCTGCGCCATAGAAGACGAGGAAGACAGCGGCATTGGCGATGTTGGCGATCAGGATGGTGTTGTCGCCGGTGCGAGCCAAATTCTCCCAGGAGATATAAAGGCCCGTCCCCAGCATGACCGGCACCAGCGCCAGACTGCTGACCCCCAGTGTCTTGTGCAAACCGTAATTGCCGCGCGCGATCAGCGTGGTTTGAAGCACCATCAAAGCGAACCAAAGGCCCATCGAGACCGCATGCACATGCATGTGCGGGAGCAGGGGGGGCAGCTCATCGCCATTGACCAGCGCATGCAGTGGAAAGGCCGTCGCCACAATGGCGAACAGCGCCAGCGCATAGAAAAAGAAAAAACGCTCACCGCGCCTGGTCATTGTCATGATGTCTCCCCCCGGATCCTGTTGCGCGACGGTGCGGGGCGGGAAGAGAGGTGTCAACGCGAAACAGGGTGATGCGCGGGAGGGAGACGCGCCAGGCCAGCGTCCCGCTTACCGCGTTCATCGCCGTCGCCTAGCCTTCCTGCGAACAATGCGAAGGAATGCCCATGCGTGCCGTGTTGACCGCTGCCACCTCTCTTCTCGCCGTGACCGGTTCCGCCCTGGCCCAGCCCGATGGCTGGAGCGAGGCGGAGATTGTCGAACTCGATACCGCGATCCAGTCGCTGATGGCGGAGGAGGAGGTGGTCGGACTGGCCTATGCGCTGATTGATGAGAGCGAAGTCGCCCATGTCGCCGCCTTCGGCTACCGCAATCGCAAGAATGCCGCGCCGCTCGAGACCGACAGCATCATGTATGGCGCCTCGCTGACCAAGGCGGCCTTTGGCTATTATGTGTTGATGCTGGTCGATGAGGGGCTGATCGATCTCGATGCCTCGATCGCCGACTATCTGCCGCGGCCCTTGCCCGAGTATGACGAATGGGCCGATCTCGCCGACCAGCCGCAATGGCGCGATCTGACAGCGCGGATCATCTTGTCCAACGGCACCGGTTTCGCCAATTTCCGCTGGCTGGAAGAGGATGGCCGCCTGCAATTCCATTTCCCGCCGGGCGAACGTCAGACCTATTCGGCGGAAGGGTTTTACATCCTCCAGCATGTGATCGAGGAAGGTCTCGGCCTCGACCTCAAAGAGGAGATGCAGACCCGTATTTTTGACCGTTTCGGCATGACCGACACTTCGATGCAATGGCGCGAGGATTTCGCTGACCATCTCGCCGACGGCTATGCGATGGATGGTACGTTTGAGCCGCATGACGAGCGCTCCGGTGTGTCGGCGGCGGGATCGATGGACACGACCATCGCCGACCAGGCGCGGATGTGGGCCGGCATGGTTCGCGGCGAGGGACTGAGCGCCGAGGCGCGTGCCGAATTTGTCTCCCCCTCTCAGGTGATCCGTTCGCCAGGCCAGTTTCCGACAATCACCACCGAGGAAGACCCGCGCGCGGCGGCGATCGGACTGGCAGCCGGACTGGGCGTGATCACCTTCCAGGACGAGACCGGTCACTGGTTCGACAAGGGTGGCCACAATCCCTGGACCGGCAACCGCGCGACCTGCCATGAGGAGACGCAGCGCTGCATCGTCCTGCTCGCCAATTCAGTCCGCGCCGAGCTGATCTATTCGCAGATCGTCGAGCAGGCGATGGGTGAAAACCCGATGCCTTGGTGGTGGGTCTATCCGGAACAGTTTGTGGAGTAGGGGGAATGCCGTGTTGCGAGGAAGGAGATCCAGGTTTCCATTTTTCCCGGAAGCGCGTCAGCGCTATCCGGGACCGACCGGATACTCATCGTTTGTGAAAACGTGCAGTCGGTCCCGGCTCTCCAACCGGCTTTCGCCGGTTTGCGGCCGGGAAAAATGGGTTTTGCCTCTCCTTGTTTACCAGCAAATTGTCATCCGGCTCTGCGCCCTGCTTTTGCGGGGCAGGAGCCTGCGCCCGCGAAAGCGGGTGGCCGGGATGACAAGGCGAGGGTAGGGCAATAGAAGGTGGCCAACACAGACTCACCCTTGGGAGCCCCCGATGTCCGACGCCTTTTTCGCCGACCTCAAAGCCGAACTCAGCCAGATCGATGCTGACGGGCTCTACAAGCGCGAACGCATCATTACCTCGCAGCAATTCTCCGAGATCGATGTGACGGCGGATGGGGCGTCCAGCCATGTCATCAATTTCTGCGCCAACAACTATCTCGGCCTGGCCAACCGGCCGGAACTGATCGAAGCGGCCAAGTCGACGCTGGACAGTCATGGCTTCGGCGTCGCCTCGGTGCGTTTCATTTGTGGCACGCAGGACCTGCACAAGCAGCTGGAAGCCAAGGTCGCGGCCTTTGCCGGCTGCGAGGATGCCATCCTCTATGCCGCCGCCTTTGACGCCAATGGCGGCGTGTTCGAGCCGCTTTTGGGGCCGGAGGATGCGATCATCTCCGACGCGCTCAACCATGCCTCGATCATCGACGGTGTGCGCCTGTGCAAGGCCAAGCGCTATCGCTATGCCAATTCCGATATGGCCGATCTCGAGACCCAGCTGAAACAGGCCCGGGCTGATGGCGCGCGCCATGTCCTGATCGTTACCGATGGCGTGTTCTCGATGGATGGCTATATCGCCGACCTCAAATCCATCGTCCGCCTGGCCAAACAATATGACGCGCTGACCATGGTCGATGATTGCCACGCGCATGGCTTCATGGGCTCACAAGGTCGAGGTACGCCGGAACATTGCGGTGTGCTGGGTGAGATCGACATCATCACCGGCACGCTCGGCAAGGCGCTGGGCGGGGCGATGGGCGGTTTCACGGCGGCGCGGCGCGAGATCATCGACATGCTGCGCCAGCGCTCGCGGCCCTATCTGTTCTCCAATTCACTGGCGCCCGCCATCGCAGGAGCCTCGCTCAAGGCGCTCGACATGGTCGCCGCGGGTGAAGATCTGCGCGCCCGCCTGTTCGACAATGCCAAACGCTTCCGCACAGGCATGAGTGAGGCCGGTTTCGACCTTCTGCCCGGCGAGCACCCGATCATTCCGGTCATGCTGGGCGATGCCAAGCTGGCCCAGGAGATGGCTTCGAAACTGATGGATGAGGGCGTCTATGTGATCGGCTTCTTCTTCCCCGTCGTGCCCAAGGGTAAGGCGCGAATCCGCACCCAGATGTCGGCGGCGCATACGCCGGAGATGATTGATCGCGCAGTGGCGGCCTTTACGAAGGTGGGCCGGGAGTTGGGAGTTATTTGATGGGTACTCGTCCCGCTCGCCGGGACGCCGCCCCATCCAGTCCCCCTGACGCTTTCCCCAAATACGCGTAGTCTTCCCCGGTCAGACTCGCTTTTTTGGCGAAATCTGCATCCGAATGATCGCTTGGGGGCATCACACGGGTATGTGACACAGGGGACTGCCATGACGGATACCAGCGAAGTGCGTGCCAGCAGCGCGCGTCCATCGGACGAGATGCTGCCTTTCCTGAACAATTTCCACGACATCTTCACCACGATCGGGGTCTTGATCCTGCTCGCCGGCCTGGGTGCCGGTGCCGGCCAGGTGATGGCCGGGCTTGGCCTGGAAGAGGGCGAACAGGCCTTCCAGAACGCGCTGATGGCGCTGATTGGCGGGATCGCGATCTTTACCTGGCTGTTGTCGGCCCTGCTGGTCGGCAAGCAACGCCGCATCCTGCCGGGCATTGTGCTCAGTTCGGTCTTCGGCGTGACGACGATGATCGTCCTGGTCTGGGGTTATGCCCAATTCCTGATCCATGGTGCCGGAATTTCCGAGGAAAGCTTCGAGCTCGCCGGAGCCGGTGTCGACGATATGGAATTCGGCCGCGAGGCGGTGATGATGGTGCTGGCGCAATTGCCGGTCTCCATCCGTTTCATGCCGATCGTGTTCGGCCTCGCCTTCCTGCTGCCGGTCACGGCCTATTATGTCAGCTACCGTCTGCCCTTCGCCGGCGGGCTGATGGGGGTCGGTTTGGTTCTGACCGCTGTGATGACCCTGCTGGCAGTTGATCCCTATACGGTGATCATCTGGTCACCGAGCATCAATGTTGCTGGCGGTGGGGCCCTGTTGCTGGCCGGCATCCTGTTTGATGCCCGTGATCCGGGTCGCGAGACGCGCCTGTCGGGAACCGCCTTTTGGCTTCACTTCTTTGCGGCGCCGGTCCTGCTGGGGGCCGTTCTGAACTTCACCCAGACCGGCATGACCCTTCAGGAGAGTGATTTCGCCAATCCGGAGAACCTCAACTTGTTTGCAGCCATGGCATCGGACAGTGCCGAGTCGATGCGCCTCGCCATTACGGCGCTGACAGTGATCGGCCTGTTTGCCCTGGTCTCGCTGCTGATCAATCGCCGCGCCCTGATCGTCTCCGGACTGGTCACGGCGGGTGTTTCAATCGGCGTGATTGTCAATGGGTCCGATCTGGGCGCTGGTGCGGTCGTCGCCGTGACGCTGCTGGTCCTGGGTGCAATCGTGGTCCTGCTGGGCGCAGCCTGGAACCCGGTCCGCCGCATCCTGCTGATGCCGATCCCGCAGGTCGGCCCGCTGGGTCGCATCTTCCCGCCGGTCGGTACAGCGGAAGGCTGATCACGCGTCGCGCTGAATGAAGAACCGCCCGGCGCCCAGCGCCGGGCGGATTTTTTCGGGCGTTGCCAGGTCAGGCAACCGAACGTCTTCCCGGGCCACGGACTCATGCCAAACTGCGGTTTTTCGCGCGCCGGGCCGGGAGATTGTGCATGGCTTTCGAGACAGATGCGATCATCGTCGGAGCCGGTGCAGTTGGACTTGCCACCGCCCGGGCCTTCGCTCGGCGCGGCCATGAGACCATCGTGCTGGAAGCCGCCACCAAGATCGGCCAGGGCATTTCCTCGCGCAATTCCGAGGTCATCCATGGCGGGCTCTATTATCCGACCGGATCGCTGAAAGCGCGGCTCTGCGTGGCGGGCCGGCTGATGCTCTACGCCTTTCTCGCACACCATCATCTGCCACACGAGAAATGCGGCAAGCTCGTCGTCGCGACCGAGCCGCACGAGATCGAGCGGCTCGACGCCATCCTCGATCAGGCCAAGGCCAACCAGGTCGGCGGCATGCGGCGGTTGAGCGGTGCCGAAGCGCGGGCGTTGGAGCCGGAATTGCGGGCCGAGGCGGCATTGTTGTCGGAAGAAAGCGGCGTCATGGATGCCCACGCCTATATGGATGCGCTGGCCGGCGAGATCGCCGGGCATGGCGGCGCCATCGCCGTCAATACGCCCTTTGCCGGCGCGACGCCGCTCAAGGGCGGCGGCTTTGTCGTGCGGACGGGCGGCGAGCATGCGACCGAGGTCACGACACGCTATCTGGTGATCGCGGCCGGGCTGGGCGCACAGGCGGCTGCGGCGATGATCGAGACCATGCCGGCCGAGCGGATCCCGCCGCTGCATTATGGCAAGGGCGTCTACTTCACCCTGTCGGGCAAGGCGCCGTTCTCGCGGCTGGTCTATCCGCTGCCGATTCCCGGCGCGCTGGGCACGCATTACCGCCGCGATCTGGGCGGGCAGGCGCGGTTCGGGCCGGACCTGGCTTTCGTCGAAGCCGAGGATTACACGGTCGATCCGGCGCGGGCCGAGGCGTTTTATGCGACCGCGCGGCGCTTCTGGCCGTCGCTGCCGGACGGGGGCCTGATGCCGGATTATGCCGGCATTCGCCCCAAGCTGCATGGGCCGGGTGAGCCGCAGCCGGATTTCCGGATGGACGGACCGGAAAGCCATGGCGTTGCCGGCCTGATGGCCCTGTTCGGGATTGAAAGTCCGGGCCTGACCGCCTCGCTGGCGATCGGGGAAACGGTGGCGGAACATTTATCCGCTTGATCCGGCCCGGCGACAGGCCACTATGACGCCGGATCGGGAGGCGATATGACACCTGCACGCTGGGCCTTTGTGGCCACACTGGTTCTCACCCTGGCGACCTTGGCCTTCCCGCTGGCGTTGTTCGGCGCTCCGCCCGATCTGGGCAGTGCGCCGATGGCCGAGGGGTTCAAAACCCCGATCCTCGCCCTGGAGTTCGCCGAGGATGTTGGGGATATTGCCTTTCTGCAGGGCGAGGGGGCGGCGGCGCTGCGCGCCTGGCTGGTCGAGGTCCAGTTTCTCGACTGGTTCTTCCCGGTCGCCTATGCCGGTATGGCGGCGGTGTTCTTTCTTGGCATGGCCCTGCGCGGGCGATTTCTCGCCGCGGTCGGGGTCGGGCTGGCGCTGGCGACCATTCCGGCCGACTGGCAGGAAAATGCCACCATCAACGGCATTCTTGCCGAGATCGAAAATCCGCTGTGCAGCTCCGACATCGAACCGGCGGACGGGCGCGATGATGTCGTCCTGCGCGATTGCCTGCCGCGCGGCTATTTCGATGAAGCCAGCACGGAAGTCGAACTGGTTTCCTACGCCTTTGACAGTTTTCTGCCGGTGCGGGTCGAGATGCTGCGCATCGACACCTGGATCAAATGGGGGCTGATCGCTGCCTATGCCGCCTGGCTGGCCGCCATGCTGTGGATGGATCGGCGCCGCATCCTGGCCATTCCCGCGGCTGTTGGCGCGCTGTCCATCGCGGCGACCTGGATCAGCGGCTCGAACGGACATGTTGCTGAACTGATGGGCATACTGCTCATTCCGATGATGCTGACTTTCCCCATCGCCGCGGTGATGTATCTTCGCGACAAACCCGCCAAGACGGGGACGCCACAAGGTGAGGACGCTGCATGAAAGCCCTGGTCAAAGCCAAGCCGGAAGAAGGCATCTGGATGGAGGACGTGCCGGAGCCGCAAATCGGTCCGGATGATGTCCTGATCAAGATCAAACGCACCGCCATCTGCGGCACGGACATCCATATCTACAATTGGGACGACTGGGCGGCCAAGAATGTGCCGACGCCCATGGTGGTCGGCCATGAATATGCCGGCGAGATCGTCGACACGGGCTCGAACGTGACCCGGGTCAAGGTCGGCCAGCGTGTCTCCGGCGAAGGTCATGTGGTTGGCGTCACCAGCCGCGCCGCCCGCGCCGGACGTTTCCATCTCGACCCGGAAACCCGCGGTGTCGGGGTCAATATCCCCGGCGCCTTTGCCGAATACATGAAGCTGCCGGCCTTCAACGTCGTGCCGCTGCCCGAGGATGTGCCCGACGAGATCGGCGCCATCCTCGATCCGCTCGGCAATGCGGTACACACAGCGCTGCAGTTCGACATGATCGGCGAGGATGTGCTGATCACCGGCGCCGGACCGATCGGCATCATGGCCGCCGCCATTGCCCGCCATGTCGGTGCCCGACATGTCGTGTTGACCGATATCAACACCCATCGCCTGCACCTGGCCAGCCAGGTCGCGCCGAAGATCCGCACGGTCGATGTCTCGAAAGAGAAGATCGAGGATGTGGCCAAAGAGCTCGGCATGACCGAGGGCTTTGATGTCGGTCTGGAAATGTCCGGCGCGCCGCAGGCTTTCGGCTCGATGCTCAACAATATGGTGATGGGTGGCAAGGTCGCCATGCTCGGCCTGCCGTCCAAGCCGATCGAGGTCGATTTCGGCCAGCTCGTGCTCAAGGCGATCACGCTGAAGGGCATTTACGGCCGCGAAATGTTCGAGACCTGGTACAAGATGATCGCCATGCTCGAGAGCGGTCTCGACGTTTCGCGCATCATCACCCACCGCTACAAGGCCGATGAGTTCCAGAAGGGTTTCGACGCCATGCGGGCCGGCAAGTCCGGCAAGGTGGTTCTGGACTGGGATTGAGTGTGTCACCTCGCTTGGGCCGGGGAGGGTCCTGATGGGTATGGAAAAACGCGTACCGCTTGAAAACTACATTGAATATCCGCAAGCCGAGATGCGCGAGCGGGTCAGCCGGTTCACGCAGAACCTGTTGCGCCGGCGCACGGTGCGGGATTATTCCGACAAGCCGGTCGAGCGTGCGGTGATCGAACAGGCCATCATCGCCGCCGGTTCGGCGCCTTCAGGTGCCAATCACCAGCCCTGGCATTTTGTTGTGCTCAGCGACCCGGCCAAGCGTCGGGCCCTGCGTGAGGCGGCCGAGGCGGAAGAAGCGGCCTTCTACAATGGCAAGGCACCGCAGGAATGGCTCGATGCGCTGGCGCCGCTGGGCACCGATGCCAGCAAGCCTTTCCTCGAACATGCGCCGGTCCTGATCGCCGTCTTCGCCCAGAAGCGCGGTGGTGAGGAGATCGGCCAGGACAAGAAGAATTACTACATCCACGAGAGCGTCGGCATTGCCTGCGGTTTCCTGCTGGCGGCGCTGCACGAGGCCGGCCTGGTCACGCTGACCCACACGCCCAATCCGATGCGCTTCCTCAACGAGGTCTGCGAACGCCCGGCCGGGGAAAAACCCTACATGCTGATCGTCGGCGGCTATCCGGCCGAGGATGCGACCGTGCCAGAGCACGCCCTGGTCAAGAAGCGACTGGACGAGATCACGACCTGGCTTTGATGAGGGAATCCTGACGGTTGCAGGCAAGCGCGGTCAGGTCCGCCAGTTGAGATCGCCGGGGACTTCTAGGTCGGCAAAGTCGATGCGAATTACGCGCCGCGGCCGCAGTGAGCGGGATGCGAGGGATCGGTGCAGCGTGAGCATTGGTAGCACGATCGCGTCGCCCGCCGCACATTGAGGGGTGGTGGTCTGGCAGGATCGAGCGATTGCCTCGGCGTTATCGGCAGAAACCCGGCCATGCCGCGCGCTGTCCAATGCGATCTCCATCGCGCCATCGGCCTCTGCCGCATCATCCAGATGGAGGCGGACAAAGAGCATGCGAGCCAATACCGATTCCGGGGCTTCGCAGTGCCAGACACCGTCCTTCCGTGACCAGTTTTTGAACCCGTTGATATCAACTCGGTCGTGAACTGCGATGACGCGATCCTGATGCCACGGCACCGCCCAGTTTGTGTCGGCTATCTTGTTGAATGAAATCATGCGGACCGGCCGCATTTTCGGCCATATGGTGCGGATGCGCTTGCAGAGTGCCGCGATGCCTTTGCTCTCGTAGAGGGGCGCGCTTTCCTCAATCCGTCTGCCGGGTTGATCATGGTGCCCGACCATCTCGCGCATTGCGTGAAGTGCGCTTTGTGAAAGCACTTGGCGCAAAAGCCAAACCTCGCCGGCGGAGATATTCTCTTGGCTTGTTTGTGTAGGTGAAGGATGGGAAGAATCTGACATCGACACCGCTTGTACCGTGAAGGGCTGGGCGGGCGTAGGCCAAATTTAGCAGATGTCGCAGTGGCCATTGTTCGCCCAACAGACGCCCGGACCTGTAGGTCCAGGCGCCGTGCGGCTTATGCGGTGCTAGTCCAAGAAACGCGCCGCGATCCAGTCCGAGATAAGGTCCAGCGCGTGTGGGGCGAAGGTTTCTTCGATCTCGGCATATTCGGCGATGGTGCCGGTCTGCGCCGTCTGGAACATGTGATTGAGACCCTCCAGCTCCAGCACCGTGATGTCGGGATTGCCGGACAGGCCCGCTTCCAGCCCGGCCAGATTGGGGCCGGGGAGAACCTGGAGGTCGAGCGAACCGTTCACGGCCAGCACCGGCTGATCAACCTGCGGCAGATAGGCGGCCGGGTCGTGACGCAGGAAGTTGCGTTGCCAGGCGCGGACATTCTGGCTGACCAGCAGTTCGCGCTGCGCCGGTGCAGCGCCGAGCAGGGCGAGGGTCTCGTCGGTAAACAGTGCGTTCAGTGCCGAGCGGGCTGCCTCTTCATCCGCTGCCGCGCTCACCGTGCCGGTGATTTGCGGGATCAGGCGGGCCAGCACGTCCAGCTCTTCCTGGCTGCGGCCACCGGCGCGGGCTGCGGCCAATGACTGGTCCAGAATGATCTGCTCGCCGGTCGTACCGGGGCCGGCCAGCAAGACCAGGAAGGCGACTGCGTCATTATCAGCGGCGACAACCGGGGCAATCAGCCCGCCTTCGCTGTGTCCGATCAGCCCGATGGCGGAGGCATCGATCTCCGGCCGGGCCCGAAACCAGGCCAGCGCGGCCTCCGTATCGGAGGCGAAATCCATCGAGGTCGAGGACGCAAAATCGCCAGTTGATTCAGCAAAGCCGCGGTCATCATAGCGCAGCACGGCGATGCCATTGCGGGTGAGATGATCGGCCAGAACGGCGAAGGGGCGATGGGTCCACACGGTCTCGTCGCGATCCTGCGGCCCGGAACCGGAGATCAGGATGGCGGCGGGGAAGGGGCCGTCACCGGCCGGGAGGGTCAGCGTGCCGGCAAGGGTCACACCCTCGGCCTCCGGATTGTCGAAGCGGACCGGCTCGACGCGGTAGGGGAAGGGGCCGACCGGTTCCTGCGGGCGGTTGGGACCGGTCACGAGGTTGGCCGTGCGCTGAAAGCTGACCTCTGCGTCGGGAAAGCCCGGGCGGATCCATTGACCGGTCAGCATGTCGCCGCCCGCATCCAGCGTGCCGCGATAGGTCACATTGGCGGCCGGGATGCGAAAGCCGACTGCGTCACCGTCACGGGTGAACTCCGTGACCGGGATGCCATAGGCCGCCTGGGTGACGGAATCGAGCGTGATCTGGGTGCCGTCCTCGCCGGTTTCGATATTGAGGGTGAAAGCCAGTTCGGTCTCGCCGCGTGTCAGCATGCCTTCCCAGACACCGTCCATGCCGTCGATGACTGTCACCTCGACAGTCTCGGGCCGGGCAAATGCCAGGGGCAGGTTCATGCCCTGGCTGAACTCGCCTTCATAGCGCCGGGTCTGTTCATTCCATTCGCCGCTGTAGGACACGCCCATTGCGGTGATGGCGAAGCGCATCGCGTTGGCATCGATCGCAAACTCATCGATGGGAATTTTTTGGCCGGGCGCCTGGTCGAGGCTTTCCAGCTCGCCACGATGACTGCCATCGGGCTGTTCCGTGGCGGTGATCAACAAGCGTAATTCGCCGCCGGGCGTTGTCAGGACGCCGAGCCAGTCGCCGGATGGGGGGATATTCGGGCTGTTGTCGGCGGAGGCTTGGGCCATCGTGATCAGGAATGTGATCACGAGACCTGTCAGCCAGGGGGTGATGGTTCGGATAATCGGCATTTGGCCCTCCGGGATTTGGCCAGCCGGATGCATTCGCCTGCAATGAGGCGGGCAGCCGGTTGTGATGGATGGTTGGGCCCGTTGGCCGGGGACGGTTGGAGCCCGTTTACAACTCGATAATTAGCTAATGATCAAAATGAACGCAAGTTTTAATTCGAAATCGGTCTAAATGAGTGGCGCGTTCCGGACAAAAAACGCCCGGATCGTTGGGGGCGATCCGGGCGAAGCATTGTCCGGTTTGGGGCCGGTTGGGGTAGGCGCGTTTGCCAGGGCTGACCGTTGGGTGTGAGGCTGGGCGGTCAACCCGTGAGCGAGGTCTTGGGGAAACCTCTAGGCCCGCACGCGCCGGCGGATCGCTGTGAACGACCAGATGAAGGCGATGATCCAGCCGATGAAGGTCCAACCCAGAAGCAGATTGGTGAGGAAGATCGCGAACGTGTTGTCGTGACCGCGCAGGAGGCCGATCAGGGTCGGCAGGAAATAGGCCAGCAGACCAATCACCGCGACTTCACCACCCATGACGTAAACCTCCATTGTCCTGTCTCCTTTGCCCCCTCGGTCGTCTGTTCAGGGGCTTATCGAATTTCGATATGAATGTAGGTCGACGGCGCGGGGGGCACAAGGGAAAGGCAGGGGGGATTAATCCGATTTAAGTCCCGGGTCAGAAAGGATGTGGCGCGATGGCTGTCAGCCTCACCCGGCGAGGCGACGGTCTTCGCGGGGGGAGCGGTTGAATTTGCTGCGGTATTCGCGGCTGAACTGGGTCGGACTTTCATAACCAACCGCGAAGGCGATCGCGGAAATGCTGTCGCTGCCCTCGGCCAGAAGCCGCCGCGCCTCCATCAGCCGCATGGCTTTTTGATAGCGATGCGGCGTCGTGCCGGTCAGGGCACGGAAATGGGCATGGAAGGACGACGCGCTCATGCCGGCCTCACGCGCCAACGCGTCAATGCTCAAGGCCGATGCGAAATCGCGCCGGATGCGATGGATGGCCCTGGCGATACGCTCGGCATGGCTGTCGGTCTGCATCAGGCGGCGCAGCAAGCCGCCATTTTCGGCCCGCAACAATCGAAAATGGATTTCCCGTATGATGAGTGGTGCCAGGCTGCGGGCACCGGCCGGGTCTTCGCGCAGGGCGAACAGGCGCGCCATTGCATCCAGCAGCGCGTCATCGACAGGACCGACGGCGAGGGCGCTGCTGTGCGGGTCGGGGCGGGGCCGGTCCTGCGGGGATGCGCCGGTCGTCTCCAGCTCGGCTGACAATTCCCGCAGCAGACCGGTATCGATCGGGATTGCCAGGGCGAGATAGGGCGCCTGCGGTGATGCCGTGACCACACGACCCGCGGTCGGCAGGTCAATGCTGCAGATCAGACTGTCCCGTTCCGCGAAGGTGACGAGCGCATTGCCAAGGCAGGCTTGCTTTGCGCCCTGCAGGACAAGGCAGAACATGGGTTCGTAACGGATGGCCGAAAATTCGGCCGGTTGGCGAACGCGAACCAGGGTCAGACCGGCGACATTGCACAGCGATGGCTGATCTGAGAAGCCGTTCTTGTCAGCGTAAGCGAGCATGTCACGGCACAGCGTGGCGATATCGGTCATCATCCGGTCCTTCCCGGACCGGCCTACTGCGCCGATGGGCGATGGACAAGCCGGGCCGACGGCAAATTGCAGGATCAGGCAAGAATTGGCGAGGATGGGGCAGGCAGGGGCGACCGGTCGGGCGTAGGTCGGTGGGCAGCAACCGAGGAGTTCACATGTCTTCCAATCCCACCCCCATCATTCTGGTCACCGGCGGTAGTCGCGGGCTCGGGCGCAGCGCGGCCCTGCATCTGGCCCGGGCCGGGCTTGACGTCATCATCACCTATCGCCAGCAGGCGGCGGACGCCGACGCCGCCCTGTCCGAAATCCGCGCGTTGGGGCGCAAGGCTGCGGCCCTGCAACTCGATGTCGGTGATGTCGCGAGCTTTCCGGATTTTTCCGAGCGACTTGTCGAGACGCTGGACCAAGTCTGGAACCGCAAGGATTTCGACGGGCTGGTCAATAATGCCGGCATGGGCGCCAATGCCCCGATCCGCGATCTCGCCGAAGCCGATTTCGATGCCTTGATGAACGTGCATTTCAAGGGCGTGCTTTTCCTGACCCAACACCTCGAACCAATGCTGGTCGATGGCGGTCGGATCCTCAACGTGTCGACCGGTTTGACCCGGTTCACTTTCCCGGGGCTTGGCGCCTATGCGGCGATGAAAGGCGCGGTCGAAGTGCTGACACGTTACCAGGCGGTCGAATTCGGGGATCGCGGCATTACCGTCAATGTCTTGGCACCCGGCGCGATAGAGACCGATTTCGGCGGTGGATTGGTGCGCGACAATGCCGAGGTCAATGCCCATATCGCGTCGGTGACGGCCTTGGGCCGGGTCGGTCTGCCGGCCGATATCGGCAGCGCAGTCGCCGGCTTCATGTCGGGTGGTTTTGACTGGATGACCGGTCAGCGCATTGAAGTGTCCGGTGGCCAAAGCCTCTGACGGCCAACGAAAAAGCCCCGGCCGCTTGGCCGGGGCTTCATCATGTCGAGTGCGGTGTCAGGACCTATGCGTCAACCGTCGGGAATTCATAATCCTTGTAGATTTCCCGCAACTTGGTCTTGAGGATTTTGCCGGTCGCGCCGATCGGCATTTCCTCGATGAACTCGACCGCGTCGGGCAGCCACCATTTGGGCACCTCGCCGCGCAGATAGTCGATGATCGAGGCGGCATCCGGTTCGGCACCCGGCTTGAGCTGGACGACGAGCAGCGGACGTTCCTGCCATTTCGGGTGCGGCATGCCGACGGCGGCGGCCATGGCGACCGAGGGATGACCCATGGCGGCGTTTTCCAGATCGATCGAGGAAATCCATTCGCCGCCGGTCTTGATGACATCCTTGGAGCGGTCCGTGATGGTCATGAAACCGCTGCCGTCGAGATGCGCCACATCGCCGGTCTGGAACCAGCCGTCCTCGGTGAAGCTTTCGGCACCGGCACCGCGATAATAGCCTGAAGCGATCCATGGCCCGCGGACCTGGACATGACCGGAGGACTCGCCGTCCCAGGGGAGTTCCTTGCCTTCATCATCGACAATGCGCATGCCGACACCGAAGACGAGGCGGCCCTGTTTCAGCTTGACCTTGACGATCTCCTCGCGATCGAGACCTTCATGCTTGGGCAGAAGGACATTGACCGTACCCAGCGGGCTCATTTCGGTCATGCCCCAGCCTTGCTGCATGACCACACCATACTTGTCCTCATAGGCGCGCAGCAGGGCTTCGGGCAGCGCCGAACCGCCGATCAGAACCCGTTCGACACTGTCGATGCGCTTGCCTTCGGCCTCGAGATAATTGAGCAGGCCGAGCCAGACCGTCGGCACGCCGGCGACGTAATTGACGTTCTCGCCCTCGATCAGTTCGTGAATGGAGGCGCCGTCCATCTGGGCGCCGGGCATCACCAGCTTGGCGCCATTCATCGGCGCGGCGTAGGGAATGCCCCAGGCATTGACGTGGAACATCGGCACGACCGGCAAAATCGTGCCGCGAGCGCCAACGCCGATCACATCAGCGGCGGCTGATGCCATGGCATGCAGGACGGTCGAACGGTGCGAATACAAAACGCCCTTGGGATCGCCTGTGGTACCGGACGTATAGCACAAGCCGGCGGCGGCATATTCGTCGAAGACCGGCCAGTCGAAATCGGCCGGATAATCGGCGATCAGCTCTTCATAGCTCTTGCACTTGGTCTGGACGCCCTCGAGATGGGTCTTGTCGGTCATCAGAACCCAGTTCTTGACCGATTTGCACGCTTTCGAGATGGCGTCGATCAGCGGTGCGAATTGTTTGTCGAAGAACACCGTCTTGGACTGCGCATGGTCGAGCATCCAGATCAGCTGCTTGGGATCAAGGCGCGGATTGACGGTGTGGACGACGGCGCCGACCCCGGAAATCGCGTAGTAAAGCTCGAAATGGCGGTGCGAATTCCAGGCGATGGTGGCGACGCGGTCGCCCTCGCGGATTTTGAGTTTCTTTTGCAGGGCGTTGGCCAGCTGCTGCGTACGCTTGTAGGTCGTCGTGTAATTCTGGCGATGGATCTGGCCGCTCTCCGGCAGCCGCGTGACAATTTCCTGATCGCCATGGCATTTTGCCGCGTGAACCAGAATGTCCGAGATCATGAGCGGACAGTCCATCATGTGTGCGCGCAAAGTCATGTATTTCCCCTGATAATCAACCGTTGGTCCGTTTTTGTGTTTTGCCAATCAAACGGTCTAACGGGCCACGGCGCAATCCCTTTGCTCAATCGGTTTGAATTGCTTATGCGTTTTTTGCACATGAGGCGCCGCCCGGTGCTGCGATCTGTCGAGGAGTTCTGCCCGTGACCCATCCCGTCAACCTGCCGACCCATGCCGATATTCTCGATGCAGCGGGCAGGCTGGCCGGGCATGCGGTCGCCACGCCGCTTTTGCGCAATGACCGGCTCGACGCCGAGACGGGTTGTCGCCTGTTTGTGAAGGCCGAGTGCCTGCAACGCACCGGCTCGTTCAAGTTTCGCGGCGCCTTCAACCGCATTTCCCGGCTGGATGACGCCGAGAAAGCACGCGGCATTTTGGCCTATTCCTCCGGGAATCATGCCCAGGGCGTCGCGGCAGCAGCCAAGCTCAACGGCACCACCGCCAAGATCCTGATGCCGGCCGATGCGCCGCGTTCGAAGGTGGAGGGGGTCCTGTTCTGGGGCGGCGAAGTGGTGACCTATGACCGCGCTACCGAGAGCCGCGAAGCGATGGGGCTGGCGATCGCCGAGGCCGAGGGGCGCATTCTCGTGCCGCCTTATGAGGACCCCTACATCATTGCCGGGCAGGGCACGGCCGGTCTTGAAGCCGCACAGCAATTGCAGGCGCTCGGAGAAACGCCGGACATTGTGGTGTGTTGCGCCGGTGGCGGAGGTCTTATCGCCGGCGTCGGCTTGGCCATGTCCCACGCCTTCCCGGAAGTCGCGATATGGTCGGCGGAGCCGGAGGGGTTTGACGATCACAAGCGCTCGCTCGCCAGCGGCCAGCGCGAGACCAATACCAAGCTTACCGGCTCGATCTGTGATGCGATTATCACGCCGACGCCGGGCGCCCTGACTTGGGCGCTCAATTCAACCCAGCTGAGCGCTGGCGCCGCGATCTCCGATGACGAGGCGCTTGATGCCATGGCGGCTGCGTGGCGGCACCTCAAAATCGTCGTCGAGCCCGGCGGTGTCGCGGCGCTGGCGGCTGTGCTGTCCGGCAAGATGGATGTTGCCGGCAAGACAGTCTGCGTGCTCGCAACCGGCGGCAATGTGGATGCTGTAGTCTTTCAAAAAGCCCTCGACCGGGCTTGATGGCACACATGATACATGTGCCGGTCAGACCTGACCGGGCCCTGTTTGCGCTTACCCGGCCCGCTTGTTAACCTTCGTCCGAAAATCGGGGAGGTTGCATGCCTGTGTCGAGAACCGGGTACGCCTTTGGGATTGCTGCTGCGCTGGTCATTCAGGGTAGCGCGTCCGCGGCCTTTGCCCAGCCTTCCCCAGAATCCGTTGCCCCCTCTGGCGACGGGTCGGCCGAAATCCAGCCGTCGACCGAACCACCCCTGACCGATGCCGAGCAGGCGCTGTTGGACCAGATCCGGGCGGCCGGTCCGATTGAACCGAACTCTGACCGGCCTTGTCCGTTCGGGACTTACGGCCCGCCTTTGAATGTCCGCGACCCAGATGCCGGCGAGTCCGGGATCGAGATATTTGATCCCTGCGGCTTGCGGTTCACCGACCTGTCGGGGATCTGGGAGATGTCAGGCGGCTTCCAGCTGATTGCCTATCATGAGCGTCGCGGTGGTGAGCTGGCAATGCGCTTTACCCATGTCGATGCCGACCATGATTACTACCAGATATGGCGCTACATGTTTGGGGACGACTGGCTTCTCGGACAGGTCGCGCCAAATCTGATCGACCTTGTCGCGGTTATCCGGTTTCCCGAACGCATCCGCGAAACCTGTCCCGATCAATGGGAGACACCTTATCCGGTCCACGCCGTTTTCTTCGGCTACACAGACACGGGTCAGGTTCGGATCGGCGGCTCCCGAATACGGAACAATCTCTCAACCAGTTGTGAAACAAGCTATATCGAGACGGTGACGGATGTGTATGTCCGCACCGAAGCGGGGGTGCGGTCATGGACGGATTGACGCGACATGTGACACCGGTCCGGGCCGGTATCGCGGTAGTGATCACGCTCGGTTTGCTGCTCCTGGTGTTGATGGGTGGCGGGCAGGCCGGCCGTCAGCGCGACCTGTTGGCGCTTCTGCGTGCGGCGGAAGCAGACTATGCCGCGCCGGGCCTGACCGTGGCTGAAGCGGCGCCCGAGCTGGCAACGCCGGAGGCGATGCTCGCCTTTGTGCGCGATCGGGTCTGGCTGCAATCCTATGCCGGGCGCGGCCTGTCTCCTGACGATGTCCTTGTGCTGCGCGGCGGCAATTCAGCCGATCAGGCCATATTGCTGGCGGCGTTGCTGGACGTGCAGGGTTATCCTGTCCGGCTGCAGCGGGCTGATTGGCCTGATGCGGACCCGGTGCTTGGCACCGTCGAGAGTGATCGCCGGGACAGTCTCTCCGCGCTTTATGACGCGCTTGATGTCGACGAGGCGGCTGCCCGACAGTCTGCCTTGGCCGACGCTAGCGCCATCCCCGCCAATCTGCGCGCTGAGCTGGAACAAGCCGAAGCCCTTCTGGACACCTATCTCCGTGTGCCGATCGTGAACGGTGTCGAGCGGGCGAATCCTGATTGGGTCTGGGTCGAGTATCAGGTTGATGGAGAATGGCTGGTCGCGGATCCGGTCTTTCCGCACCTCGCGCGCCCCCGTTCTGCCTCCGCCTATGTTGATCCCGGCCTCACGCCTATCGAGTTGGCGCTTGATCTGGTGACGCCGGGTGGATCTCGCCAGCGCCTGCTCGACTGGGCCGGCCGAATGGCGGATGAACCGATTCTTCGTTTCCTCCCGGCAGCCCAGCTCGGGTCATTCCTGGATAGCGCGCCGGGCGCGGTCGATGTGCCGGCCTGGCGCCCGGTCATTTCGGGGGTCGGCGACCCCGTTGCCGGGCGTAGTTTTTCCACCGGCGGTGATTTGCTGCCGGTCCCGGGTGAGGGACCGCCGGACCTGGCCGCAGGCTTGCCACCCGCACCGGCGATCACACAGGCCACGCTGACCGGGATTGATACGGCCGACTGGCCGGAAGTTGGCCTGACGGTCCAGACCGATACCCCGGACGGGGCATACTGGTATGCGCCGCATCTTCGCCTGATGGTCGATGGCGCGCCTGTGACGCCGCGCATCCTGGCGCAGCCGCGGCGCGCGCCGCAGGTTGTCTTCATCACGGATGTGTCGCCCTCGATGATTGATGAGGGGCACTTGTTCTCGGCCGGCTTGCTCGGACGTGCCCTGGTTGAGTCCATGGGACGGATGGAGTCTTTCGTCGCGGTCTCCGCCGCCGGCGAGCCGGTTCTGGCCGCGGGCAACCAGCTCTACTTTCAGCGGCGCGATGCGGTGCTCGCCTATAATTCCGGTCTGGTCGTCCGCGACGGCGATGATTTACCGGCGGCGCTGCGGCTGGCAGCGGCCGAAGCCCGGGGGGAGGTGGTCTTCCTGGTCATGACGGATGGCGAGCTGGGCGATGCCGAGGCGGCGTTTCAGGCCGCGGTCGAGGCGCTGCCCGGGCGGGTCTTTGGCGTCGTGCCTGAATCGCAAACAGGCCGGTTCCAGCCTGTCTTCGATCAGGTCTGGGCGCTGCCGCCCGACGATCAGCCGGACGCGACAGCCGCCTCGATCCGGCGCGCCTTCGGGACCCAGTTGGAAATCCGATACACCGCCCCGCCGGGGCTTGCCGATGCGATTCAGAGCGTGGAGCTCTCGCTGGTCGAGGGCGGTGTGGCCGTTGATGGCGCGTATCCGGTGCCGGAGACGACCGTCCTGACATCTGCCCGTCTGGAATTGCAGGTGATGCGCGGTGGTCAAACGCTCGGCGGGCGACGGACGCTGATCGAGCTGGCGCGGGATGACAGCCAGGAGCAATTGCTGGGGAGTCGCGCCATCTTCTCGGGCGGCGGTCAATTTGCCCTCGAAGCCTTGTATCGCCGGTATTTTGCTGAATGGCGGGTCGAGTTGGAAACGCAACTGGCGCCGGATGCCGGCACGGCAGGCAGCTTGCCGGCCCCGGTGGGTCCGAGTCTGGATGCGCTGGCCGCAATCAACGGGCTGGTCGGGCAGGTCGACCGCTTATTGGGTGAGCGTGCGAGTCGCCTGGACCCGTTGGTGACCCTGCGCTCGGCTGTGGTTGATGTTCATGATGCCGAAAACGCGGATCTGGTGCGCGGTCTGGATGTCTTGCATGACGGGCATGCCCGGCATGCCGATGGCCGCGTGTCGCCGCGGCTCGGTCTGGCACTCGCGGTTGCCGAGGCACAGGTATTGGGTGGTCCGGGTGTCAATGCGCAGATGGTGGATAGCGATGAACTCGTCCTGATCAATCCCGACACGGCGATTCCGGACGCTTGGCCGGCGGCAGTCGGGCGGACTCTTGCCAATCAGGGGGGCAGTTTGCTGGCCACAGCCGATGGTCGAGCCGGATGGCTGATCAGTCGGGACGGTATGCTTCAGGCACGCTTGTTTGATCCCGACGCGAAGGGTGCGCGGGCGCGACAGGCGATCGCCGAATTCCAGCGCATTCGGAATATGCTCACCGTGCTGGGGATTACAGCCAGTGGAATCGGATCCCCGATGGGGGTGAGCGGCGCCCAGCTGGGCGGGCTGGTCGGCATACTCGACACCAATTTGCGCCTCTGGTGCTTTTCCACGGTGATGCTGGGCTTTGTCACGGACGCGATAGAGACCGGCGAGCTGGAGGCTGATGCCCAGGCCCAGGCGGCAGAAGGCTGTGAGATCAATCCCGATGACATCTATGCCGAATATTTCTCCGCCTTTGGAAAAGGGTTCATCACGGGTGCGATGGGCGACCGGGCCACCGATGCCGTCAAGGGGATTGCGGGCGGTACGCTGCCTGCCGTGACGGAGGCCCTGGTCAATACCGAAGCCGGCGTCCTGATCGAGATCAGTGGTATCGGTGACCCGATCGGCGATGCCATCCGCAACGCGGTCCATGACTGACTGTTCAGCGCTGCAATTGCCGGCCAAACGGTGTGAACATTGCCCGACCGACCGTCCGTAACGCTCCTGGCAGTGAGTTTGTGCCGTTCGGCGCGTTGGCGGCATGATGGCGGGGCTTTGGCGTGTCTGTGACGCATGTCTGGCGTGGCCAGCCGGCGGTCGGTCTGGTTTTTCGAGCCAATCGGATTACACAGCCTTTCAGGAGACGAGCATGGCTTTCAAGGCAGACGCCGCCAAAATCAAACGCTGGCGCGAGGAGCGTCATTGGTCACAGGAACACCTCGCCGAGCTGGCGGGCATCGGGCTGCGCACCGTCCAGCGTATCGAGAATGGCGAGCCGGCCTCCCGCGACTCGCTGATGGCGCTGGCAGCGGCGTTCAATGTCGAGGCGCTGGCGTTGTGTGTCGACCCGGAAGCGGAGGCCGTCGAGCGGATTCGGCAACATAAAGCCAAGGGGCGGGCGGCGCTGCAGCTGTCCTTCTGGATCCATCTGGCCAGCTATGTGCTCGGCATGGTGATTTTCGCGGGGATCAGTCTCGGCATGGGCGGTTTCGTGATGAAATGGCCCATGATCTGGTGGACGGTGGGAATCGTCGGGCACGCCTTCCCGGTTGTCCTGTTGGACATCGTGACCCGATACCAGGAACAGCCCTGAATTGTTGGTGATTGGATAATCGCGCCGAATTTTCACCTGTTTCGCGACGAGCCATGCTAACAGATTGCATGGCTCGTCTTTCGATCATGGACCGGATCGGCATTACGCTTGCCGGGGGCGCTCTCATTGCCGTCGGTGTGGTGATCCGTGCCGGTCTGCTCGACATTGCCGACCGCATGCCGCTCCATCGCGAAATCGGGACCGCTTTCCTGGCACTGGGTGTGCTGACCTTGCTGGCCAATGTCAGCGTCCGGGTGAAGTCCCTGGTGATCATTCTCATCACCGGCGGTTGGGCCGCCGCCGCGATTTGGGCGGCGGTGACGATGAGCGACCTCTTCATCCTGCAACGTGGCCTGATCGGTCTGACTGGTGTGCTGGCGGCGATCTTCGCGATCAGCTCGATCCCGAAACTGGTGACCGGTGAGGATGCGGCGGACTGACTCCGCCGCCTGACAGCCTCAAGCGGAGAAGCAAAGCTTATTGTTGTCGAGGTCCCGGACATAGGCCGAAAACATCGGTCCGCGCTCGCCGGGTTCACCCTCGCAGCGCCCCCCCAGTTCAAGGACCTTGCTGTGGAGACGTTTCACGGCGTCGACGGATCCGAGCGCGAAGCCGACCATGGTCCCGTTGCCATGGGTTGCGGGTTGTTCGTCGAACGGCGTGGCGACTGCAAAGGCAAAGCTGTCGCTCTGCCAGTAGGTCATCCTGTCATTCGACATCACCTGATTGATGCCGAACTCCTTGAAAAACGCATCATAAAACCGGGTCGCGGCGTCCTTGTCGTTCGTGCCGACGACGAAATAATTCATTTGCATGTCTTGCGCTCCTGTCTGCCAAGGCACCGTCCTGGTGTCTGACCCGAGGTGTATCGCCAAATAGGACATTTTATGTCTTATTTGTTTGATGGCGCGTTCGAATTCGAAAGACAGGCTGCGGCGGATCGACATGCTTGCCGTTCAGCTGAAGCAGGACGGCCTGTGCACGGTCGGGGATCTCGCTCGGCAGCATGGTGTCAGCGAGCGCACGATTGCCCGCGACCTGTTGCTCATGCGCGAGCAGGGTCTGCCGATCGACGCAGACCGCGGGCGCGGTGGCGGCGTGCGGCTTGACCGCAATTGGGGTGTCGGCCGGTTGAACCTGGCCTATGCCGAAGCTGTCGACCTGCTGATCAGTATCGAGGTGTCCGAACAGATGCGCTCGCCGATGTTTCTGGCCAGTTTGGGATCGGTGCGGCGACAGCTTGTGGCGTCCTTCTCTCCGGAAAAACGCAACAAGGTGACCCGGATGAAGTCCCGGATCCTGATTGGCGATACGGCCTCTACCTATGTCCAGTCGGGTGTCGCTGCGCCGCCGAAAAGCGTTGTGCAGGCCCTGCATCAGGCTTTCATGGATCAGGAAATTCTGGCGATCAAATACCGGCGCGAAGACGGCAAGGCGTCCGAACGGCAGATCGAACCTCACTATCTCCTGCTGAAATACCCGGTCTGGTATGTGGTCGCCTTCGATCATCTCCGGGACGCGTCGCGTGTGTTCCGATGCGACCGGATCCTGTCGGCCAGACGGACTGGCACGCCATTCAGCCTGCTGCCGAAGGACGCGTTCGCGTCCTCGCTGGATGGCAATGATCTGCTGGTTTGACCTGTGGACGCGCCGTCTACTCGTCCGGGTCGACCATGATCCGCACCGGCATGCCGCCGCGTTGCAAATCATCCTCGATCAATAGCGGCACCGCAGCGTCGTCATTGAGGCGCGAGCGGTAGACCTGCAGGTTTTCCATCACGCGCTGGACGTAATTGCGGGTCTCGGAGAAGGGGATGCTCTCAACCCAGTCGACCGGATCGACATCGGGGTCGCGCGGATCGCCATAATCCCGGATCCAGCGATTGGCCCGGTGCGCGCCGGCATTATAGGCGGCCAGGGCGATCACATAGGAGCCGTCATAATCGTCCACCACCTCGGCCAGATGGTGCATGGCGAGGGTGAGATTATAGTCGAGATCATCGGTCAACCAGCTGAAGCGATAGGTTTCGCCCAGGTCGCGGGCTGTTGCCCGGGCCGTCGCTGGCATCAATTGCATCATGCCGCGGGCGCCAGCACCGGAGATGGCGTGCTGCCCGAACTCGGTTTCCTGACGAATAATGGACAGGGTCAGGGCGTCTTCCGGGCGTTGGGCGCGGGCGTTGGTCTGTGGCGGCAGGGTGATGGTCGGATAGGCGCTCTGCGGCAGGATGATGCCGCGCAGGCGGGCGGCCTTGGCGGCGCGCACCGATTGGCGCAGATAGAGGTAATTGCTGGCCAGGCGTGACAGCAGCACGGCCTCTTGCGGATCGGTCAGCTGATCGTCCAGGCGATAGCTGAACAGGCGGAAATAATATTCCTCATTCTGCTCGGCGAGCAGGCGCATGGCGCGTACCAGCGGACGCGCCTCGAAACGCACAATGGTTTCAGGCGTCGGTTCCGGATCACGTTCCAGGCTGAGCTGGCCGCTGGTATCGGTCAGCTGCGTCAGTGCGATCTGGCCGTAATAGGCCGTCGAATGCTGACCGGCTTCGGCATAGAGAATGGCTGCTTCGTCAGAGCGGCCGAGCGTGTCGAGCGCGCGCGCCATCCAGTAGGAACCGCGCGACTGGCTGACCGGGGTCGAGACATTGTCGCGCAGCCGCGTGAAATGGGCGAGGGCTTCGTCGGCCCGGTCGAGATGGACCAGGGCGAGCCAGCCGGCGAGGAATTCGGCGTCGGCGAAATCGGCGCCGGAATTCATGCCATGGGCGCGCGCCAGCTGGTAGGCCGTGTCGAACTCCTGGTCGCGGATCAGCGTCAGGATCATCAGCTTGCGCTCGGTCCACATCAGTTCGAGCGCGGTGACATCGGTGTGGCTGTCGGGCAGTTGCAGCAGCAGGGGCAGGGTCGAATCCCGCATCCCCGAACGGCGGCGCCAACGTGCCCGTTCAAAGACCAGTCCGGGGTCGTTGGACAGGCTGGCCGGAATACGGTTGACGGCGCGATCAACACCGCTTTGTCGACCGGCAAGGCGCAGGCGGGCATCGGCCAGATCGCGATTACTGCCGGACAGGAGCGGAAGGACGCGGCGCGCCAAGGTGCGTTGGTTGGACCAGATCAGATAGTCGATCCGGGCCATGTGGTCCTCTTCGGTGAACAGGTCGCTATGACGTTGATAGGTGTCGCTTTGCACCGTGCTGGCCAGATAGCTTGACCGCCAGGTCTCGCGCAGCAGGTTCTCGCCTTCACTGACACGTCCGACCCCGATCAGCGCTTCGGCATAGCTGATACTGCCGCGCCCGGTGGTCGGTGGCGTGTCTTCAAACCAGGACACGATGAAGGGGGCTGTCAGGCCGGATGTGGAAATCTTCGACTCGGCCTCGGAGCGGATGAAACTGTCGCGCGGCCAATTGTCGAGTTCGCTCAGGGCGAGGTCGAGTTCGAGAAAACTGGAGCGGGCATCGCCCAGGGCGATCCGCCACAACAGGATGTCGCGCGCAGCCGTGTCGGTCAGTTCCAGGCGCAGCTCGCGCACACGCTGCCAGTCCTCATCGTCGGCAGCATCAAGACCTTCGCGGAAACGGGTAAAGTCCGCATCCGAGAGATATTGCGAAAAATTCAGCGGTTCCGGACGGATACGAGGCGTCGGAATCTGCGCATCGGCGGGAACCGAAACGGCAATCAACACAAGCGCGGCAAAGCAACGTGCGATCATGGCAAACGGGACACTCTCTGATCGACTGGGACGCATATCATCACAGCAAATCCTGTCGCCTGTCCAGCCTTGACAAGAACACTTGGCCGTGTGCGACGCGGTCGATATGGTCGCGCGCTGATTTGGCCGTATCCGGGAATGAAACATGTTCAAAGGGTCCATTACTGCGCTTGTCACCCCATTCAAGAATGGGGCCGTTGACGAGGCTGCTGTCGCGGCGCTGGCCGAGCGCCAGATTGCTGCCGGTACGCATGGCCTGGTCCCCTGTGGCACAACCGGGGAAAGCGCCACGCTGACCTTTGAAGAACACATGCGCGTCGTCGAGATCGTGGTCGAGACCGCGGCTGGCCGGGTGCCGGTCATTGCGGGAACGGGGTCCAACAACACTGCCGTCGCGATCGAGAACCAGCGCCGTGCCAAGGAGATCGGCGCCGATGCCGGCCTGGTGGTCGCGCCCTATTACAACAAGCCGAATGCCGAAGGCCTCTACCAGCACTTCAAGGCTATCCACGACGCCGTCGATCTGCCGATCGTGCTGTATAATGTGCCCGGTCGCACCGTGGTCGACATCCTGGCCGAGACCGTGGCCCGGATCGCGCAGCTGGAGCGGGTGGTCGGCATCAAGGATGCGACCGGCGACATGGCGCGCGTATCGGCCCATCGGCGCCTTGCCGGCGCGGATTTCGTGCAGTTGTCCGGCGATGACCCGTCGGCGCTCGGCTTCAACGCGACCGGCGGTGTCGGTGCGATCTCGGTGACCTCGAATGTGGCGCCGGACTTGTGTGCGCAGTTCCAGGACGCCACATTGGCCGGAGACTGGGAGGCAGCGCGGACGCTCAATGACCGCCTGATGCCACTGCATCACGCGCTGTTCACCTCCTCCAGCCCCGGGCCGACGAAATATGCCATGTCGGTGCTGGGTGTCATGAATACTGAGCTGCGCCTGCCAATGACCGAGCCGAATGAGGCCTCGAACGCGGCGGTGAGGGCAGCGCTCGTCCATGCCGGCCTGCTTGACCAGGCCTGATTGAAAGCGCCATGAGCAAACCGAAATCCGAGACCGGACCTGTCGCCGTTAACCGGCGCGCCCGTTTTGACTATGAGATTGAAGAGACCTTCGAAGCCGGCCTGATGCTGATGGGGTCGGAGGTCAAATCCCTGCGCGAGGGCCGCGCCAATATCGCCGAGAGCTATGTCAGCCCGGAGCGGGAGGGGCTGTGGCTGATCAATGCCGACATCCCGCCCTACGGGCCGGCCAACCGTTTCAACCACGAACCCAAACGGCACCGCAAACTCCTGTTGAAGGCCAAGGAAATTGCCAAGCTTACCGGTGCAGCGACGCAGCAGGGCCGAACGATTGTCGCCTTGCGTCTCTATTTCAACGGGCGCGGCCTGGCCAAGCTCCAGATCGGGTTGGCGACGGGGAAAAAGAACGTCGACAAGCGCCAGACGATCAAGGATCGCGAGTGGAACAAGCAGAAGTCGCGGCTGATGAAGAATTACGGCTAGCCGCACATCGCCGTTCAGACCAAGTCAGTGACCTCGACCGCGAAGCGTTCGCGATAAGCCTGCGGTGTCACGCCGATCAGGCGGGCGAAGGAGCGCCGCATGCGCTCGTCATTACCAAAGCCGGTCTGGTTGGCGACGGTCTTGATCGAGACATTGGGGTTTTCCAGCATCGCACGGGCCGCATCGACCCGGAATTGCTCGACGGCGCGGGCCGGCGTCATGCCGGTATCTTCGGTGTAGAGACGCGCGAAATTGCGCGGGCTCATGCCGGAGCGTTCGGCGAGGGCTTCGACCTTGAGATCGGCGGTCAGATTGTCCTTCATCCAGAAATGCAGGGCGTCGAACCGGCCGGTCGCCGAGCGTTTTTGCTGTTTCAGCGCCTCGGAGAATTGTGACTGGCCGCCGGGGCGTTTGACATAGACCAGGAGTGAGCGTGCCAGTTCCAGCGCCAGCTCGCGACCGTGATCGCGTTCGACCATCGCCAGGGCGAGGTCGATGCCGGCGGTGACACCGGCCGAGGTCCAGACCCGCCCGTCTTCAATGAAGATGGGATCGGGATCGACGTCGCAATCGGGATAGTTGTCCGCCAACTGCCCGCAATGGCGCCAATGGGTGACGGCGCGCTTGCCATCGAGCAGGCCGGCCGCACCCAGCAGGAAGGCGCCGGTACAGGTTGATGAGACGCGTCCGGCCTTTTCTGCCGCGCGCTGGATCGCTTGCACCAGGCGGGTATCGCGACAGGCGGTGTGCACACCGCCGCCGCCCGCGATCATCAGCGTGTCGGACTCGTCCAGTCCGACACCCGCCAGGCGACGTGTGTTGAGCAGCACACCGGCATCGGTCTCGATCGGGCCACCATAATAGGATGCAATCGGCGTCGAATAAGCGGCCCGGCCAAGCAATTGGTTGGCGTCCTCGAACACCTGCAACGGACCAGTCACATCCAGCAGTTTCACACCCGGATAGGTGAGAAATGCGATGCAGCTTTCGATTTGTTGCGGTTTGGCAGAAAAGGGGAGCATGTGGTCATTTATGCCATTGTCCCGCCAGCTTATCCAGCAGAAACAGTTGGAAACAGGATGAAAGGTTAACGCGATGACGCTAGCGTTGGAAGATGTCATCAATGCGACATGTCCGTGGTCGGGCCAACCGGTCGCAGCGGATGCGCTCACGATTTATCGTGGCGCCTTGGTCGGGTTCTGCAATCCCGGCTGTCGTGACAAGTTCGAAGCGGCGATCTCGATGTTTGACAATTGCCGCGCAGCGGGACCCGGACATTCTGCCACTCCAGGTCAAGGCCAGGACGTGCCCATCGCCGATAAGGCTTGATACAGGCGCCTGGACGTTAACAATAAACAGGCGGCAGAAAATCAGGGTCTGGTGTCGAGCCAGGCCCGTATATCGGCAAAGACAGCGTCGAACATGGCCTCGGTCAAACGCCCGGTATTCGTGTTGTAGCGGGAGCAATGATAGCTGTCGAAAAGACGGACCGGACCGTTCGGGCCGTCGAGGTCGGCCGTCGCCGCATGGCCGAACACGGCGGTCTTGAGCGGCAGGCCGAGCGCGCGCAGCGTGTTGTCATGCGAGATCTTGCCGAGGCAGAGGATGGCGTCCAGTTTCGGCATCGCCGCGATCCGGCTGGTCAGATAGGGGCGGCAGGCATTGGCTTCGGCGCCGACCGGCTTGTTCTCCGGCGGCACGCACCGCACGGCATTGGTGATCATGGCGTCGACCAGCTCCACACCGTCATCGGCATGGCTGGCATAGGTGCCGCGCGAAAAGCCGAACCGGTCGAGCGTGGCGTAGAGCAAATCGCCGGCCCAGTCGCCGGTGAAGGGGCGTCCGGTACGGTTGGCGCCGCGCAGGCCCGGCGCCAGCCCGATGATCAACAGGCGGGCCTGATCCGAACCGAATGATTCAACCGGTGCATTGTGCCAGTCGGGATGTTCGATCGCGATGGCGTCGCGAAATGCGACCAGTCGCGGGCATAGCGGACAGTCCAGCGGTGCTTCGGGTGGGACGGTCGCGCTCACGAGCTGGCCGGGGCCCGTCCGATCATCGCCCGCAGGTCGTCCAGCTCGATGAAGGCATCGGCTTCTCGGCGCAAATCATCGGAAATCATCGACGGGCTGGTTTTCAGCGACGACACGACCGAGACGCGGACACCCTTGGCCCGGGCCGCCGCCAAAGCGTAGCGAAAATCACCGTCGCCGGAGAACAGGATGATGTGGTCGAGATAGGTCGCCGCCTGCAGCATGTCGACGGCCAGCTCGATATCCATGTCGCCCTTGATGCGGCGGCGGCCATGGTCGTCAGTGTATTCCTTGGCCGGCTTCGTGATCACCGAGAAGCCGTTATAGTCGAGCCAGTCGACCAGCGGTCGCAGCGGATTATAGTCCTCCTGCTCGAGGAGGGCGGTGTAGTAATTGGCCCGGATGAGCTTGCCGCGCTTGCGGAACTCATCGAGAAGGCGTTTGAAATCAATGTCGAAGTCGAGCGCCTTGGTGGTCGAGAACAGGTTGGCGCCGTCGATAAACAGGCCGATGCGCTCGTCAGGGTAAAATGGCATGGGAATATCCTAGGAAATATTGTGAAGGACGAAATGCAATCTGCCCCGATCTATATCGCGCTCGGCGCCAACCTTCCACTGGGCGCATGTAGCCCGCGCGAAACGCTGACCCGTGCGCGTTTGGCTCTGGCCGAGGCCGGCTTGGTGGTTGTCGCAGCGTCGTCAGATTGGCATAGCCCGGCTTGGCCGGATCCGAGCGATCCGCCTTATGTCAACGCGGCCGTTGAGGTTGAATCGGACCGTTCGGCACGCGAAATTCTCGACACGCTGCACGCGATCGAGGCCGAGTTCGGTCGGGCCCGTGGTGAACGCAATGCTCCGCGGCCACTCGATCTCGACCTGATCGACTGGTGCGGTGCCGAGATCAATGACGCCGACGGGCTGGTGGTCCCGCACCCGCGCGCGACCGGACGAGCGTTTGTCCTCCTGCCGCTGGCCGAGATCGCGCCGCACTGGTCCGACCCGGCCAGCAAGCGCAGCATCCGTGATCTGATCGCCGCATTGCCGCAGGCGGATCGCACCGCAACATACAAGCTGCAAGAGGCCGGAAAACTCTCACCCGACAGCCTTGCTTTTGCAGGGCGAGGGGATTAGGTAACGCGGTTCCAAAACCTCTAGCGCTGGTTCAAGGAGTTCGCGCGCATGGCTCGCGTTACCGTCGAAGACTGCATTGACAAAATTCCCAATCGTTTCCGTCTGGTCCTGATGGCGGCACATCGTGCCCGCAACATCTCGGCCGGTTCCGAGCTGACGATTGATCGCGACAATGACAAGAATCCGGTCGTTGCCCTGCGCGAGATCGCCGACGAAACACTCGACATGGATGCGCTGAAGGACAGCCTCATCAACGGTCTGCAGCGCGTGCTGCCGAGCGAAGACGAGGAAGATGCGGCCCGCGAAGAGCGTGGCCAGCCGCTCGAAGCCTTGCCGGCACCGCCCGTGCCGCTGGACGAGGCCGAGATGCTCAAGGCGCTGCAAAACGACCGGGATGGCGCGCCTGACGGCCGCCTCTAAAGCGTCTTGACCCCCGGCGCGACGTCACCCGATCTGGAATCGTCGCCGCCCGCCATACCCAGCGCGGACGAGCTGATAGCGCGTATCCGCCGGTATTTTCCCAAAGTCGATGCCGACTTCGTTCGGCGTGCCTATGACTTTGCCGAGGAAGCGCATCGGCCGCAACGCCGCCAGTCGGGCGAACCCTATTTTGCCCATGTTGCCCAGGTCGCGGTGATCCTGGCCGAGCTGCGCATGGATGTTGCGACGGTCTGCACCGGTCTGCTCCACGACACGGTCGAGGATACGCCGGCGACGCTGGAAGATCTGACCGACGCCTTCTCCGAGGAGGTGGCGGGCCTGGTCGACGGCGTTACCAAGCTGGGCCAGATGGAACTGCGTTCCAAGCGCACCAAACAGGCGGAAAATCTGCAGAAACTGGTCGTCGCCATCTCGGCCGATGTCCGCGTCCTGATCGTCAAATTGTGCGACCGCCTGCACAATATGCGCACGCTGGACGCCATTGCCCGTCAGGACAAACGCGAGCGGATCGCGCTGGAGACGCTGGAGATCTACGCGCCGCTGGCTCGTCGGATCGGCATCAACCGGGTCTGTGTCGAGCTGGAAGATCTGGCCTTTGAACATCTCAATCCGGCGGCCCATGAATCGATCAATACCCGCCTGAAACGTTTGCGCGATGCCCATGCGGAGGAAGTCTCCGCGGTGTCGGCGGCGATGACCGACAGTCTCGCCCAGGCCGGCATTGACGGGCGCATTTTCGGGCGCGAGAAGCGGCCCTATTCGATCTGGCGCAAGCTGGAGCGCAAAGGGCTGACCTTCGAGGAAATCGCCGACATTTACGCCTTCCGGCTGATCGTCAACACGCCGGATGATTGCTATCGGGCCTTGGGCGTCATCCATCAGGCGTGGCGCTGCGTGCCGGAGCGTTTCCGCGACTTCATTTCCCTGCCCAAGCCGAACAACTACCGCTCCCTGCATACCACGGTGATGGGGCCGAAGAATGTCCGGGTCGAGCTGCAGATACGCACCGAGGAGATGGAGGCGATCGCCGAAAGCGGCGTCGCGGCACATTGGCGCTACAAGAATTCGACCTATACCTATGACGCAGATGCTGCCCAGGCAGCCGGTGGCGATCCGCTGGAACGCTTGCGTCCCTTCGTGGAAATCCTCAACCAGGGCGGCGATCCGGAAGAGTTTCTCGAGCATGCCAAGCTCGAAATGTTCGCCGACCAGGTCTATTGCTTCACGCCCAAGGGCGACCTGATTTCGCTGCCGGTCGGCGCCACGCCGCTCGACTTTGCCTATGCCGTCCATACAGAACTCGGTCACACCACGGTGGCAGCCAAGGTCAATGGCCGCGAACGACCGCTGCGGACCCGGCTTCGCAATGGTGATGTTGTGTCGATCGTGAAGGGCGGCGTTCGTCAACCGCCGGCCGGTTGGGAGAATCTCGCCGCCACCGGCCGGGCCCGCGCCGCCATCCGCCGCCTGATCCGCGAGAGCGAGCGTGAGGAGTTCCAGCGGATCGGCAAGATCATGGCCGAACATGCCTTCCGCCGCGAAGGCCGGACGCTGATCGAGGCCGACCTCAAGGACGCGTTGGCGCGGCTCGAGGTCAAGGATGTCCATGAAATGTACGAGACGCTCGGGCGCGGCCGGATCTCGTCGGGCAATCTTCTGAACGCCGCTTTCCCGGGCCGGCTCGACGAACGCCCGGACACGGTGGGCCGTGACCTCATCCAGGACTCCCAGGCCCGGCTTTATGTGCGTGGTCGCGGACTGACCCAGGGCGTGACCCTGCACTTTGCCGAATGCTGTTCGCCGCTGCCCGGGGACCGGATCGTCGGTCTTTTGCGCAAGGACAAGGGTATCGAGATCCACACCATCGATTGCGAACGCCTTGCCCAGTTCGAGGAAAGCGCGATGGATGACTGGCTCGATCTGGCCTGGACCGCTGAGGCCGAGGACAATGCGGTGTCCATGGCGCGTATCAAGGCGGTCATGCACAACGAACCGGGCGCCTTGGCCGAGATTGCCAAGACGGTGTCGGAGAACCGCGGCAATATCGCCAGCGTGACCACCCGCAACCGCTCGTCGGACTTCTTCGATATGGAATTTGACGTCGAAGTGTTCGATACCCGCCATCTGGCAAATATCCTGGCCGCGATCCGCATGTGCGAGACGGTTGTCTCGGCCGAGCGGGCGCGCGCCGAGGTCGAGGAGATAAATGACTGATGACACGCGACGAAGTCCTGGCCGAATTCCGCGCCGCCGGTGCCCTGCTCGAGGGCCATTTCATCCTGTCTTCCGGCCTGCGCAGCGCGGTTTTCCTGCAAAAGGCCCGCGTCTTCTCCGAGCCGGCTCGCACTGAACGCCTCTGCAAGGCGCTGGCGGCCAAGGTGCGCGAGCAGTTGGGCGATGCCCCGACGGTGATTGTTTCACCGGCCACGGGCGGCATCGTGCCGGGTTATGAAATGGCGCGGCAACTGGGTCTCAAAGGCCTCTATGTCGAACGCGAGAATGGCGAGTTCACCCTGCGCCGCGGTTTCGAGCTGAGCAAGGACGACAAGGTCTTGGTTGTCGAGGACATTGTCTCGACCGGTCTGTCCTCGCGCGAATGCATTGAAGCCATCAACAAGACCGGTGCTACAGTGATCGCCGAGGCCTGCCTCGTGGACCGCTCCGGCGGCGAGGCCGATGTCGGCGTGCCCTTGATCGCGCTGACTGAATACAAGGTTCCCGCTTACCCCGCCGACCAGCTTCCGCCGGAACTGGAAGCCATTCCCGCCATCAAGCCGGGCAGCCGCGGTCTCGCCTGAGGCTGGCAGGACAAAACAGGAGCAGGCCGTGAGCATTCGTCTCGGCGTCAATATCGACCATGTGGCCACGATCCGGAATGCCCGCGGCGGCGAGCATCCCGATCCGGTGCGCGCGGCGCGTCAGGCCTCCGAGGCGGGCGCCGACGGCATCACCGCGCATTTGCGCGAAGACCGTCGCCACATCACCGATACCGATATCGACCGGCTGATGGCCGAGATCGACCTGCCGCTCAATCTGGAAATGGCGGCAACGCCGGAAATGCTCGACATCGCCCTGCGCCACAGGCCGCATGCGGTCTGCCTGGTGCCGGAAAAGCGCGAGGAGCGTACCACCGAGGGCGGCCTCGATGTGGCGGCCGGCCACAACACGATTGCGCCCTATGTCCGTCAGCTCGGCGAGGCCGGCTGCCGCGTCTCGCTCTTCATCGAGCCGGATCCGGTCCAGATCGCGGTCGCCGAAGCCATGGGCGCAGCCGTCGTGGAACTTCACACCGGTGCCTATTGCGAGGCTTTCCTTGCTGGCGACACCGCCAAGGTGGACCATCACCTCAAACGCCTGCAATCGGCCGCCACCGTGGCCCATGAGCGCGGTCTGGAAGTCCATGCCGGTCACGGCCTGACCTATGACACTGTCAAGCCGATTGCCGCCATCCCGGAAGTGATCGAGCTCAATATCGGGCATTTCCTGATCGGCGAGGCGATCTTCCGGGGTCTGCGCGAAGCGGTCGGGACCATGCGCGGGTTGATTGAAGAGGCGCGGGCCTCATGATCATCGGCCTCGGCTCAGACCTGATGGATATCCGTCGTATCGAGAAATCGATCGAGCGTTTCGGTGACCGCTTCATCCAGCGCGTCTTCACCGAGATCGAGCAAGCCAAATCCGACAAGCGCCGCATGCGCGCGGCCAGCTATGCCAAGCGCTTCGCGGCCAAGGAGGCCGGTGCCAAGGCGCTTGGGACCGGGATTGCGCGCGGCGTGTCGTGGAAAGAGATCGGCGTGGTCAATCTGCCCGGCGGCAAGCCGACACTGGAATTCAAGGGTCGGGCGCTGGAACGGGCGCGGGCCCTGACCCCGCCCGGTCATGAACCGATCGCCCATATCACCATCACCGACGACCATCCCTGGGCCCAGGCCTTCGTGGTGCTGGAAGCGCGGCCGGTCGGCCATCATTTCGACGGTCTCGCCCATGGTTGATCCGATTGCTGATCTGGAAGCCCGTATCGGCTATGTCTTCCGTGACAAGTCATTGATCGAGCGCGCCCTGACCCATGGCAGCTACGCCGAGGGCCGCAAGACCATTCCGACCTATGAGCGGCTGGAATTCCTCGGCGACCGCGTCCTCGGCCTGATGACGGCGGAAGCGCTGTTCAAGTCCTTCGACAAGGCCGATGAGGGCGCCCTGGCGCCGCGGCTCAATTCCATGGTGCGCAAGGAAACCTGTGCCGATGTCGCGCGCGAGGTCGATCTCGGCGCCGCGCTGCGGATCGGGCGGTCCGAGGAAAAGGGTGGCGGTCGCAACAAGACCTCGATCCTTGGCGATGCCTGCGAAGCGCTTATGGCGGCGATCTATCTGGATGGCGGGCGTCCGGCGGTGCAGGCCTTTTACGATCATCACTGGGGCGCGCGCATCGAGGCGCTCAAGGCCAAGCCCAGTGACGGCAAGTCGGCGCTGCAGGAATGGGCGGCCCGGGCCGGTCATGGCGTGCCGCGCTACCAGCTCACGCAACGTTCGGGTCCCGATCACCGACCCGTTTTCACCGTGCAGGTCACGGTCACCCCCCTAGCGCCCGCTGTGGGCGAGGGCGGTTCCAAGCAGGCCGCCGAACGGGCCGCCGCCGAGGAATTGCTGAAACGCGAAGGACAGCATGTCTGATACTCCAAAACGCTGCGGTTTTGCCGCAGTCATCGGCTCGCCCAATGCCGGCAAGTCCACTCTCGTCAACGCGCTGGTCGGCGAGAAGGTCACCATCGTCACCCACAAGGTCCAGACGACCCGTTTTGCCGTGCGCGGCGTGGCCCTGGCCGGTGAAACCCAGATCGTCCTTGTCGACACGCCCGGCGTGTTCGCGCCGAAAACCCGGCTCGACAAGTCCATGGTGGCGGCGGCTTGGTCCGGCGCCGGTGAGGCCGACACCATCATGCATGTCGTCGATGCCGGTGCTCGTGCCCGCATGATCCATGGTGGCGCCAAGAGCGGTGACAGCCGCATGGTCGAGGATGATGACCGGGTCACGGAAGGCCTGAAGAAGACCGAACAGAAGGCGATCCTTGTCCTCAACAAGGTCGATCTCATGCCGCGCGACCAGCTTCTGGCCATGTCGCAAGAGTTATATGAAACAGGGGTTTATTCGGAGGTCTTCATGATTTCCGCCAAGACCGGCTCGGGCGTGCCGCAATTGCGCGAATTTATCGCGCAGCAAATGCCGGAAGGCGTCTGGCACTACCCCGCCGACCAGGTCGCCGACCTGCCGGCCCGCATCCTCGCTGCCGAGATCACCCGCGAAAAAGTCTATCTGCGCCTGCACGAGGAATTGCCCTACGCCTCCATGGTCGAGACCGAGGTGTGGAAGAAGCTGCGCGATGGCTCCTTGCGGATCGAGCAATCCATCATCGTCGAGCGCGAAACCCAAAAACCCATCGTGCTGGGCAAGGGCGGCAGCGCCGTCAAATCAATCGGTGAAGCCTCCCGCAAGGAGCTGGAAGAGGTGCTGGGCTGCAAGGTCCACCTGTTCCTCAATGTGAAGGTCGATGCCAAATGGATGGCACGGCGCTCGCACTACAAGGATGTGGGTCTGGATTTCGATGTCTGAACAGCAGCGCTGATCCCCCTCATCCGCGCTGCGCGCACCTTCTCCCCGGGGAGAAGGAATACTGTCCCTCTCCCATGGGAGAGGGTGGCCCGCAGGGCCGGGTGAGGGGGAAATCACGGTGTCTCCGCGACAAGACTCACCTACAACCACCCCATGGAATGGCGCGATCAGGGCATAGTGCTGGCGGTGCGGCCGCATGGCGAGACATCGGCAATCGTGGAGGTTTTGACGGCGGAGCAGGGGCGTCATGCCGGGCTGGTGCGCGGAGCGCGCTCGCGCTCGATGCGGCCGATCCTGCAGCCGGGCAATCAGATCACCGTCAACTGGCGTGCCCGCCTGTCGGAACATTTGGGCATGTTCCAGATCGAGGCCGATGATCTCACCGCCGGCATGGTGATGGAGGATCGCACCGCGCTGGCCGGCCTCAATTCCGCTTGTGCCATTGCCGTGATGTGCCTGCCGGAGCGCGAAGCCCATCCGCGTGTCCACCAGGGTTTCCAGCTGCTGCTGAACGCTTTCGACAATCCCGATATCTGGCCGGCCCTCTATGTGCGCTGGGAGGCAGGGCTTCTGTCCGACCTAGGCTATGGGCTCGACATGTCGGCCTGTGCCGTGACCGGCGTCACCGAGGGTCTGACCCATATCTCGCCGCGCACCGGCCGCGCCGTCTGCCGTGAGGAAGCTGCCCCCTACGCCCCCAAACTCCTCGAACTCCCGCCCTTCATGGCCGGGTCCGGCAAGATCGGCGAGGGCGATATTGCGCGCGGTTTGGCGCTCACCGGCTATTTCCTGGAACGCCGGGTCCTGTGGCCGATCGACAAGCAATTGCCGGAAGCGCGGGGGCGCTTGATGGCGGAATTGGAGCGGGTCGGGCGGCTTTAGGGGCGGGGCTTCCCGGGCAATGGAGGATGGTCTTCAATCTGTCCGTTACGGGGTGAAACAGCCGCCTATGGAAACGGGCATCAAGATCGCTTATGTTGAGGGCTGCAAAGGGAAGATGATGCAAGTCCGGGTTAAAGACTATCCGCAGTTGGAACAACTCTGCTGGAACCGTCCCGCTGACGCGGTTTTGGACGGGGCGGATGCGCTTGCGATCTACGAACGGAATTGGCGCTTTGTGGTGCCCGAAGCACTGACTGTCGACGAACACCGGATGCTGGATACCCTCGTTGCCCGCTATGGCAACGGCGCGATGAATGTATAAGCGCGCTCACCACAACGCGATCGCCAAGCTTCTTGCCGCATTCAATTCGGACCTGCTGCAGGATGCCGAATGTTATTTTGGCGGTGGAACGGCAATTGTTCTGTTGCTGGACGAATATCGCGAAAGCGTCGATGTCGATTTTCGGTGCGCTTCGGCGCAAGGGTATCGGCGGTTGCGTGAACTCACCTTCAAGGGGCAATTTTCCCCGCTCCTGAACCCGGGCGCGCGCATTGACATGCTTTGCGAGCTACGCGCCGATCAATACGGGATCAGAACTGTGCTTGATGTGGATGGCATCAAAATCAAGTTCGAAATTATCCGCGAGGGCCGCGTGGACCTGTCAGGCGCGATGACCGGGCAACTCGATGTCCCGGTATTGGCTCGCGAGGATCTGTATTGCGAGAAATTGCTGGCCAATGCGGACCGGTATGCCGACCGCGCCGTGAGAAGCCGGGATATTATCGACCTCGGATTGATGATGTCCCGTTGGGGGGCGATTCCCGAGTCCGCGTGGACGAAAGCGCGCGCGGCCTATGGCTCGGCGATCGATGCCGCCTACGATGCGGCTGTGGCCGGTATACGAAACCCTGAATGGCTCCGCATGTGCATGCAAGACATGGCCATGGACCTTAGCCTCACTGATGAAATCATGGACACATTCGGTGGACCTGTCGTGCAAGCCTGAACGGCGCTTGGTAACCGATTGTTTTCCTGAACGCGGCGCCCAGGCCTAATCGACAAGCAATTGCCGCGGGCGGGGCGGCTCTAGGCGCAAGAAACGTAAAATGCGCGGTGATCACAAGGATCGGGTCGGGAGGCGCCGGGGCGGGTGGTCAACTCCGTTTGTTCGCAAACAGGAGATTGAGCATGCGACTGAAACAGAAAACCGCCATCATTACCGGGGCCAGCAGCGGCATTGGTGCCGCGGCCGCGGAACTCTTTGCCAGCGAGGGCGCGCGTCTTGTGCTGGGGGCGCGCCGGGCGGTTGAACTCGATGCCGTTGCCGGGCGGATCCGCGAGGCCGGCGGCGAGGCGGAATGCGTTGTCGGCGACGTCGTCGACCCGGAATTCCACGCCGCCATGGTCAATCGTGCCAGCGACCGGTTCGGCGGATTGGACATTGCGTTCAACAATGCCGGGACGCTGGGAGAAATGGGGCCGGCCCATGAGGTCAGCGCAGCCGGCTGGCGCGAGACGCTTGCAGTCAATCTGGACAGTGCGCACCTGGCGGCCTGTGCCCAGGTGCCGGCGATGCTGGCCCGCGGCGGCGGTTCCATCACCTTTACCGGTTCATTCGTCGGTCACACCATCGGCATACCCGGCATGGGGGCCTATGCGGCCAGCAAGGCGGGCCTGATCGGCCTGGTGCAGACTTTGGCCGTGGAGCTCGGGCAGGCCGGGGTGCGGGTCAATGCGCTCTTGCCCGGCGGTACGAAAACCGCGATGGCGGGCGATGATCCGGACTATCACGCGCAGATCGCGAGTTTCCACGCCCTGAAACGGATGGCCGAGCCGATCGAGATTGCCCGGGCGGCGCTGTTCCTGGCCAGCGAGGAGTCAAGCTTTGTGACCGGCACCGCTTTCCTTGCAGACGGCGGAAACTCGATCCTGAAAGCCTGAGCCAGGGGCGGGAGACCGGCGTACGCGCCAGCCTCCCGTCACCGGCGGCCGTGTTCGCACCTTGGCCGGCGCGCTTACTTGCCCAAACGGTCAAGCTGTTCGGCGAGTTGCCGCGCTTCGGCGGGCGCCAGCCCCTCCAGCGCTGCATCCAGGGCGGGCTGATAGACCTCCCACATGGCCTTGCGGGTTTGCCGTCCGGCCGGCGTCAGCTCGATACGCAGGCTGCGCCCGTCCTCGGGACAGCTGAGTTTTTTGACCAGGCCGGCCGTCGCCATCCGGGTGAGAAGGCGGGAGAGATTGTGCTGCCGGATCAGGAGGCGGGCTTCCAGCTCGATCGGACGCAGGCAACAAGCATCGGCCTTTTCCAGCTCCCACAACACGTCATACCAGGCGAGCGGCGGATGGCCGGCGCGTTTCAGTTGCGCCTCCACCGCGCCGGAAATGCGTGTCCAGGCGCGGTTGAGCGCAACCCAGGCGCCAATTTTGGCAATTGAAGATGAAATTTTCTGTTCCATGCACTTGCATATAGTTTCGCGCATCCTATTTTCCATGCATCTGCATGAAAGGGAAGTCCGATGTCCACCATAAAGCCGCAACTCCGGTTGATCAGCCACAAACTCTGCCCCTATGCCCAACGGGTGGCCATTGCACTTTTCGAGAAGCGGATACCCTTCGAACGGGTCGATATCGACCTTGCGAACAAGCCTGACTGGTTTTTGGGCATTTCACCGTTGGGCAAGGTACCGGTCCTGCTGGTCGACGGGGTGCCGGTCTTTGAATCGGCCGTGATCCTCGAATATCTGGAAGACAGGTTCGAACCGCGACTGCATCCAGGCGACACGCTGGACCGGGCCCGCCACCGCGCCTGGATCGAATTCGGCTCCGCCCAGCTTGCGCTCATTGCCGGCCTTTACAACGCGCCGGACCGACAGGGTTTTCAGGACAAGGCGGATGCGCTGTCGCTGAATTTCGCGCGACTGGCCGGTGTGCTGGGCGAAGGTCCGTATTTTGCCGGGCCGGACTTTTCCCTCGTTGATGCGGTCTATGCGCCAATCTTCCGTTATTTCGACATATTCGACGCGATCGGTGATTTCGGTGTTTTCACCGGTCTTGGCCCGGTGACGCGCTGGCGTCAGGCGCTGGCGGACCGCTCCTCTGTGCGCGATGCCGTAGCGGGCGATTACCCGGTTCGTTTGCGGGAATTTCTCGTCCAACGTGAGAGTTATGTATCGACTCTGCTGGGCGCGCAGCTAGAGGCGGTCTGATACCGGTTCCCCACAGCAAAGCCTGCGACTGGGTCCTGCCACGCAAGCCCGGTTCGCTATACTGATCGTCTCCGAATCACGAGGCGGTGGACGATGGGCGATCATTTTGATCCCGACGGCGGGCATATCATTGAAGAGAAATTCGACGAGGCCTTGTCCCGGCGATATCTCGCCTATGCGCTCTCGACGATCACCCAGCGGGCGCTGCCCGATGCCCGCGATGGCCTGAAACCGGTCCACCGGCGTCTTCTCTACGCCATGCGTGAGCTGAAGCTGAACCCGGACCAGGCGTTCAAGAAGTCGGCCCGTGTGGTCGGTGACGTGATCGGTAAATACCACCCGCATGGCGACCAGTCGGTCTATGAGGCGCTGGTCCGCCTGGCCCAGGATTTTGCCTCGCGCTATCCCCTGGTCGAAGGGCAGGGCAATTTCGGCAATATCGACGGCGATGGCGCGGCCGCCATGCGTTACACCGAAGCCCGTCTGACCAAGGCGGCGGAACTGCTGCTGCAGGATATCGACCAGGGCACGGTTGATTTCGAGGAGACCTATGACGGCTCCGAGCGTGAACCGCTGGTCCTGCCCGGCGCTTTCCCCAACCTCCTGGCCAATGGCTCGACCGGTATTGCTGTCGGCATGGCGACCTCGGTTCCGCCGCACAATGTCGCCGAGATCTGCGCCGCCGCGATGACGCTGATCGACAATCCGGAGACCGAAACCGAAGCGCTGCTGAAACATATCAAGGGGCCGGACCTGCCGACCGGCGGCACGATTGTCGAACCGCCCGAAGCGATCCGTTCCGCCTATGAGACCGGGCGCGGCGGCTTCCGCGTGCGGGCCAAGTGGGAGAAGGAAGATATCGGCCGCGGCATGTGGCGCATCGTGGTCACCGAGATCCCGTATCTGGTGCAAAAATCCAAGCTGGTCGAACGCATCGCCCAGTTGATGGACGCCAAGAAACTGCCGCTGCTCGATGATGTGCTCGATGAGAGTACCGAGGATATCCGCCTCGTGCTCGAGCCGAAATCCAAGCTGGTCGATCCGGACATGCTCATGGAGAGCCTGTTCAAGCTGACCGATCTGGAAACCCGCGTCTCGCTGAACCTCAATGTGCTCGACCCGAACGGCGTGCCACGGGTGATGAGTCTGCGCGAAGTGCTGCAAATCTGGCTCGAGCATCGCCGCGAGGTCGCGGTCCGCCGGGCCACGACGCGTCTGGCCAAGGTCGAGGATCGGCTGGAAGTGCTGGCCGGCTATCTCATCGTCTATGCCGATCTCGATGAGGTGATCCGCATCATCCGCTTCGAGGATGAGCCCAAGGCCAAGCTGATGGCCCATTTCGAGCTGACCGAGCGTCAGGCCGAAGCCATCCTCAACATGCGCCTGCGCGCCTTGCGCAAGCTGGAAGAGCTGGAAATCCGCAAGGAGGACGAGAATCTTCGCGGCGAGCGCAAGACGCTGAAAGAATTGATCGGGTCGACCGCGCTGCAATGGGACAAGGTCCGCAGCGAAGTGGTTCATCTGGGCGAGATTTATGCCGAGACCACACCTCTGGGCAAACGTCGCACCGTGTTCGACAAGGCGCCCGAAATATCCGGTGAAGCGCCGATTGAAGCCTTTGTGGTCCGCGAACCGATCACCGCCGTCCTGTCCGAGCGCGGCTGGGTGCGGGCGCTGAAGGGCCATATCAACGATGTCACCGAGCTGAAGTTCAAGGAGGGCGACAAGTCCGCCTTCGCGGTCAAATGCGAGACGACCGACCGATTGTTGATGTTCGCCACCGATGGCAAATTCTACACGCTGGAAGCGTCCAAACTGCCCGGTGGTCGCGGTCATGGCGAGCCGGTGCGACTGCATGTCGACCTGCCTGACGATGCCGCCCCGATCGGCCTGTTCAAATATGACCCCGAACGCACGCTTCTGGTGGCATCCGATGGCAATTCCGGTTTCCGCGTCCAAGAGAAGGATTGCCTGGCCCTGAAGAAGGGCGGCAAGCAGATCCTCAACCTGGCTGAGGGCGACGAGGCCTTCCTGTGTATTCCGGCGACTGGCGATCGCGTCGCCCTGATCGGCGAGAACAAGAAGCTTCTGGTCTTCGAACTGGAGGAAATCCCGGTCATGAGCCGCGGCAAGGGGGTGCGCCTTCTGGGCGGCAAGGGGGCCAAGCTGGCCGACGCCACCGTGTTCAATGCCGAAGACGGGCTGACCTGGCTCGACGGTGCCGGTCGCCGCTTCAATCTGGATGACTGGTTGTTATGGACCGCCAAACGGGCCCAGGCTGGCAAGATGGCGCCGCGCGGTTTCCCGCGCTCGCTCCGTTTTTCGCCCCGCGGTTCGGAATTCCTCGCTTCACAGGCGAAAGCGGAATAGGTAGTGATTTGAAAGCGCAGCGCCCGGTCCGGGCGTTGGGTTTGTTTCAGTTTTGCCCCTCAAGGAGAGACAGGCATGGATACCGGCCTCATTCTTTTGCTCGTGATCATCGCCCTCGGCGTGTTTCTGGTCATGGTCTACAACCGGCTGGTCGCGCTGCGGCAGACCTGCAACCAGGCTTGGGGCGATATCGATGTCCAGCTGAAACAGCGCCATGATCTCGTGCCCAATCTGGTCAGCACCGTCCAGGGCTATGCCAGCCATGAGAAAGAGACGCTGGAAAACGTCATCAAGGCGCGCCAGACCGCGATTGATGCGACCTCGGTGAAGGATCTGGCCGGCGCCGAGAACATGCTGTCCGGTGCGCTGCGCCAGCTGTTCGCCCTGTCGGAAGCCTATCCCGACCTCAAGGCCAACCAGAATTTTATGCAGCTCCAGGCCGAGCTGTCCGATCTGGAAAACAAGATCGCTGCCGCCCGCCGCTTCTTCAACAACGCCGTCAACGAGTACAACACCTCGACCGAGCAATTCCCGGCCGTGGTGATTGCCAATTCGATGGGCTTCAAACAGCGCGAATATTTCGAAGTCGGTGAAGCCGAACGCGGCGCTCCGAAGGTGCAGTTCTAAGTCATGTTGGGCGGCGCAACAGGGCTCCGCACCCATATCTGGAACAATAATCTGCGGTCGGTTTTCCTGCTCGCCGCCTTTCCGGTGCTTCTGATCGCCATTGGCTATGCCCTGACGATCCTGATGACCGGATTTGGCGACCCGTCCTATCCGCAAGCCGGCAAGGACGGGGGCGGGACTAATTTCCTGACGTCGGAAATCTCCCGCTTGCCGATGATCGCGGCTTGGTCACTGGGGATTGCCGGTGTCTGGTTCATCATCGCCTGGTTTGGCCATCAGGCCATGATCAATGCCGCGACCGGTGCGCATTCGGTGACGCGGAAGGACGAGCCGGAACTCTATAATCTGCTGGAAAACCTGTGCATCTCACGCGGGCTGACCATGCCGAAACTGGCCGTGATCGAAAGCGGTGCGCTCAATGCCTACGCCTCGGGTGTCCGCGAGGGGCAATATACGGTCACTGTGACCCGCGGTCTGATGCAGCGGCTCAACAAGGCCGAGCTGGAGGCCGTCCTGGCTCACGAGCTTTCGCATATCCGGCATCAGGATGTGCGATTGCTGGTCATCTCGATCATCTTTGTCGGCATCATCTCCTTTGTCGCCGAGATCATGTTTCGCCGCATGTTCTGGATGGGCATGCGCGCAGGTGGCGACCGCCGTTCGGGCGGACGCGGCGGCGGGCTGGTCATCGTGATCGCCATTGCGATCATCGCCGTGGCCTATTTCCTCGCTATCATGATCCGCTTTTCCCTGTCGCGCCGCCGCGAATACATGGCCGATGCCGGCGCCGTCGAGCTGACCCGAAATCCTGACGCCATGATCTCGGCGCTGGAGAAGATTTCCGGGAATTCCGACATCGAGGACTCACCGGACGAAGTCCGCGAGATGTTTATCGAAAATCCGAAGTCCGGCTTCATGGGCGTTTTCGCCACCCACCCGCCGATTGAAAAACGCATCGAGATGCTGGTCGAACACGCCGGCGGCAAGCGGCGCGTGCCGGTGAGTGCTGTGCCTGAGGTCTAGGGCGAGGCAGAAATGGTTCATTGATCGCGCCCGGGCGCGCAACTGTCCCTAAATCGCTTGCCGAGACGTCGCCGCATCCTGTTTTCCAGGTCAAGGGCCGCGCAGCGGCCGCTTCGCGGTTTCACCCTTGAGCTGGAAAACAGGATGCGGCTTGCTGGCTGACAAGCGATCTATGGATCAGTCCTGCACGCTGCGCAGTGCGAACTTACCGAAATGGCTGGACCATGGGTGCAGTGTTGGGAACGTGTTTCATGCAGTAGGCGGCAATCCTTTGGCAGAAGCGGCCCCACCCTCTAACCTCCCCGAAAGGGCGCTTCACGCCCGGGGGACGAACCACATGAAATTTCTGCTTCGCACGGCCGCACTGGTGTCACTCACCGCGCTCGCGGCCTGCTCGACGCCGGGCTATCGCAGCCTCAATCCCAATTGCCTGGAGGCCCATGTTCAGCCGAAATACCAGCGTGACGGGCATCAGGAGACGACCTATGTGATTGCCCGTCTCGCCGGGCATGGCTCCGAAGATGCGGCCCGGCTGGCCTTCTTCAACCAGGCCGCCGACGATCTGGCGATGCGCTATGCGGCGCCGCAGGTCAGCGTCTGGGCCTCATTCGGAGCCTGGGGTTATCGGCACCGGATCAATGCCGTCCTGCATTCGCTGCATGGCGGGGACCCGGCCGCCGTTGCGCAACGCCGGCTCGATCTGGCCAACATGATTGAAGCGCGCAACCGGTCCGAAGCCCGGGCCTCCTGGCAGACCGGCTTTTTGATCCATGCGCTGGGCGACAGCTATGCCCATACCAATCCGGTTGGTCAGGCCTATGGCGAAACCTATGGCCATCTGTTCGACGGCCACGCACCGGACCACGTCGGCAATCGGCCTGAACTCTATCTTGACTATGTCGACGCCTTGTTTGCGGCGCTGGAAATGCCGACCGCGAGTGATCGCGAAGCCCTGTCCGAGTTCAAGGCGCTTTTGCGGGCCGCGCCGCCCGGCGATATTGCGGCCCATCGCACCGCGATTTCCGCCATGCGGGGTTATTACTCCGACACGGCCCGGCTGGAATGCGATGCCTTGGCGGCCTCGCTCAGCATGCGCGAGGTCAGCCGTTTCCTGCGCGAGGTTGAGGCGGGTTTCGACCGGACCGGCGAGAGCTGACGGGTCAGTCCGTCACCGGTTTGTTCGAGGCGTCGGGACCGGACCCGCTGTCCGGTGGTGCGATCTCGTCCTGGTTTTCCTCGAGGGTTTCCTCTTCCGCCTCCGCATCCTCGAGCAGCCCCGCAAAGCTCTCTCGGAAAATGAACCAGACCGAGGTGAATAGGGCCGCGATGACCGGGCCGATGATGATGCCGACGGCGCCGAACAGGGTCAGCCCGCCGAGCGTCGAGATCAACACCATCAGATCGGACATCTTGGCGTCCTTGCCGACCAGGATGGGCCGCAGGACATTGTCCGAGGTCGAGACCACAATGGCACCCCAGGCAGCCAGACCGGCGGCGGCGAAGGGGTGGCCGGTGGCACCCAGCCATATGGCGGCCGGCATCCAGATCAGCGGCGGTCCGATCATCGGGATGATGGAGAGCAGGGCGGCGACCGCGGCCCAGAAGATCGAACCCGGCACACCGGCCACGAACAGGCCGACTCCGGTCAACCCGCCTTGCACCAGCGCGATCAGGAAGGAGCCCTTCACCGTGGCGCGAATGGTCGAGACCGCACGTTCGGCCAACAGGTCACGAGACTCCACAGTCATCGGCAGCAGGGTCACGGCAGAGCGCGCTGCCTGGCGGCCGGTAATCAGGAAGAAGAAGAGCGCGTAGACAAGAATGAAAAAGTTCAGAGTCGCGACCAGGAAACCGCCCGTGCCGGCGCGCAGGGAATTGACCAGGACGCGGCCGACCGTGCCGGCCAGATTGCCGATCTGGGCGGTAATCGAGGCCTGGTATTCGATCATCTCATCACGGAAGGGCAGCCAGTCAGGCAGGCCGTCCAGCCCGTCCTGGCGGATCTGGCTGACCTGGTCCTGCACCCAGGGTGTGACCATGCCGGTCACATCGATCGCCTGCTCGGCGACAATGCCCATCAAAATGGCGGCGGGGATGACGAAGGCCAGGACAGCCCCGGCGACCAGCAGGCCGGCAGCAAGGCCGCGGCGCTCACCCAGCTTGGTGGACAGCCAGTCATGCGGTCTGGCCAGGAAAAGCGTCACCACGCCGGCCAGGAAAAGCGCCGCGAGATAGTCGCGGATCATCCACAGGAAGATGCCCGAAATGATCAGGGCGAGGGCGGCAATGAAGCCGCGCTGGAGTTCCAGTTTGCGGAGCGGGGTCATGCCGGCTCTCCTATCCGTACAGCCACTCCGGCAGGCCGGTGGCCAGCCATGGGAAAATGGCGACGGCGATGATGGCCAGGATCTGGATGATCACAAAGGGAATGGCGCCGCGATAGATGTCGGTGGTCTTGACCGCTTTGGGTGCCACGCCGCGCAGATAGAAGAGTGCAAAACCGAAGGGCGGCGTCAAAAAGCTGGTCTGCAAATTCATCGCCATCAGCACGCCAAGCCAGACCGGGTCGACGCCCATCATCAACAGGATCGGCGCGACGATCGGCACCACCACGAAGGTGATCTCGATGAAGTCGAGGAAGAAGCCTAGGATGAACATGACCAGCATGACCACGGCGACGGCGCCGAACACGCCGCCCGGAACCGCCTCGAGCGCAGCGGCCACGGTGTCATCGCCACCCAGCTCCCTGAAGATCAGCGAGAACAGCGAGGCGCCGATCAGGATCACGAAGACCATGGCCGAGATCATGGCGGTCGAGCTCATCACCTCGTCGAGCACGCCGGAGCGCTTCAGCCGGACCAGGCTCCAGCCGGCGCCGAGCAGGGTGAGGGTCACCAGGACGCCGGTCACAAGGCCGCCCAGCGTCCCCAGATCCGTGACATAGAGGCGGCGCTCGGCGCCGATATTGGCAAACACGACCAAGGCGATCAGGCCGAGCAGGGCGGCGAGGCCGAGATAGCTGACGATCTGGCCAAGCCTGGGATTGCTGTCGCGCCCGGCATTGCGCGCGGCCGCGATGAAGGTTGCCCCGACTGCGCCGACACCGGCCGCCTCTGTTGGGGTTGCCAGCCCGGTGAGGATCGATCCGAGCACGCCGATGATTAGCGCCAGTGGCGGCACCAGCGCATGCATCAGGCCGGCGATCGAGACTTCGCCTTCCGCCGGTGCGGCGGGAGCGCTGTCGGGCTTCATGATCGCCATCACGATCTGGTAGCCGATATAGAGCGTCACCAGCAGGATGCCGGGGATGAGCGCGCCGGCGAACAGGTCACCGACCGAGACAATGTCCGGTGAGAAGATGCCCTGGGCGCGCTGGGCTTCCTGGTAGGCGTTCGATATTTGATCGCCGAGCAGGACCAGCACGATGGAGGGCGGGATGATCTGGCCCAGCGTGCCCGAGGCGGCAATCGTGCCGGTTGCGAGGGCCGGGTCATAGCCGCGCTTGAGCATGGTCGGCAGTGACAAAAGCCCCATCGTCACCACCGTCGCGCCGACAATCCCGGTCGAGGCCGCCAGCAGGCCGCCGACGATGACCACGGAAATGCCCAGCCCGCCGCGCATCGTGCCGAAGAGGGCGCCCATCGCTTCGAGCAGTTCCTCAGCGATCTTGGATTTTTCCAGCATCACGCCCATGAAGACGAAGAGCGGCACGGCGACGAGGATGGAGCGGTCCATCTCCATCAGATTGCCGTAGATGCGTTGCGGGAAGGCGCGGAAATGGATCGGGTCGAACTCGCCGATGGCCATGCCGATCAGGGCAAAGGCGAGGGCGACGCCGGCGAGGGTGAAGGCAACCGGATAGCCGCGCAAAAGGGCGGCAAAGGCTGCGAGAAACATCGCGAAGGGCAGGAGTTCGATGAACAGGGCCATGACTCAGACCTCCCGCGCGCCGGTCGCCGGCAGGGCCGGCGAGGCTTGTCCGGCCAGCGTCATCGCAGCCCGGGCGGCCATGGAAAACCCCTGCAGGATCATCAGGATGGCAAAGAGCGGGATGGCGGTTTTCAGGAGAAAGACGAAGGCCAGTCCATCGCTTTCGCGTGAACTTTCCAGGATGCGCCAGGTCGACCCCAGATAACCGGTCGAGGACCACAGGATGAGTGCGCTCATCGGCATCAAGGCGAGATACGTCCCCAGGAGATCGACCCAGGCTTTCCCGCGCTCGCTCATCTTGGCGAAGAAAACATCGACCCGGACATGAGCGCCATGCAGGAGCGCGCTGCCGGAGGACAAGAGGAAAAGGCCAGCATGCATGTAGATCACGCTCTCGGCCAGCTTGGTCGAGGCATAGCCGAAAACATAGCGCTGGATGACGATGATCGCGGTTGCCAGCACCAAGCCGAGCGCGAACCAGCGCGCCGCTCCGGCGATCTGCTCGGTCAGGCTGTCGATCAGGTCGACGGCCCGGCTTCCGAGCGACCAGAGCGAGGTCGGCAATGCCACAAAACGTCCCAGCACGCCCGATAACAGTGGCAGCAGGAGGAGGGGCGACAGCCAGACACCGATCCGGCCGATCCAGCCGCCGGCCGATTGGGCCAACCCGGGCAGATGCGCGCGGGACCAATCCGACACATTGCCGCCGGTCGCCATGTCGACCAGCATCAGGCCCAGCGACAGGGCGATCAGCGCCAGCAGAAGACCGTCACCCTTGCGCATGATCAGCGGCCCAGGACCCGCTCGCGCTGGACCATGTAGGGCATTTCGGAGATTCGGCCCCAGCTGCGCATGGTGTCACGCGCCGCCAGATAGCTTTCATAAACGCGGCGGGTCATGTCATCGGCATTGCCGGTGTCGGCGACGACCTGTTCGGAGATTTCGCCGATCCGGGTCCAGATTTCGTCGGAGAATTGGCGCAGCTCGACACCGTGCTCATTGACCAGCACGTCGAGCGCGAGGCCATTCTGGTACTGGAATTCGGCGATCGAGATATTGTTGGCCGTGCGACAGGCCGAGGCGATGATCGCCTGATGGTCGCTGGCCAGACCGTCCCAGACTGTCTTGTTGATCCCGACACCGAGGCAGGAGCCCGGCTCGTGGAAGCCCGGGCCGTAATAATAGGGCGCTTCGCGATAAAAGCCGAAGGCGAGGTCATTCCACGGACCGACCCATTCGGTACCGTCAATCGCGCCCGATTGCAGGGCCGGATAGATCTCGCCGCCGGACAGGGTCACCGCCGCGCCGCCCAACTCGCGCAGCACATTGCCGCCGAGGCCGGGGATACGCATGCGCAGGCCGCGGAAGTCCTCCAGTGAATTGATCTCGCGCTTGAACCAGCCACCCATCTGGTGACCGGAATTGCCGGCCTGGAAGGGCTTGATGTTGAACTGGGCCGACAACTCGTCCCACAGAGCCTGACCACCACCGGTCTCGACCCAGCCCATGATCTCATAAGCGGTCATGCCCATCGGCACGGCGGTGAAGAAGTTGAAGGCCGGCGACTTGCCCTGCCAGTAGTATTCGGCGCCGTGATACATGTCGGCGGTGCCTTCGGAGACGGCATCAAAGGCCTCGAAGGCCGAGACGATCTCGCCGGCGGCATAGACCCGCACTTCCAGCGATCCGCCCGACATGCGGTTGATATAATCGGCGACATTATTGGCGGCCGTGCCCAGGCCCGGGAAATTGGCTGGCCAGGTGGTGACCATGCGCAGGCGGGTGACGCCGCGATTGATGTTCGGCGCCGCCGGGCCGCCGGACGTGTCCTGCCCGGCTTCACCGCAGGCCGTGGCAACCGTGGCCGCAGCGACGGCGCCGCCGCTGATGAATGTGCGTCGATCCATGTCTGTCTCCCCCGGGATTTCGCTGCACGCTTTTGGTCAGTCGAAATCGTCGTATTCGTCCTCGTCCTCATGGTTAGCGAGTTCGGCATGCGGCTGCCAGCCCGAGGGCGTCAAAACTTGCAGCGGCTGGTATTGCGCCTTGTAATTCATCTTGCGGCTCTCGCTCACCCAATAGCCTAGATAGACGAAGGGCAGGCCGGCCAATTCCGCCTGGCGGACAGCGTCGAGGATCATGTAGGCGCCCGGGCTGCGACGATCCCAGTCGGGATCGAAATAGCTGTAGATCAGCGACAAGCCGTCCTTGAGGACATCGGTGAGGGCGGCCGCACGCAGCACGCCGTGCCCGTCACGATATTCGGTGACATGGGTGCGCTGGGCACCTTCCTCGACCATCATCACGTATTCGCCAAACGACATGCCGGCCATGTCGCCATCGCCGTGGCGACTGTCGAGATAGCGTGAGAGCAGGTCGAACTGTTCCATCGTCGCGGTCTGCTGATCGATCGATACGTGCAAATCGTCATTGCGGTTGAGAATCTTGCGCCAGCGCCGCTTCCAGTCGAAGGCCTCGGCATCGATGCGCACTGATTTGCAGGCATCGCAGGCTTCACAGGCCGGGCGGTAGAGCACGCCTTGGGAACGGCGAAAGCCGGCATGGGTCAGGGCGTCATTGAGAGCCGGACCCTCACTGACCTCGATTCGTGTGAAGACCTTGCGTTCAAACCGACCCGGCAGATAGGGGCACGGCCCGGACGCCGTCAGGAAGAAGGGGATTTGCCGTGTCGCAAACGGGTGTGTCACGCCATTCGCCTCTTTCCGCTCGAAGGATCGACCATGACCTAAGCCATGCCGAAGACATGGAGCAGGCTGACATAGACGGTGAAAGCAATCCAGAACAGAACCACCATCGGCGTACCGGCGCGCAAATAGTCGGCAAAGCGGTAATGACCCGGCCCCATGACGAGTAGGTTGGTTTGATAGCCGATTGGTGTGGCAAAGCAGGTGTTGGCCGCAAAAAGCACGGTTAGCGCGAAGAGTGTCGGATCGGCCCCGATCTGGTTGGCAGCACCCACCGCGATCGGGGTGAACAGGATGGCCGTGGCGCTGTTCGACAGGACATTGGTCAGTACAGCGACCAGCAGGAAGAGCGCTGACATGAGGACGATCGGTCCGAACGGCGCGAAAACTGAAACCACGCCCGTCGCCAGCAGGTCAGCACCGCCGGTTACTTGCAGGGCCGTGCCCAGTGCAATGGCCGAGCCAATCAACAGGTAGACCCGCATGTCAAAAGCGCGCGCCGCCTGGCGGGTATTGAGACAACCGGCCACGATCATTCCCACGGCGCCGAGGAAGGAGGCGAGGATGATTGGCAGGATGCCGGTCGCGGCGGTGATCACCACCCCGCCGAAAATGGCACGCGCGAAATTGGCGCGTCTTGGATCGGCCAGCGATGTGGTGGCCCATTCCATGACCAGCAGATCGCGGTCGGCGCGCAGGCTGCGCAGCGAGCCGGAAGCGCCGAACAGGAGGAGTGTGTCACCGGCCTCAAGGCGGATTTCGCCCATGCGCGAGCGGATCATGCGCGAGCGGCGCTGGATTCCGAGCACAACGCAGCCGGTCGTATGACGAAAGCCGATCTGCTGGATGGTGCGGCCAATGACACGTGACCCCGGCGCCACGACGGCTTCGGCCATCACCAGATTGTCGCCGGGTGTCGGATTGTCGCCCGGACCGGAGGCTTCCAGCATGCCGCGCATGAAATCGGCACGCTTGGCCAGCAGGTTTGTCAGGGTTTGCCGGGTGGCAGCGACGATCACCAAATCCCCGGCCTTCAACTCGATCTGGTCGAAGGGTGGGAGCAGGGCGTGCTCGCCGCGCTGGATCATCCGGACAGTCATGTCGGGCAGGTCCGCGAACATGCCGGCGACCGGCTTCTTGCCAACCAGCGGGTGGTCGCTGGTGACGTCCAGTTGCGCGATATATTGCTTGCCGCCTGCGCCGGCGATCTCGCTTTCCATCGACGCGCGATCGGGCAGCAGGTGGGGCAGGATGAAGATGATGTAGACAATGCCGACCGCAGCCAGGAAAAGGCCGGGAATCGACGGGCTGAAAAATGCCAGCTGTTCGCCGGTCACATTCATCAGCGTGTCGGCCACAAGCAGGTTGGTCGACGAGCCGATCAGCGTCGTCATACCGGCCAGAATGCACATATAACTCAGCGGGATCAGAAGTTTGGACGGGCTTTTCTCCATCCGCTTGGCGATCGCCACGAGGATCGGCACGAACATCACCACAACCGGCGTGTTGTTGATGAAGGCACTGATCACGAAGACGAAGGCGAACATTCCCACCAGCGTCGCCTTGGGGTGCTGGTCGTAGGCGTTGAGCAGCCGCTGGGTCGGGCCTTCCATGGCGCCGGTCTGGAAAATGCCCTGGCCGACGATCAACAAGCACAGAATGGTGATCAGGGCCGGATTGGCAAAACCGGCCAGCAGGTCTGCTGTCGTGGGGTTGCTCGTCTCCAGCGGGAAGAGATGGAAGAAGGCCATCAGGACTGCCACGATCGAGGCCGAAACGATCTCGATCGGGAAGCGGTCCCAGACATAAAAGGCAATCGCCAGCGATAACCCGCCGAGAATTGCCCACATTTGCCACGCATCAAGTGACGCTGATTCAATCATCGCGATTTGTTGGAATCCATGGACCCGATATGTCCATGCAAAACGCTAGCATGTGGCTTGGGCGCTTGCGAAGCCTTTCATGTGACGAGTTGCAGGTCGATACGGTTTTCCTGCCAGGGCTGCTGGGGCGGCATGCGTGGCTTGTCCGGCCTCGTTGCCATTGTGGCGCGCCCAGTAAAAATAAACCAATTGATTAATTAACTAATTAGTTTAATTTGTGGGCATGGCTGATTCTGACCCTCTCGACGCCGTGTTCGGCGCCCTGGCGCATCCTGTTCGCCGGCAGATACTGGCCCGGCTTGCCGAGCAGGACGCGACGGTCAACGAGTTGGCAGAGCCCTTCGATATGAGTTTGCCGGCGATCTCCAAACACCTGCGCGTGCTGGAGGCGGCCGGTATCATCTCCCGGGGCAAACGGGCCCAGTTCCGGCCCTGCCATCTGGAGCCGGAGCCGCTTGAGGCGGTCGCGGGCTGGGCCGACCAATACCGGCATATCTGGCAGGCAAGGTTCGACGCCATGACCCGCGCCATTGAAACCATGAAAGGCAAGGCCGATGACTGATGTGAAGGACTGGGTGAAAATCGAACGGCGTTTCGATGCGCCGCTTGAGACGGTGTGGAAAATGTGGACCGATCCGGACTTGTTCAAGCAATGGTACGGGCCGATGGGCTTTTCTGTTCCGTTTGCTCACATGGACTTGGAAGTCGGCGGAATACGGAAAATCTGTATGGAGATGCAGCGTCCGGATCGGACGATGAGCCTGTGGTTCACAGGCGTCTTCACGGAAATTTCGGCGCCGCGCCGCCTGCGCTACACGGAAAGCATGTGTGATGCGGAGGGCAATATCTTGTCACCGCAATCCATGGGCATGCCGGAGGGCAGTCCTGACGTCACCGAGGTCATCGTCGAACTGACGCAAAGCGGCGACCAGACCCTGATGACGATGGTCCACGTCGGCGTTCCGGCAGGCAGCGCGGGTGAAGGCGGCTGGATGCAGGCCTTCGACAAGCTCGCAGGGCAGTTTTCTGGCGGCTAGAGTTCATGCCCGCTGGGCAGGACCGGCGCTTCACGCAGAAGGACGACCGAGATGCGGCGATTGCCGGGCATGTAGGGATCGTCCGGATAGAGTGGTTCCGAGCCGGCCTTGCCGCGCACCTCGTAAATGCGGTCATCGGTGATGCCGGCGCGCTGCAGAACGGCGCGGGAGGCGTTGGCGCGGTCGGCCGAGAGTTCCCAATTCGTGTAGTCCGCGCCCGGTGCCGAGGGCGCACTGTCGGTGTGGCCGGCGATCGACAAGCGGTTGGGCAGGCGTTCCGCGATCCGGGCAACGGCGCGCAGGAGGGTGATGGCCCGCTCATTGGGCGTGACGGCACCCGGGTCAAACATCGGCCGACCTTCCTGGTCGACCAGCTGGATACGCAGGCCTTCCGGCGTTTCGTCAATCAGGACGTGATTGGACAATTCTGCCAGCTCCGGCATGTCCTGCATCGCCTGGCGCAGCGACATGGCGGCTGAATGCAGTTCGGCTGCATCGCGGCGTTGGCGCGCTTCGGCCATGGCGGTGGCCATCACCGTGGATTCGCTCTCGACCGCTTCCGGCGAGCCCTCCGGTGATTGCTGGCGGTCACGGTCATTGAGTTGTGGTGCAGTCGGGGCCAGGCGCTGGCGCATCGAGCTGTCGCCGGAGCCCTGGACGCCATCATCACCCGGCGATGTGCCGGCAAGCGGGGCGCCGGAACCGGAGTTCGACGGTGATACGCTGGCGGGCGCGAAATAGTCGGCAATGCCGCGCTTTTGCTCGGGCGTGGTGGTGTTGATCAGCCACATCAGCAGGAAGAAAGCCATCATCGCGGTGACGAAGTCGGCATAGGCGACTTTCCACGCGCCGCCATGATGGCCGCCGCCGCCGCCCTTGATGACTTTCTTGATGACAATCGGCCGATCAGAGGCTGCCATGTCCACCCACCTTGTTTACTTACCTAGGCGTCTTGTAGACCGTTAGCGTTAAGGTCCGGTTTCAAAACCCGAACCGATCTGGAACAGATGAGGACTTGCCGTGGTCGACAGCCGCTCTTTCCGCGACGCGCTTGGGCGCTACCCGACTGGCGTTGCCATTGTCACCGCCTTTGTCGACGGCAAGGCGCTCGGCATGACGGTGAATTCCTTCGCCTCGGTTTCGCTGGACCCGCCGCTGGTCTTGTGGTCGATCGAGACATCGACCGAGCGCTACGGCATTTTCGAGCAAGCGACCCATTGGGGTATCAATGTCCTGGCGGCCGATCAGGCCGGGTTGGCGCATGCCTGTGCGCTGGAAGCTGATCTCGTCGCCTGCCGCACCGGTTGGAGCGGCGATCTGGTGCCGTTGATCGATGGTGCCGTGGCCCGCTTCACCTGCCAGGCGGACGCCGTCCATCCCGGCGGCGACCATGACATCATGGTCGGCCGGGTGATGGCGTTCGACGAACCCCGCGACGCGCCCGCCCTGGTCTTTTACCGCTCGACCTATTGCGAGCCGGGCTGAAGGGTCAGCACGGACAGGCCTTCGGGCATGGTCTCCAGCGTCCAACCAGTCGGAATGGTGATGTATTCACCGCGTCCCCACAGCGGGGCCAGATCATCATAATGGCGTGACATCACATTGCCGGACTGTCCTGTCGTGATCATGAAGCGCGACGCGTCCGGTGCCGCCATGTCGTAGAGCGCCCGGTAGGAGGCGCCATGGAACACATCATATCCCGGCGAGCGGTAAGAGTAGTGGGCGACATTGACCGTCGACCCGTCGCCCGGCACCGGCGTGGTGATGGTGAACCAGTCCGACAGGACCGGGAAGTCCGAGAAGGGCCGGTGGGCGTGGCGGGCATAGTGCACATCACCCCAGCGCCAGGCCGTGAAATCATCGCCATAGTCGGCCATGGCTGCTGACATCGCCTGATCCAGAGCCGGCCCGGTCAGGTCCTGGCAGGTCACGGTGCGTGCCACGCCTGGATTGTCGCACCAATGGCCCAGATCGCCGGTCAGGACATCCATCATGAAAACACGCCGGTCGCCGTGCCAGCGTGGCATCAGGGCGTCCAACTCGTCGCCATAAATGTCCTGGCTGAGCTGTCGCATCCAGGCGGAATAGATCAGCGGTTCGGGCCGATCGACGGCCATGTCGGCATTCCAGTCCGCCAACAGGGCGAGGGCGGCCCGGCCTGCTTCACTGCTTGGTTCGGCCTCGAGCAGGACCGGCAGGAGACGGCGGGCGGTGTCGCTGACCGTATCGATCTGCAGCGCCTGCATGCTGTCGAGATCGTGGACGGGCTGCTCCTCGATGCCCTCGTAAATCCGGCGGATGCGTGACACGCCATACCATTCCGACGTGATGTAGTGCGGGTAATCGTCCGGCACGATCTTGTTGTTGGCGGTGGCGACGAAGCCGCGGTCCGGGTTCAGCGTGTGCGGCAGCTCCTCGAAGGGGATGGTGGAGACCCAATTGCCGGCCTCGTCGCGGACCGGGATACGGGCCGGTGCGTAAAAGCCGATATCACCGTCGCGGTCGGCGAAGACCATGTTCTGCTGCGGGGCGACAAAGCCGCGAACAGCGGCAACAAAACCGTCCCAGTCATCGGCCTCGATAATGTGCAAGCCGACGCCGGTCGTGGCGTCATCGGGTTCGTCGAGCATCCACTGAAGCGCGAAGAAATCGCTGCCTTCGGGCACGGGATAATTGAAATTTTTCGGGTCGAGCACAGGGCCGGTCGCGGTTTCGCGGCGCTGGATGATCACGTCCTCGCCAAAGCGCACGCGGATATGCTCCTCGCGCTGACCGGTTACATCGGCTTCGGTAACCGGGTGAAGGTCACCGACATCGGGTCCGGTATTGGTAAAGCCCCAGGCGATCTCATCGGTGCGGCCCAGGGTGACAAAAGGTGTGCCGGGCAGGGTGGCGCCGACAACGGAGCCGTTCGGCGTGGTCAGGCGAGCCAGATACCAGATCGCCGGAGCTGCGAGGCCCAGATGCGGGTCATTGGCGAGGATTGGCAGGCCGCTTGTGGTCCGCGACCCGGCCAGAACCCAATTGTTCGAGCCGTCGCGACCAGTGTCTTCAGGCCCCACCATGGGCGCGGGCTCCTGCGCCGGCGGCAAGTCGGTCGCCTCGATACCGATATCGGCCATGCTCAGCGAGCGCGGCGCGTCATCGGGATAGCGGCCAATGAATTCGGCGGCGCGCTGTTCGCCCAGATGGTCAACCAGGGCTGCCATTGCCGGTTCCTGGAACGCATTGCCGAACAGGTCGAGCGCAATCGCCTTGTAAACCACAACGGTGTCGGCCGGCTGCCAGGGTTCCGGTGCAAACATCAGGATCTGGAATTCCGGTGGCGGCACGAAGCCGGGCGCTGCCATGACCGCATTGACGCCATCGGCATAGGCCTGCAGCGCGGCCCGGACATCGGCGGGCAGATTTTCGACGGCTGTGTCGGCCGCCGCGCCCAGTCCCATCGTGCGGAAGAAAATATCGGTGTCGAGACCGGGTTCGCCGAGGATTTCCGCCAGTCTGCCACGCAGGGCGCGGCGGGTGATTTCCATCTGCCAGAGCCGGTCCTGGGCGTGGGCCACCCCCATGGCATAAAACCCGTCATGATCGGTCTGCGCGAAGATGTGCGGCACGCCATACCCGTCACGCACGATGCTGGCCTCGGCCTCAAGCCCGGCCATTTCCATCGTGCCGGTCGTCTGGGGCAGGGAGGCATAGAGCCGGTTGGCAAAGATCAGGGCGCCAACGAGGACAAGCGCGACAAGTCCTCCGACCGCCCAGCCGAGATAGCGCAGAACACGTTTGATCATGATGACTTGCTCCCCATTCGCGAGAAGACTAGCAAGGGGCGAGATGATTGGGGAGAGCGCAATGGCACGCTGTACGTTTTTGGGTCTGGGCGTAATGGGCTACCCGATGGCCGGACATCTCGCGGCTGCCGGTCATCAGGTGACGGTCTGGAACCGCACCGCCGGCAAGGCCACGGACTGGGCGTCGCGGCATCCTGGCGTTGCCGCTGATACGGTGGAGGCCGCGGTCGGCGACGCTGATTTCGTCTTGATGTGCCTTGGCGATGATCCCGATGTACGGCTTGTCGCCGAACAGGCGATACCCGCGATGAAGCCGGGATCGGTTCTGGTTGACCACACCACGGCCTCGGCGGAACTGGCCCGCGAGCTGGACATTGAAGCACGCGATGCCGGTATCGGCTTCATTGATGCGCCGGTCTCCGGCGGTCAGGCTGGTGCCGAGAACGGACAGCTCGCCATCATGTGCGGCGGTGAGGCGGACACATTTGCCGCTGCCGAACGCGTCATGGACGCATACGCCAAGGCGATTTCCCTGATCGGACCGGCCGGGTCCGGCCAGCTTTGCAAAATGGTCAACCAGATCTGCATTGCCGGTATTGTGCAGGGCCTGTCGGAAGGCCTGCACTTTGCCCAGCGCGCCGGTCTTGATCCAGCCCTGGTGATCGACGCGATCTCCAAGGGCGCGGCCCAATCCTGGCAGATGGAAAACCGCTGGGAGACCATGGTCGCCGGCAAGTTCGACTATGGCTTCGCCATCGACTGGATGCGCAAGGACCTCCGCATCACGCTGGATGAAGCGCGCCGCAATGGCGCCACGCTGCCGGTCGCAGCCCAGGTCGATCAATTCTATGCCGACGTGCAGGCCATGGGCGGCAATCGCTGGGACACGTCGAGCCTGATTGCGCGGCTGGAGCGTCCAAAAGGCGGGAGCGAGGCATGAGCGAACCGCAGGGCCATATCGCCAATGATCCCGTCGTGATGGGCGTGTGGAAACGGCTGACCCAATTGTTTGCCGTCTGGCGCCTGATCGTGTTTGCAGGCTTTTCCAAGCGGATGCTCTATCAGGTGACCAATGACCAGATGAGTACGCTGATGCGGTCGCGGCACTGGAAGCTCGGCCTCGGCCTGCTCGGCGGGCTGGATGAGGCGCAAATTATCTTCCTTGCGGACTGGGCGCGCCTCAATGCCGAGCGGGCCGAGCGTATTTTCCGCTCCACGGCGCTTATCATTGTTTCGATCCCTGTGGCCGCAGTATTCGGCATCTCCGAGTTGGACCCCGGCATTTGGGAAAGCCTCGGTTTTGCCCGTCTCGATACGCTGATCTTCATCATCGGGGCCTGGATGCTGGTCAGCGGCGTGATGATGGCGGCGGCCTGGCGCGCCCGTGACCTCGCCGATCTGCTGGATCTGGAAAAGGCCCGCCGCGCGCTCAAGCGGGCGCAGGCGGGAGCTGAAAGCGCGTGAGCATCGAGCTCCTCTTCATCGTCCTCGATTATGCTGGCATCGGCTTTTTCGCCTATTCGGGCGGCATGCTGGCGGCACGCAAATCCCTTGATCCGTTTGGAGCGGTGATCATCGGCGCGGTGACCGGCATGGGTGGCGGAACGCTGCGCGACATCCTGCTCGGCTCATTGCCGGTCTATTGGATCGTCGAACCGAAATACCTGCTGGTTGCCGTCTTCGGCGCGCTGCTGGGCTATTTTACCTCGCCCTGGGCGCAGGCCATCGCCACCCGCCGCGCCGCCCTGATCTGGGCCGATGCGATCGGGCTGTCGGTCTTTTGCGTGCTGGGTGCCCAGGCCGGTCTGGCCGCCGGCGCCCATTGGACGATCGCGCTTTTGACCGGGATGATGAGTGCGGCCTTTGGCGGTCTGCTGCGCGATATCATCGTCAATGATGTGCCGCTGGTCCTGCGTGAAGACATTTATGCGCTCGCCGCCTTGGCCGGGGCGGCGGCCTATGTCGGCGGCATGGCGCTGGGCTTCAATGCGAGCCTGGTCACGCTTGGCTCGGCACTTCTGGCGCTGGTCCTGCGCGGCTGCGCGATCCAGTTCAAATGGTCGCTGCCGGCGATCAAGCTGGGTGAGTAAGGCTGGGTTGCAGGCGGTCGACAGGCTTTAAATCCGCCCGTGACGGAGCGCCTGGCGGATGTCGGCGAGCAGGTCGGCTGCGTCCTCCAGTCCGACTGACAGCCGCACCAGATTGTCGGCCACCGGACTGTCCGGCCCCTCGATCGGTTTGCGATGTTCGACGAGGCTTTCCACGCCGCCCAGCGAGGTCGCCTGGGTGAAGATCCGTGTCGACGCCGCAAAACGGGCCGCGGCCTCGTAGCCACCTGCGATGTGCAGCGAGAGCATGCCGCCAAAACCGTTCGTCATCTGACGTGCCGCGATTGCATGTCCGGGATGGTCCGCCAGGCCCGGATAGAGGACGGCCTCAAGCCCGTCCGCGCCCTGCAGCGCCTCGGCGATGGCCAATGCACTGGTACTTTGCCGCTCGAAGCGGACCCAGAGTGTGCGCAGGCCCCGGATCAGAAGCCAGGTCTCGAATGCACCGGGCACCGCGCCCGTCTTGGAGTGAATCTCGCCGATCTCGGTCCAGCGCTCATTGACCTCCCGCGTCGCCAAAACGCCGGCCAGCACATCGGAATGGCCGTTGAGGTATTTGGTTGCCGAATGCATGACGATATCGGCGCCCAGCGCCAGGGCCTGGGTGGTGCAGGGCGGGGCGCAGGTTGAATCGACCGCCAGTGTCGCTCCGACCGCATGGGCGATATCGGCCGTCTTGGCGATATCGACGACCGCCCAGGACGGGTTGGCCGGGCTTTCGATCCAGATCAGATCGGTGTCGGGCCGGGCGGCGGCGGTGAGGGCGTGCAGGTCGCCGGGGGCGACGAGGTTGAGCGATATCCGCTTCTTCTCCGCCGCCCGTTGCATCAGCAATTTGGCGCCGTAATACATTTCGGTCTGGGCGATCACATGCCCGCCCGTGGGCACGCTCTCCATCACCGCCGCGATGGCGGCCATGCCGGAAGAGAAGAGCTTTGCCTCCGGCGCGCCCTCCAGCATTGCCAGGACCCGCGCCGCCTGTTTCTCGGTCGGACCGGAGGGGCGGCGATAATCTTGCTCGCCGATCAGCTGATTGTCTGAACCGCGCGCATAGGTCGTTGCCGGATGGACGGGCGGGACGACGGCGCCGGTCAGCTGGTCGATGGCGTGCATGGCCTGGACGGTGAGGGTGGTGCGGGTCGGGGCGTTGGGCATGCGGTGTTACCTGATCCAAAACGGTGAAGGCTGACTAGGCAGGCGCGGGCGCGAGGTCAATCGCGCCCCAACGAAAAGAGCCCCGGGCGAACGGCCCGGAGCTCTGTGGATGTCAGGTTGGCTGACGGGTCTCAGTCGCCCGACATGCCTGGCACGAGACGCTCGGCTGTTGCCATCACGATAACCATGAGTGAGGCGGCCGCGAGTACGGCGCCGTAATTGGTGAAGATGGCGGTCAGATACTCACCGACGGCCGGAATGCCACCGAGGGCGCCCGCCCCGCCGGCCATCAGGAAGATCGCGGCGATCAACAGGCCGCGGCGATGATCACCCTTCACGAAGAAGCCGCAAGCCAGGCCGAGAATGGCCAGGATGAGCCCGGTGAATTCGAACGAGATGAAGGCGAAAACAATCGCGGCGAGTGCAGCGACGGCATAGAGAATTTTGTCCAGCGACATGTGTGTCTCCCCAGAGTGCTTGTTTGAAACAACGCTCGTGAACCACAACACATGACGGACGGTAGGCCTGTGTTACGGGTGACACAAGCGTCATCCCGCTATATTTTGTGGATTACTGGGGTTCGGCATACTCTATTTTGATTCCTGGCAAGGGTCGGGATGCTGTCTCTCGGCAGGTCATTTGCGACGGGATGAGCACGGCATGCGCAATCCTTCCTTCCCGGTACACTTGTCATCCCCGCAGTATGTCCGGCGAAGGCCGGACGGATGGCGGGCAACTGTTTTGATCAGGCCTGGAATGGGCGTTGGTCTCGGATGATAGCGTTGAGGGTTATGAGGAGTTTTCGGGCGACGGCGATGAGGGCGAGTTTTTTGGGTTTTCCGGCGTCG